>CBHROW010000378.1:0-5208 GCA_966080355.1 uncultured Chryseosolibacter sp.
AACTGTACATAGATCAAAAAAATACCGACCAGTACAGCCAGACCGAACAGAACTTTCAATGTAATTTTCAAAAAACGCTTCATGACTATTTGTAAAATCTGGACGTGTGTTTATGACGCGAAGAATTTGTGATATTTTCCGTCACAAAATTGCGCTGTAGCCGTTAAAGCGTGAGTACGCGAAGTCATGAAGAATATACGTGCAACAATGAAACATAACTACGTCACCATAGAAAATCCGATCAACGCGACTCCGGACATTCGCAATATTCCAATGGGCGAGTTTCTGGATTCGACCGAAACAGCCAAAGCATCTGCCGATGCAGGACTGCTGAAAGAGACCAGTGAATTCGTAGTGAGGGATCTCTTCATGGAGAAGTTCTCGATACGGCATGTTCAAGGGGAATTTACACACGACATAGTTGCAAGAACGATGCAATCTTCCGTGTCAACCACAGTCGAAAGCTGCGTCTACCTTCAAGGCACGACACAGACTTTGGATGACAAACTTGAAGGTGGGGTTCGGCTTGAAAAAGGAGACCAAAACTTCATTTTTGATCCGTGGCGAGATTATGTACATCGCACGAACGCACATCAGCCTTTCTACTACCTTCACTTTATTGTCGATAAAGAATACTTCACCAATCTTTTGCCTGAAGAAGAACGCTGGTCAGACGACCTCAAATTCAAAATTTTAAGCAATGAGATTGTCCTTGGCACACCTCATTCGCTTACACATCCGCTGCAACATCAGGCCATTCACAACATCATGACGAACCCGCTCTCCGGTAGTTTGGGAAAAATGTTTATTGAAGCGAGCTTTCAACAATTTGTGGTGTTTCACCTGAAAAGTCTTTTTCAACCCGGTGATTCGGAAGAAACCGGCAAAATTTCCAAACGCGACCGTGATCTCATGGTAGCCGTTCGCGACCACCTGGATAAGCGTTTCACAGAAGATCATTCGCTGGTATCCCTAGCTCGTTCATTCGGTATCAATGAAACGAAGCTGATGAAATGCTTCAAGCATGAATTCGGTCTGACCGTATTCGAATACATCAGCGATCTGAAGATGGCACATGCGCGAAAATTAATAGAGGATCAGGGAATGTTCGTAGCTGAAGTGGCGGCAATCATCGGGTACAAGAACCCAAATCATTTTTCGTCCGCGTTCAAAAATAAATATGGGTTCAGTCCCTCAAAGCTGAAGCGATAATCCGTTGAAGGGAGTGAACGTGCATGATGTCTTCGGTTCATGAAAACCAATCGGCAACGATCAATAAACAAAGCACCAACAAGCCGAGGTTGATCGAGACCGATTTGAACTCCTTCCTTTTGAAGTGAAATACCCCGGCCATCACCATCAGCAAAGTCAAACAAGATGCAGAAGCGAGTACCGCGAATTGGCCGCTGCCAAAGAAGGCCGGCAACACCAGCGCTATCGAGGCGACTAATTCGAGAAGCCCGATCAGTTTAATCTGGAGGGCAGGCACCGCTCTGGCCCATTCCATTCCCTGAGAAAGCATCTCCTTGGAGCGGACAACTTTTAATAAGCCAGCTGTAAAAAATACTGCGGCAACTACGACTTGAAGTATCATATACCGGATTTAAATAACAATTTTTCGTCATCGGGATCACTATAGCGGGGATCAAACCGCTTAAATCCCGCCATTCGTGCGAAAGGTCCAAGCACAGCACCTAACAACTTTTGAACAATGATTGGCGGCTTCGCATTGTAAATGTCATAGTAGTTGATTCCTGCCATTGCCTGCCAAAATTTATAACTTCCGTCTTCGTTATTTCTGCCGTCATTACAAGCGCCAAAAAACTGTTCGAAAAAAATTTCGGTGACGCTCGCAGGCGTAAAGGTCAGGTGCATGTACACGACATCTGTTTCCGACTTGTTCCACCACTGATGCGGTGTTCCTTTTGGAACGGTGATGGTATCGCCAGCTTTCAAGTGATGTATCTCATCGTCCACTTCAAGTGTCAACTCTCCTCGTTTGATCTCGAACAGTTCGTCCTGATTCGGATGGACGTGTTTGGTCGCTGCCATGCCAGACGGCTGTACCAACAGTCCGAATTGTAAGAATTCTCCGTTCGTATCCTTGGAGGTTGCCAGCCAGGTTATGGTCTCATGCGTCAAAATATTGGTGATCGATTGACCTTTCTTCGCCATGATGTTGATGTCTGTGATTTGTTTACGAAGAAACGAAAAAACGTTCTGGTGAGACATACGCGCAATCAGCTTTAACCTACGCCAGATAAGGTTCGGTTTATCCGGTTTGTGATCAGAGAATAAATTTACCGCTCAGCCGGATGAATCCTTTTTAAAGCAACATCAACATGCCATCGAATAACAAGCGCCTTCAACAGGTCCACGCGATTCTGACCGATCCATTTTTAACATTAATAATGTAAACTGATCCGATCAAAATTGTAAAATCTGCGCCTCACAACATTTTGGAAAAAACATTTCTTTGTGACAGGCTCTTAATGCAGTAAGCAAATGAATCAAGCAGAGGAAACGTTGGACCCAAAAGATTGGAATGACGTGCATCAAATTGGTCATCGCATGCTGGATGATGTGATCGATCACCTGAAGAATATTCGTAATAAGAAAGTATGGCAGCCGCTCCCACCCTCTGTCCACCAATTTTATAAAACGCCATTAAACGAGGAGCCCATCGACCTGCGAACACTCTACGATCAGTTTAAAGAATTCGTCCTTCCTTTCGCGAAAGGTAGTGTACATCCGCGCTTTTGGGGATGGGTAGAAGGCAGCGGATCGATCGCTGGCGTGTTTGCTGACATGCTTGCATCAGCCATGAATTCAAATTCCCCCTTTGGGGACTTGGCCAGCACGCACATGGAAAAGCAAGTAATTCAATGGATGATTCGGTTGTTCGGCTTTCCGGCAGGAGCTTCGGGGCTTCTCACAACGGGTGGATCTCTTGCCAACATTACAGCGCTAACGGTAGCTCGTAATCACCATTTTAATTTCGTGCGCAAAGAAGGCATGAGAAGCGGGTTAGTTGTATATGCCTCGAGCAGTACACATAGCAGCATCGAGAAAGCAGTCGAGTTGATTGGCGTGGGTACAGCGAATTACCGGAAAGTGCCCGTTGACAATAATTTTGAGATCCAGATTCAAACACTGCAAGGGATGATTGATGAAGATAGAGAACGAGGCCTGCAACCATTTTGTATAGTTGGCAATGCCGGTACTGTAGATACCGGTGCAATTGACGACCTCGCTTCACTCGCAAAAATTGCCCGTGCAGAAAAAATGTGGTTCCATGTTGATGGAGCTTTTGGTGCAGTGCCGAAGCTGCTGCCTGAGTTTTCAGAAAAGCTTGCAGGGCTGGAGTTGGCGGACAGCCTGGCATTTGACTTTCACAAATGGTTCTATGTGAACTACGATGTAGGCTGTTTCCTGGTGAGAGATAGAAATATTCACGAGGATGCATTTCGATATCACGCAAACTATCTTTTCAATCATGATCGCGGGATCATGAGCAGCACGCATGATCCGCACCAGCTCGGCCTTGAGCTTTCAAGGAGTTTTAGAAGTCTGAAGGTGTGGATGATGCTGCGCGAAAATGGTGTGGCAAAATATCGCAGAATGGTGAGGCAGAATCTGGCGCAGGCGCAACATCTGAAAACCCTCGTTGAAAAAAAGAGTTGTTTGGAGTTGCTGGCTCCCGTATCGATGAACATTGTTTGCTTCAGGTATATCAATCCCGAAATGGATCTCGACCGCCTCAATCATGTTAATAAAGAGATTCTCATGACCATGCATGTTGATGGTACATTTGCGCCTTCTTACACACTCATTCATGGCAAATATGCAATTCGTGTGGCGATCACCAACCACAGGAGCAGAAAAGATGATTTTGAAGCGCTTGTAAATGAGGTGGTGAAACAGGGCAACGATCTAACCTCATCAAATCCGATTCGATCAATTTGAGGTGCGATGGGTTAGGAGTTCGAGCGATTAGAATTTCGCAATCTAACATTCGAACAAACGAGAATATCCACCAGACGATACATCTCGTGTAAGCTGTAATAGCTAAGATAGACTTGCTAGTGCACCCAACAAACAGAAACTCATTGGTTCAATCTTCCCTGAAAATCTGATCATCGGAAATGGCAAGTGTCGAACCGCCCGTGAGAATGAAGTTATCCACGTTTTGAAAGGATTTGAGGCGGATTCTAAAAAGAAAGACCGAGAAAATCCCGGTCTTTCTTCTGGTAGTCCGTACGGGAATCGAACCCGTGTTACCAGAATGAAAATCTGGTGTCCTAACCCCTAGACGAACAGACCGTCTTATTTTTTCGAGCCGCAAAGATAAAGCGAGGAACTGCATTTGCAAACGTAACCGCTAAAAAAGTTAATATAACCTCTGTCATTTCATTGGTTTTGGCAGCCAGGAAGCATATTTTTGACATCGAAAATTTTAAACAATCTATCATCATGACTAAAGTCGGAATAAACGGATTCGGTCGCATTGGTCGTCTCGCTTTCAGAGCTGCCCTCCAGCGCAAAGACATTGAAATAGTAGGTATTAATGACTTAGTAGAGCCGGACTACATGGCCTACATGTTAAAATATGATTCTACCCACGGAAGATTTGACGGCACGGTAGAAGTGAAAGATGGTCACCTCATCGTGAATGGAAAAAAAATCAGGGTAACTGCTGAAAAAGATCCTGCTAACCTAAAGTGGAATGAAGTTGGCGCTGAAATCGTCATTGAATCCACCGGTTTATTCCTGACCAAGGCCGATGGCCAAAAACATATTGCTGCCGGAGCTAAAAAGGTAGTATTCTCTGCTCCTGCTAAAGATGATACGCCCACGTTTGTCATGGGTGTAAACAATAAGAAACTTACTGCACAGCATACCATTGTATCCAATGCTTCCTGTACCACCAACTGCCTGGCTCCTATCGCCAAAGTATTGAACGACAAGTTTGGTATCGCGGAAGGTTTGATGAGCACCGTGCACGCTGTTACTGCCACACAAAAGACTGTTGATGGTCCTTCTGCCAAAGACTGGAGAGGTGGCCGTGGTGGTTTTTCTAATATTATCCCTTCTTCCACCGGTGCAGCTAAAGCGGTTGCCCTGGTTATTCCAGAATTAAAAGGAAAACTAACCGGTATGTCATTCCGCGTTCCGGTTGCTGATGTATCTGTAGTTGACCTTACCGTG
>CBHROW010000379.1:0-5193 GCA_966080355.1 uncultured Chryseosolibacter sp.
GCGCCTGGGCAGTGCTGAGTCCGCTCGAGATGCTGCTCCCCGCGTTGAAACCAAACCATCCGACCCAAAGGAGACCCGCTCCGATCAGCGTCATCACAAGATTGTTAGGGCGCATCGGCAAGTGAGGATGCGACTTTCGCGCACCAAGATAAATGGCAGCAACAAGTCCGCTTACACCGGCTGAGATGTGCACAACTGTTCCTCCCGCAAAATCGATCGCACCTTTTGCACCAAGGTTGTAGAGAAATCCATCGGAAGCCCAGACCCAATGACAAATTGGATTGTAAATGAGAAGGCCCCACAGCGCGATAAAAAAACAATAACCTTTGAATGAGACCCGTTCTGCAAAAGCTCCAGCGATCAATGCTGGTGCGATGATAGCGAACTTTGCCTGGAACATCGAAAATACGTATTCTGGAATTCCAGCTGACATGATGCTGTTGTCAATCCCCTGGAGTAAAAAATAATCGTTGCTCCATCCAAACCATCCTCCAAGTACGTTGGTGCCGAACGCCATACTGTATCCGAACACTACCCACAGCACGGTCATGATACCCATTGCGGTAAAGCTGTGCATCATGGTGCCGAGTACGTTTTTTGTTCGAACAAGTCCGCCATAAAACATGGCGAGGCCTGGGATCATCAGCAGCACCAGCGCGGTTGATGTCAACATCCACGCAGTAACGCCCGAATCGTTTTGGACGGACTGATCAGCAGCAAAAGAAGGCGAATTGAATGAAACCAAGGCAATCGCAGTGAGCCCAAAACATAGGAGACGTTTCATCAGCATGTGGTTGTTTCATGCGAAATTAACAGCGCCACCCACCTGAACAAGTGTCTGCTCATTTTTTCTACCCGTAACTAGCGTTCATTAGTTTGTGCATTCGTTTGAAAATCGGGAATTGGTAATTGGGCAAGAGGCATCGGGGATTAGTCAGAACAATTTTTTGGAATGCAGGATGGGGTTCGCATCGCGCTCTCTAATTCCTAATTCCTGATTCCTGATTCCTAATCCCTGATGGCCTGATGACTAATTGACGATCGGAGCAAGGCACGACTCGGGAATACCGAATGCATTCACAAGCGGAACGGCTTCTGAGCGAACGTCTCCGCAGAGCCGGTCGACAAGTTTTCGGATCGCTTTTGTTTTTACGCCTTCCATATAACCGCTTTCGAGATACCATCCCTTATTTTTCTCGATAACGGAAAGGGCGTGCAACTGGTAAAGACGGGAGAGCACCATGTGAAGTTGTTCATCTTTAACACTGGCGAGCTTGAGTTGAAATTGCTCAAGCACCACCCGTTCGATATAGGCGAATCCCACGTGCACCAGATGATGCTGACATTCGTTGAAGGCATCGAACGAATCCATGCCGTCATCGATATATGATTTAAGCCTTCGCGCAGCAGCGCTCACCATCGATCGTTCACGGTATTCGAACGCCTGAAGATGGAATGCGGGATCGAGAAGATGATCTTCGTCTGTGTTGCGAACGGCAATCGGGTTTTTCTCTGCGATAGCTGTTTTTGCCTGGTCAGCGAAATAATTGAGAATACCGAATACGTTGATGTTGCTGAACTCCTGTTTGAATTCGGTGAGCTTACTTTTCGCCACGAGTTGCATCAGCACTGTATTATCGCCTTCGAATGTGGTATAGATCTCCGTATCGTTCTTCAGGTCCGACATACGATTTTCCCAGAGGTATCCTTTTCCTCCGCAGCATTCACGGCATTCCTGGATGGTTTGAGTCGTGGTCCAGGTAGAGAGTGCTTTAAGTCCGGCAGCAAGCGCTTCGATCTCCTGCATTTCCTTCTCCGTGCGCTTAAGGAACCGTTGCGTGAGATATTGGAGTGCGAAGTGAAAGGCATAGGCGTGGGCGAGCAATGGCATTAGCCTCCGTTGGTGAGTCTGATAGTTGAGAATGGGAACCTCGCTTCCACCTTCCGGGCCGAACTGCTTTCGCTGATCGGAATAACGTATCGCGATGTTGAGCGCAGTTTTTGAAGCGCTGAGTCCTGATCGCGGAATACCAATTCGCCCGCCAACCAATGTTCCCAGCATCGTAAAGAACCTCCGGTTGTCGCTGCTGATCGGGCTTTCGAATTTCCCCTGATCATTCACAGACGCAAAACGGTCGAGCATATTTTCTTGCGGGATCACAACATTGTCGAAGTAGATCACGCCATTATCGACTCCGTTCAAGCCCATTTTTCTGCCGCAATCTTTTATTGTCACGCCCGGCAAAGTTTTTCCATTTTGCTCGCGCAGCGGAACCAGAAAAGCACTCACGCCATAATCTGTTCCATCGATGATCAGTTTTGCAAACACGGTAGCCATTCGGCCGTGAAGCGCAGCATTGCCGATGTATTCTTTCCTCGCATCTTCGTCAGGTGTGTGAATGATGAACGTTTTGTCGGAATGGCGATAGGTGGCTGTTGTGCGTATACCCTTCACGTTAGAGCCGTGACCCGTTTCAGTCATCGCGAAACATCCCGGTAGATCCAGCGTTCCAATATCCTTGAGGTATTTCAGGTGATGTTTTTCGGTGCCCAGGAAGAAGACACTCATTCCGAACAAACCGAATTGCACACCGAACTTAACAACGAGGCTAAGGTCGTGGTAGCTCAGGGTCTCCATCACCGCGAAGTAGCCGGCCATGTCGTCCTGGCCCCCACATGTTTTTGGATAAGCCATAGATCCCATCCCCAGCGAGGCGAGGTGTTTCGACCATTCAAGCACCTTTTCACGGTATTCACCGAGTTGTCCGGATTCCGGTCTTTTGAATTTTGGCTCGCTGATCATTTTTTTCACGCGCTCGATCACCGCTGCAGTGTCACCATCGAGAAGTTTGCGCATAGCCTCAACGTTGAATGTAAATTGAGTTGTACGGTTCCCGGTTTGCGTAAGGCGGTTTTCCGTTAAAAATGCGTAGCCAGATTCGCGATTGGTGGCCGAGAGTCTGTCTTCGAGCGTCTGCAGGCTGGAAATAAAATCAGGCGGAAGAGGTTTGATGCCGTTTTTGGTTTTCGATTTCGCGAGTTGCAAGCCTATCTCCACCAGGCTCAAAGGCTGATTGGATGTAAGCGGAAGTTGCTGGATTTCGGCAAGCCAGGATTTCAGTTGTGTCGCGGTTGGTGGTTTAGCGGGGTCGATCTGTTGAAGGAGAAGCTTTTTTTCTTCCGGCTTCATCCAGACTTGATCACGCAGTGCCTTTTCGATCGTGTCGATCTCCGAGGCTGTGAGTACAGAATCGGACCAAACTGTATACAGCATCGGTAAAAACACCAGAAGGTTTGGATTGTCTTTGGCAAGCGGGGAGTCTGTCATGATGGGGTGAGGTTGTTATTTACGTGAAATGCCCAGTTGGGCAGTTCCATTTCATTCTCCAATAAAATTAGCAAAATAACCTTAATGGCGATGGAAGCTGCTGCTGGTGTGTGAAAGCGTGTAGTTCGAACGGGTGAAGATGCCGTTCATGATATTAGGTTATGAACGGTTCGCGGCTAATCCAGAATTTGAACTAATTTGTATACGCTTGGCTGGATTTGAAAAATCAAAATTCAGACAACGCGTTGTACTTTTGACTTACAAAAAAAACAACACTTATGAAAAAACTCAATAACCTTTTGTTAATCGTTGTGATGATGCTGATCTGCGCTGAATTTGCGGAAGCGCAGAAATTTGATGGACTCGACCCCAGCCCAGCTGACATTTCAATTCTGAGAACCGGTGGAAAAAAGAAAGGGGAAATGGTGATGAAGATCGTATACGGCCGGCCCCAAAAGAAAGGAAGAACCATGCTTGGAGGAACCGAAGCTTATGGCAAAGTTTGGAGGACGGGTGCGAATGAATCTACAGAGATCAAGCTCTACAAAGACGTGACATTTGGCGATAAGAAAGTCCCTGCTGGTACCTATACACTTTATTCAATTCCAAATCAAGACAAGTGGACCATTATTCTGAACTCTAAGCTTGACACTTGGGGAGCCTATGAATACGATCAATCAAAAGACGTTGCGCGTGTTGACGTTCCCGCATCAAAGGGAACCGGGGAAGTGGAAGCCTTTACCATCGACCTTGACGGTGGAAACGGTGCTGGGACCATGACACTTGCATGGGAAACCACACAAGTAAAAGTGCCGTTGAAGTGGTAGTTCGTTAAATACAAGAATACAGATTGACCGCTTGTGCTATCCGTACAAGCGGTCTTTTTTTTAAGCGATAGGAAAATAAAGATGGAATGTGGCACCATCATCTGCGTTGGATTCTGCACGAATGAATCCATTATGGTTGTCCATGATCTTTTTGCAAATCGCAAGGCCGATCCCTGTTCCGCTATATTCATTGCGACCGTGAAGACGTTGAAAGACTTCGAAGATCTTGAACCGATGTTCAGGATCGAAGCCGATGCCGTTATCGGAAATGGCGATATGCGCAAATCTCTGATCTAAATGATCAGGCCCGTTGTCGATCGAACTGCCTGTCACAACATCACTACGAATTTGGATTTTCGGTGACCGATCAGATTTGCTGAACTTCAATGCATTGCTGAGAATGTTGAGCAAAAGCTGACGAAACTGGAATTTGATGACCGGAATTTCCGGAAGGGGATCACTTGTAATCTCAGCCGATTTCTCATCGATGCGCTCGCGAAATTCTGCCTTTACTTCTTCCAGGATGTTGTCCAGGTCAACCAACTCGAATACTTTTTCTTCGGTGTTCGTTCTCGAGTACGAGAGCAGATCTTCGATAAGCGTCTGCATCCGAAACGCAGCATTCTGCATGCGCTGGAAATAATCTTTTGCTTTTGGAGACAGCGTCTGCTCTTCGGTCTCCACGATGCGGGTCGCGAACGTCTGTATTTTCCTCAGCGGTTCCTGAAGGTCATGGCTGGATACGTAAGCAAATGAAGCAAGGTCCTGGTTCATTTGTGCCAGTTGTCGATTTTTTCGTTCGACTTCATGCGCATTCGCCTCGAGTGCATCGTCAGCGCGTTTTCGTTCGGTCAGGTCGCGCGTTACCTTGGTGAATCCGATCACTTTGTTGTCATCATCGTGTAGCGAAGTGATGGTGATACTTCCCCAGAATTTCGATCCGTCTTTGCGAACACGCCAGCCCTCCATATAAGCCCGTTGATTGACGCGGGCCTCTTCGATAAGCTTGTCGGGTACGTGATTCTCGCGATCCTCTTG
>CBHROW010000380.1:0-5180 GCA_966080355.1 uncultured Chryseosolibacter sp.
CCACAGATCTTTTTCTTCGGGCGAGGTGAACCTGATGTCTTGTGTTCGAATAGCCCAAACATTTTAAACCACTTTGTCTTTGGTGAACTGAGTTTTGGCGAGAAGCATGGCTTCTTGGGGAGATGCTGCTACAACCGAGCCCGCGTGAACGTGCTGTTTTCCACGTTTTACAAGGTGATAAATTTCATACTGAACTTTTTCTCCCGCTTGCGCTGGAACCTCGTGAAGTATGTCGTAAACATTTTGGTTACCCTCGGTCAACGGGGAAACATAAACCAGTCGGGTATCTACAACGTAGAGTGAAATACAGAGAAACCTTCGTGTGAACGCTTCTTTGCCAAGAACGTAGGCCATTTCGAGATTGGGTGCATGCACGATGCCTTCATGTTGAAATGGTTTGCCTTCTTTCGGCTGGACGAAAACTTCAAAGGTGCCGAACTGATCGAGCGGAGCCTTTGGAAGTATTTCACCGGGCACGCCTATTTTCGGCAAACGGTTCACTCTGGGATCAAGAGATTTTTCGTTCATATCGGCAGATCAACCTCAAATATACAGGTTCGCAACCGATTGAACAGAAAGAATTGATTGGAAACCAGTAAATTTATACTGTTGCATCGCCTATGAAATACATCGATCTGCTAGTTGCCCTGGATGTTCTGGCAAGGTATTATCCGAAATACTCAAGCACGGAAGTGATTCAGCTTGCAGAGGATATTTTTAAGTGGTTCAACAATGAGCTTCCCGAAGATTCCAGCACGCTCGTATATCTACGCAGTTACTTCAGTTCTCCCACTGACGCCATGAAGTCGATCTGGAAAGAGCTTCAACTCATGGCGGGTCCGTTCCTCTATTTAAATTAGCTTCGAGTTGCTAGCCACGAGCTTCGAGCGGTATCGATTGACTGGCAAATGTTAAGCAATGAAATCATTTTTAGTATGATGGCCGGCATTCTGAGACACTCACGGCTTGAAGCTCGCAGCGATTAGTGTCCGGGGAAATTTTTGAAATGAAAAAATCATCGGATTTGATTCAAACTCATTGGTTTGTATACAAATTTCAAAAGTAGCCCTCACCTGCATTTTGCATTTCATCTTCCGGTATGCTTCATGAGGACCTAAGCTTGGCTTCGGTCTGGCAATGGCGTGTGCGGCCAAGGTTCAGCCCGGCCCGGAGCGAAAAAAAAGATTTGATCGAAGTGATGGGTTTGAGGTTCGGAAACTTTCTCCCGACAGTAGTGGCTCGCAGCTCAAAGCTCGTAGCTCAAGCTAGCGGAGTCACATACTCCGCCTTTGGAGCTTTCAACGCCTCTCTCACCCAACGGCCGCGTTCTTCGGCAATGCGTCTTACTTCGAGACGTTCTCTGTTGCAGGGGCCGTCACCGTTGATCACGCGTTTGAACTCCTCCCAATCGGGTTCTGTATAATCCCAGCGACCCGTTTCGGAATTCTTTTTCAGCTTTGGATCGGGAATTGTGAAGCCGAGTTCCCAGATCTTTGGAACATACATGTCGAGAAACTGATTGCGCGTGTCATCGTTGGTCGACATTTTTACTTTCCACCGCATGAGTACTTCCGTGTGCGTTGAAATTTTATCGGCCGGGCCGAAGAAGTGCATCATGGGAGTCCACCATCGATTGATCGCCTCCTGAAACATCTGCCGTTGCTTTTCAGTGCCTGTAGCGAGATAGATCACACAGTGGTGCCCGTATTTAAGATGGAAGGATTCTTCCGCGCAAATTCTGTCGAGCGCACGGCAATACGGTCCATAGCTTCCCTTGGCGTTTGCGAGCTGGTTCACAATTGCACCTGCATCAACCAGCCATGAAATGAAGCAAGAGTCGGCCCATGTGAAAGCGGGGTAGTTGAAGATGTTTGAATATTTTGACTTCCCGGATATGAGATCCTGGATCATCTGCTCACGACTTTTGCCTAACGTTTCGGCAGCGCTGTAAAGTAACTGAGCATGTCCAACTTCATCCTGCACTTTTGCCATCAGCGCCAGCTTACGCTTAAAGCCCGGAGCACGGGTAATCCACGTTCCTTCCGGGAGAGCACCGATAATTTCGCTGTGGGCGTGTTGCTCGATCATGCGGATCAGCTGCTTGCGATAAAGCTGCGGCATCCAGTCGGTCGGTTCGATTTTTTCTCCACGCGCAATGCGTGCTTCGAACGCTGCAAGTTGTTCAGGATCTTCCTGAGCAATGCTGTCGGTCTTTACTCCTTCGAATGTGTTTCCTCCTCCGTACATGGGCGCGATCTATTTAAGTTGTGCGAACTTTAGGGTTTGTGCTGGCTTAGTTGGCGGCAGCAAGCTGCAGGCTACAAGCTTCAGGCCTACGACTGCAAATTTCGCATTCATCGCCAGATCAGCGGATCGAATCAAAGGCATTCACTTTGAGCGTAGTGATCCAATCTCAGCGTTGCAAAGATAACCCAAACACTTGTTAGCAACAACAGTACTACTTCTGATTTTGTTTCAAGCCGTTGACGAGCATGTCGGAAAGCTGAATGCCGAGCTCGACTGGTTCGATGATGCCTCCGGAAGGGTCATACCACATGGGCATCCAGTTGAGGGATGAGAAGAGAGTCATCACCGCAAGTTTGCGATCGATGGTGTTTTTAAATTCACCAGTGCGAACGCCTTCTTCGATGATGGTTTTGAAGCGATTGATATAATTGATCCGAAGCAGCAGGAAATCGCGCAGGTACGGCTGGCTTAAGTGCCGGTGCTCATTCATGAACACAGCAGAGGCGGTGAGGTCTTTCGCCATTACCTGGATATGCCCGATAATACCTTTGCGAAGTTTTTCGCTGGCTGAAACATTTTGCTTTTCTACCTCTTCCAGTGATTTGCGAAATTCGGCTGCCATGTCGAAACAGAGGCTTCGCAGAATTTCTTCTTTGGACTTGATGTGAGAATACAGACTGGCTGCCTCTATGCCGAGGAGTTGTGCGAGGTCACGCATCGATGCGGCAGCATATCCTTTGTCTTTGAAAAGCTCTGCAGCCTTCCTGATCACTTGTTCCTTGCGCGATAAATTGGCAATAGCTTCCGTCATAATATCAAAAATATACAAAATAAATCACAACTTCGAGCATCGACTAACCAGTATGCAGTTTTTCACCATCGGTCAATACTTCAACAAGCTTTACATCGGAGTGCTGCTTATCATTCTCCTCCCGATCATATCTTTCATTCTTGTCTACACCGTTGGGATAGATGTTGCCACAGAGCCCGTGCTATCGTTTGCTGAACTCAGTTACATCACCATCGCGGTTTGGCTCCTGATGTTCGCTTACTTTTTTAAAAAAATTAAATCCATCGCTAAGGATCAAGGGCTCGGTTTAAAACTTACAAAATATTTTTACTTAACAATCGTTCGTTCCATTGTCATTGCCATCGCATGCATGGTGCTCGTGTATGGTTTTTACAACTCGAAAGATGACCGCATCACGGTACTGTTTGCGGCCAATCTTTTTTTAGTGGCAATCTTTTGGCCACGGCCTGCAAAGGTTTGTCGAGATTTAAAGTTGCGCGGAGATGAAAGGGAGATGGTGTACTTTAAGAAAGATGAGCTTTCGTAAGTAGTAGACAGGGCGAAGAGAACCGTGATTTGATGACCGCCAGCGAAGAAGCTTGTCGTGGGTCTGGTGCCGCGTGCTGAATTGGCCCGCGCCTCAGCGCGGGGATAAGGAAAATAATTTTAGTCGCTCGTTCTGCATTTTTGCCCTGGTGGTTTCCGACCAACGCGCGGAATACAGACACTATAATTGAAAAAAAAGCACGCCATTTGGTGATAGCGTGCTTTAGGGTTAATTGAATTGATTTCTTCTAGAAAATAATTCCGAAGCTGAACGCGTTGAGTTTTGGTCCTTTACCTGAAGCAAAGATCCGTGCCATAGAAGCCCAGCTGAAGTCTTGCACCGTAACGCACATTGTTCAGGTAAAAGCTATTGCGCTCCTTTTCTTTTTCATGGTTGCCATTGTCGTTGTACACCATCTTTGAGCGGCTTCCGATGCGGTAACCTACGTAAGGCCCGATACCGATTCGGAATGAGCTATGATATCCATCCCACATGCGCGGCTTCCGGCTGTGATCACCAAAGTCTAGAACAGGAACGAACGATGCGTTGATATAAGTGGCTGTCAACTTGCTTTTGCGATAGTTGTAGCCACGCGTATCTTCCGTGAACTGAACGCCATCATCGTCACGTACAATTTTGATGTCGTCTTGCTGGAATTTGAAGTTGTACCAGCTTATTCCAAGACCCCACTCGAGAAAGAAATTTCGTCCTACCCTCGTGCGTTGAATCGATGATCCTGCGATGTACCATGATCCCCATGGTCGAACGGTGTAAGTCGTGTCCTGGAATTTTCCGTCCGACAGGTAATTGTTTGTGCCGAGGTCGAAGTTGAACGACTGCCACGTGCGGCCTATGCGGTTCCGGTGATTGCGAACACGGTTGTTCCAGTCTTCATCGTTGTCGTTATCATTGTTGTTATCATTATTATCATCGCGGTTGCTGTAGCGATCATTGTAACGGTTATCAGACCGATCGTTATCGCTTCGCGAGCTGTTCGATGACGACCACGTGCCTTCATTAACCGATTCTGTGGACTTGTTCGTTTCTTCAGGCTGGCTCGCTGTGATCACGGTATCTTTATTTTCAAGCTTCGTGATGATGTCGTTGAACAGTTCCTGGAAGTTATAGTGTTTGAGAATTTCAATGTCGCTACGGTCCTGCATGGTGAAGATCACCTTGCTTGTTTTCGCCAACGGCACGATCACGGTATCACTCTGCTGCTGTCCTTGTGCGGTAGATGCGGCCGTGATGCCGAGCACAAGAACCATTATCTTTCTGATCATACAAGTTTAGTTTTTGCTACGTTGTTTTTCACTTCTAAAATTCAGCGCGAGAATTTCATTTTTCATTTGTCGCAGATCGCCAAACGGATCCTGATTGTTCTTCAGGTCATACGCTTTGTCGATGAGCTTCTTCAACGTAGATGGCTTCTTGTTATCAGAGGTTGCTTCAGCCAGAGATTTTTTATCGAGATACTTGTCGTTCACCTCATCCGCAGAAAAAACAATTGTCATTTTTTCTGATGAAGCTGACGGAGTTTCTTCAACGATGTTCTGCGCAACAACTGGTTGCTGTGGTTTTGCTTCTATAGATTGA
>CBHROW010000381.1:0-5173 GCA_966080355.1 uncultured Chryseosolibacter sp.
GAGAATAAAGTGACCGTTTATCCGGCCGATCCGGGATTTCATGGCCGCGACAATGAAAAAAATTTAAATCCGGAAGAATAGTTCTACTTCTGTTGAGCGGAGCAGGTTTCACCGCGCTATTTTTGTGATTTCATTCCATCATGAAGCGCAAAACTTTTGGCGATATCCACTTATGGCAATTCGAAAATCTGAGCCGGGAAACAGCAATTCAGCATTTCGTTACTGAGCGAACAACGGTAGTTGAAGGACATGAATTTACGCTCAGCCTTTCAAGCTCTCCGAATCGCGAAGAGATAATGGCGAACCGGCAATTGCTGGCTGAGGCAATGGGCATCAACCATTCCAAGCTGTTTTTTCCCTCGCAAGTTCATCTCACCAATATTGTTCGCGTCACTTTATCAACATCCAAATCTTCGCTTCACGATACCGATGCATTGATCTCAAACGAACGAGGTGTATGCATTGCTGTGATGTCGGCCGATTGTGTTCCGATTCTTTTATTCGACAAAAAAAATCACGCGGTAGCAGCCGTGCATTCGGGATGGAAGGGAACCGTAGCACGCATACTGGAGAAAACACTTCACCGCATGGTTGATGAATTCGGAACAAAGGGTGAAGACATCGTGGCTGGCATTGGCCCCTCCGTCAGCCAGCAAGCATATGAAGTGGGCGAAGAAGTAGTGGAGGCTGTTCACTCATCCTTTAAAAATTCTTCTCAGCTTCTGATCGCCCAGCCGAACAACAAAGCAAAACTCGATCTCTGGAAAGCGAATCAATCGCAGCTTATTGAATTCGGAGTAGAGGCTTCGAACATCGAAATCTCCAATCTCTGCACGGTTCTGAACAACCAACATTTCTTTTCTGCTCGAAAGGGAGACAAGGGACGGTTTGCTGCGGGGATAATGCTAAGCTGAAAGCTAAAGCTCATTCTTCCCAAGCTCAAAGGCCCAATTGCATATTTAAAATTTAAACAGCATTGCCGTGTATGCTCAAGCCCTGCATTCATCAAATCGGAGCGCAGCTTGTCAAGCCAGCACACCTTAGCTCAAGCTTGTTCAAACACCCTTTTTTTACCGTCAAAAGCATATTCAAGTAAACCCATGTATGGTTCCTGGGGGATTTTACGTAGCTGCTGCTGGGAGATGGTGTTATTTAGTATCATCAAAATCAAAACGTTATGAAAAAGGAAGAAGCAGTAGAAAAGCATTCTAACATTGGTTACAGTGCAATTGCCCTAAGTGCAGTCCTGTTCACTCTAGTAGTCGTGCTGTTTTTCGGAGCTCTTTTGATTTTAAATTAAGCTCTGTTCCCAGTTTGGGATATGTAATGAACGCCACAGAATCTTGAGAATGTGGCAAATTGGAAAAAATCGGTTTTTCTCTAAGGATAGCGTAAGGTAAATAACCCCCCCTTACCCTCCGGCCGATGAACCACCTCTAATATCGATCAGCTTTCCTTATTGACCATGAACATCGCGGTCGGAATAAAACGTTTGAACAACTGATCCTTGAAATCCTCATCAATCGGCAAACTTGTTATGGCCTGCATCATACATGAAAGCCAGGCCACCGCATCTTCTTCGGAAATCGGATGAGGCATATGTCTGGCGCGAAGCCGCGGATGACCGAATTTTTCCGAATACAACGGAGGTCCTCCAAGAAACTGCGTGAGAAACAAACGCTGTTTTTCCTTGATCACTTCCTTATCCGTTTTGAAAAGGCGCGAGATCTGTTCGTTAGAAAATACCAGATCGTAAAACCGATTTACCAGCAATCGCAGGTTTTCCTCTCCGAGTTTTTCGTAATCGCTTTGCATCACCACAAGTTTATGCACCCGTGCGAAAAGTCTGTCACAACTTGCTGGAATTTTTTCTCAACGATGTTGCTGGATGGCACTGAGCCTGCCGCTGGTATTTGCAATGATAAGGATCACTGCGCCCGGCAACGCATAAAGGGTAAGTACGATTGTCGCTACCACCGGATTGCTTTCGCTGATGAAAAGGCTAAGTATAGACAGCCCTAGCCCGCCACCAAAAAAGAAACAGGTGTTGATAAAGCTCGATGCCACTCCGTGATGTGCTTCGGGAATATCGCGTAAAGCAATCACATTCAGGCTGAGGAAACATACCGCGATGCCTGTGCCCGTAACACAAGCGATGGAAAGAAGTATGAAAAGGAGATTATAGTTGCTGATCACCGCGAGCGACAGCGTAAGTCCGCCCACGAACATCAATGACATCCCTAAGATTGCGCAGGCTTCAACAGAGATCCGTCTGAGCAATCGAGGAAGGATAGATTTGGAAACAACGGCCGAGAGCACGCTGAAGGGAAATAGAACAAGGCCGGCCTCGGCAGCTGTGAAGTGCATATACGTTTGAAAGACCATGCTGATCATGAACAAATAACCCGTGAAGAAGGCACCCATCATAAACATCACGAGGTTTCCAATTCTCGTTGAGGGTGTATTGAAGATTGAAAATTTGATCAACGCGTTTTCACTTTTACTTCTTCGCGAGATGATCACTGTAAAGATGCCGATGAGCGCCAGCATGATAACGACTTCCATGAGGTCGTCTGCCAGATGTCTAACGGTGTGAACGAGGTATGTCAGCATAACGATCGATAATGTGAGCAAGATCCCGGTCAGGTAGTCGGCTGATTTACGATCGTGTGGAGAGTCGTCCTTTTGTATATAGAGATAGCTGAACAACATCGAAAGTCCGATCACGGGTACGTTGATGAAAAACACCCATTTCCATCCGAAGAAGGTCGCGATAATTCCACCCAGCGAGAGTCCGCTGCCGGAGCCGATAGCGGCAAACGATCCGAAGATCCCGAGTGCCCTGTTGCGTTCGTGGGCTTCTGTAAAGGTGTTGGTGATGATGGAAAACGCTGCTGGCATAACGAAGGCCGCACCCAGACCCTGGATAGCGCGAAACACACAAAGCATGGGTAGCGAAGTAGACAGCGCTGCTCCCAGTGAAGTGAGCAAAAACAGGCCAGCCCCTATAAGAAAAACGAGCTTACGGCCAACGACATCGGAAAGCTTCCCACCTACGATGAGAAAACCGCCATAGAACAACACATAGAGCGTTTGTATCCACTGTACAGATTCGCCTGTCAAAGCAAAATCTTTCTGGATCAAAGGCATGGCCAGGTTGACGATAGCAATATCTAACGCCTCAAACAAGATTGCAGTGCTGACGGCTAAAAGAACGATGGTGCGCCTGGAGATAGTCATAGGTGTATTCCACGGTAAAGCTAATTTTTAGTTAGCTTATTTTACCTGATTTCACATATTAGGTATATTTCACTACCCTGGTTGACATTTGTAGAACAATCCACTAACACTTGATCCTATGGAAGCTGCTTTAAATCTCACTGCGCTCGATAAAAAAGACCTGGAGATTCTGCGGCTTCTGCAGCAAAATGCCAAGCTTACGGTTCGCGAGATCGCTGAAAAGATCCATTTGAGTGCAACGCCAACCCATGAAAGAATCAAGCGTATGGAGAATGAAGGCGTCATCAGGCAATACGTTGCATTGTTGAATCATAAGCTCATTCACAAAGGCATCATGGTGATTTGCTCCGTTTCGCTAAAAAAGCATGACAAAAAGACCGCGCGACATTTTCTACAAGCTGTTGCCGATTTCCCCGAAGTAATAGAGTGCTACAACATTTCAGGAGAATTTGACTTTCTTCTCAAGATCGTTACAGGAAGCATGGAAAGCTATCACCGGTTCTATGTGAATAAGCTTAGCGAGGTGAAAGGCATCGCTCACATGAAGAGCAGCTTTGTGATGGATGTGATCAAGGAGACACACGTTGCGCTCTGATATCAGGGCGCGCCCAGCAACGGCAGCAGGCGTCATGTTACAAGCTTGCAGCTATTAAACACGCTCCCTTTTGAAACGCTTAACCGCGACTGAACCGCGCTAACAGTCATCCATCCCCTGACACGAACCAGCTGTAGAATTAAATCAACATTTAGGTAAACTGGCACGTTTTCAGATACAAATCGAACTTTACATGATTGTGGCACAATTATACGTGCCGAGTCCAGTTGAAATACTAAACTCAAATAAAGATGAACGCTATTCGAAATTCTTCCGGCCTGGTTTGGCTTTTCCTGGTCATTACGCTAACCGTTAGCGGCTGTAAGAGCAAAAAGAAACAAATGGAAGCCGCTGCCGCTGAAAAAGCCCGTATGGAACAGGAAGCCGCCCAGAAAAAACAACGCGAAGAAGAAGAACGTAAACGGAGAGAAGCTGAGGCAGAAGCCAATGCGAAGAAACAATCTGAGTCGAGCACCAACGCCAAGTCGGCTGTATTGAATAAATATTTTGATGCCATTGCCACATCGGGCAACGTAACCGCTGCGAACAATAGCATTTCAGAAGCACTCACCATGTTCACTTCGCCTGACGTACCCGTTCTTATCATCATCAGCGGCACAGGCGATCAGAAAGATTATGACCGGCCTACCACAATCCAGGCGTATCTCAACTATTTGAAAGACCAAAAGAAGAACATTAATAAAATTGAAAACCTGCAATTCGATGCTTCCGGAAAAATTACCGAAGTGGAATTGAGAAAAAATAAATAAGCACCAAAATTTAATAGACAACATATGCTCATCCCTCGTCATAAACTTCTCCTTTTCTCCGCGTTCATGCTGGCATCCCTTGGGTTGTCCGGCCAATCGGCAGACATCAGCCCCGAGCGTAAACAGGCCATCGACTCTCTCGCGCTCGAAAAAGTGCGCGACCTTAGTAAATACATCAGCATTATCGGCAATAAAAAAACCGCCTACTCGGAAGCAACAAGAGTCATGGACCGTGCAGAGGAATTATTCTCACCGGGAAGCGAAATGGGCGTTTCATCTATCAATCGCAAGGAAGTGAACTACTACAAAGTTCGCCAATACTTTGAGCGACTGATGGCACTCAATTACGATCGCGTAACAATCCAATGGTATGACATTCACTACATCAGTGACCTGGAGAGACAACCCGATGGAAAATATGTTGGTGTCGTTACAATCTACCAGCGCTTTGAAGGTGTATCTGACGATGGCATGAAATACAAAGACACCACGAAGAAAGACATCACGATCTACGTGGAGAGAAAGAAAACACAGATTGCGGGTCGTACCGTTGAATTCTGGGATGTTA
>CBHROW010000382.1:0-5139 GCA_966080355.1 uncultured Chryseosolibacter sp.
AGAAGTATACTTTGTTTTCTGCTGTTTTATTCTTCCGGTCAATCAAAATTTCAAAAGTGTAGGTGCTATCGCCATCTATAATCGTTAAGGTACTATGAATTAACGATTGGCTGAATCCGCTGCTATGCAACATGCAAGTCAAGATCAGTGCGTATGCGAGTTGGTTAGTCATTAAATAGGTGTGGTCGTCAGGGCTAATCTTCGGGCGTCCCCTTTGCCATCTAAATAAGCGTAATGTGATTGCAGAAAATGTTCAAAAGAACCTAATGGATAATCGTCAATGTTTGGATTTAATTTTGTTCGCCTGATCGCACATGTGCTCAGCACGGCTCCAAAATGATCGCTTATGCCATATTATCATGTATTGCGGGAAAGCGCGTCACTCCAGTTTCATGAACTCTAATCACTTGCCGATCTATCTTTTTCGATTTGGTTGATTGGTTTCAAACGGATTGTATTGTTCCTCTATCGGCAACGGAGTCCATTTAATCTCTTGCATCGGTTCGGGATAAAGTTCGTCCTCTATCCGGTAGTAAAATTGCTTCCAAGCTTCTATTTTCAGCCATGGAGTTGCGTCATTAAACAGAATTTTGTTTCCAGTAATTGGGACTGCTTGAAACACTTCCAGTTCGTTCTCAACAACCTCATTGTCTAGGACATATTCTGCCATGTCGTTGATTGTCCACTGCCCTACTATATGAGATTTGAATTCCAGATCGTGCATAACGTTCATAGTCTTGTCAGGACCTAAAATATATGTTCTAAATCCTGACTTAGTAACTCTAACCAGATCATCACAGTGTAACAGATGTCCAAATTCGTGAGCATACTGAGGGTCGTATTCCTCCTGACGAAAGTGGCTAAAGAGCCGGGAATCATAACTCCAATATCCGGTTTGGAAATTCTTTGTTGAAACTCTCGGTTGTGCATTTCCTGGAACAAGCGTTATAAGATTATCCCAATAGTCCAAATCTTCGATCGTCATACCCTTTGGAGCTACTTTGACACTAACATGGAATTGCACATCATATGTAGTACCCGAAGCCGGCTCGGTATACTTGTACTCTTTTCCCCAAATAGCCATGATATCTTTTTCAATTTCTCTGGCTTTTTTATTCGTAGCGCCACGACCATTGATATACACTACGGAGGCAATATGAATCGTATTGCCTTCCCGCCAGGCGATCGCTCCCGCTCCTGTCGGATCGATTTTAAAAAGCGGATTATTCTCCATGGCATTGTAAGGCGACAAATGGGCAAACTGCTCCGCCAACGGATCGACACTCAACCACCTTCCGATCCTGGCATCATACTCTCTGGCATGGAAATCGTGGTTGTTGGTGAGTGATTCTTTCTCTTTGCCGTTGAAGGAGAAGCGGTGCGTTTTGGTGTCGGTGTTCACGCTCACGCCTGGCATCTCTGAACCGAACGGATAATAATATCTCGAGCTTAAGATCGCTGGGCCATCTTCTTCCGGTGTGGCGCTGATCACTGCGATCACGTTGCCGAGGTGGTCGGTCACTTCATAGGTTCGGTCATCGAGATCGTCTGAATAGACACCTTGTCGCGATTCTGTTTTGTAATCGCGGTCGTAGCTATTTGTTGCGAGCACTCCACTTAGGAATGTTCCTTTTCCTAAAGTTGCACATGGAATGGGATGGTGGTGAACTTTCACTTCCGTGGATATTGCATCGGGTTGTGTTATTGTGACGATGCGTTTATGTCCACCGGCTGCAATGATGAGCTTGCCGGAGGGATCTCGCGCGATCGCTGCCTCCCCGGTGAAGAGCTCGTCTTCTAGGCTTGTTGTGATCTCCTGGGTATTTGTTTGATCTTTTCTGCTTGTACGGTAAACAACATATCTCAGACCTTTAGGCTTGGTGCCTGTGCCTGCTCCGCCCAGTGTCAAGTCGGCCAACGTTGCCGGACCTGATTCAGTTTGCTTTTTGATCCAGTAAACAAAATTGTTCCCGGGAGAAAAATCCGCTGCAACTATGTCTTTACTCAAGCCTGTGATCTCTTCTTTGAAGGAGAGTTCACCTGATAGTCCGATTGAATATATTCTCGCTGTCGCTGTCTGAAGCACCGCTGCTCCTGTCGTTTGATATAACATCATCAACTCTTTTCCGTCTGGTGAGACCTGAAGGATGCTTACTGGTATGCCTTGGAAAGTTGGCGTTGTTTGTGAGGCGATGACAGATCCGCTTCGATCTAAGAGATGGCCGGTCAATGCGATGTCGTTTGTGATCTTGTCGTGCCTGAGAAAAATGAGCCGCGTGGCCTTCAGCCCTCCAAGGTTTTCGATGGCGGTGACTGCGTGTCCGTACTGTAAGGCCGTGGCATTTTCCAGGAGCAGGTTATTTACATTCGTGATCTCGCCTGCAGGATGATCTTGTGTGCCCGTGCCAGTCTTGCTTGTGCTGATCGTTGTGCGGTAGATCAGAACTTTGTTCCCTGAATGAAGCTGCGTGAACAAATAATATTCATGATCACGCTGCGGCCTGCGCGTGAGTACCATCGGCAGCCCATACGAGTGGAAGATCGAGGTTCCAACCCCTGGGCTATACACGATCAGTTGTTTGTCTTTATTGAGCAACTTCACCTGTGTGTTCAGATTCAACTTCTCTCCCACAGCCGATAGTACTACTCCACCATCTTTCCCATGGATGCTCGTCATCGCTTTGACAATCTCGGTTGTCATCGATGAGCCTGGTGCTGACAGTGGTTGTGATTCTGTCGGATTGGTTATCACCTCCCGAACTCTAACTGACGATGATGCTACTGTCTCCGCTGCAATCTCGCCTTCAGTGAATGAGTACCAATGATTGCCGGCAGTTCCTGTAAGACTGCTTTCCGCGTAAGCGATCATCGCTTCCGTTGACCCATAATCGTTGGCCGGCATGAGATTGAGTGCTGGTATGCTTCCGCTTGCATGTGTCTCTTCTTTCAGCATCGGGCCGTTGACAATGCCTACTCTTTCCTGCGCGCGCACCATGAAGTCAACATCATAACGGCTGCGCTCATGGCCCCCTTGAACAGGCTCGGTGATCCGTTTGTAAATGGCTTGGAGAGAACCTGATGGGCCGTACACATAGCTTAGCTCTTCTGTTGCTCCGCTGGCCAGTCGTGTCGATTGCACCACCTTCTCGTCTTTTGCATTGTAGCGATACGTAACCACATCGCCATTTGTCATCGTCACGTGTTTCGGTTTGCCATTGACTGTGCGTTCATAGCTTACGCCCTTAGATGCATCTTCGACCAGCTCTCCGTTCTTATTATACCGATAGTTGCCGGCAGCCTGATCTTTTACTTTGTTCACGTAAGTGTTGCTGCCGACTGCGTTGTCAACATGATCGAGCTGGTTGTTGCCTGGCTTGTAATGATACGTCAGTTGGTCCATGGCTACACTTGTTCCATCGTTGCCATTGCGTATCAGCGATTGAAGATTGCCATTGTCATCGTATTGATATCCGCTGTTGAACTGTCCGCCTCCATTGTTCCAACCGGTTTTTGTCCAGCTGTTCACTTCGCTTCCTGTAAGTCGTCCTGCGATGTCATAGCTGAACTGGCGAAGCTGAGCACCGGAGCCCACGCTGATGAGTTGAGCGGACGGCATTCCATTGTAAAGATTTCTTTCGGTACCGGAAGCCGTCTCGTCAAGCTCTACATGCGAGAACTGTCCCGGTGGCGTTTCCTGCTCATTGTATACAAGGCTATATCCGATCGCATCATCGGAAGAAAGCCCTGTCTCGCTCTTCGACACACTCGTCAGCCATCCGTTGACCGTGTAGGTATAATGACTCTGATGAACTTCCCGGTCTCCAAGTGTGCTTTTCTTCAACTTTCCATCGGCACGGTAATCGTAACTGACATCGCTGCTCCACACCATCCCATCTCGTGATGTCTTCACCTCCCTCAGCCTGTTGTCTTTGTCGTAAACGTATTCATGATAAAAGGCATCGGCACGGCCGGGGTTCAGCTTGATCTCCGAGACATTCCCATCTAAATTATATTCAATCTCGCTCACCGTGGTGATCTGCGTGGAGAGCTCCTGCCCATACCACGACACACGCGACATCGCATCGTAGCTGTAGTAATCACGTTCCTGATCATGTGGTGTGGTGATAAAATCTCCATCGTGATCCATTACCGCACACGAGAGTTTTCCTTCCAGGTTCTCTTGCGTGTAGCCCGCGTAAGTGAAGTTGCACGGTGCATTATAATAGAGTCGCGTGACTTCCGAGAGGGCCGTGATCTCTGTATTGGTGAACTTCAACGGGTATTCCCCATCCGTCTTTGCCTTGTGCTTCAGATACGATGGACTGATCTTGTCTGCTTGTCCGGTTGCCTCGCCTTGCTCTTTTATCTTTCCGAGCTTGTCGTACTTCACGTAAGAAAACTTCCCTTGCTGGCTTTGCTCTGCGGTCTGGCTGAAGCGAATCCGGTTGAGCTGATCATAATAATATAATGCTGTTCCTCCATCCGGTGAACTACCCGACAATTTTTGCCCTGCCGAGTTGTAAGTATATGTCACTTGCTGATCCCTATACTCCGGAAGCTCATCGCGGCTCTCGGTCTCTACAGGCTCATAGCCATTCGGGCTCACTGTGCGGATGCGATGGCCTGCGCGATCATACCACGCGCGCGTCACCAGCTTGTAATCGTATTGTGACTCCATCTCAAGATCGTCTTTCACGGATAAAAACGCATTCACGTACGACTTCCCAACTTCTTCAACCTGACGCTTCATGTATTCTGACAGCTGCGTAGCGATCGACTGTTTCACAAACGCTGCGTTCATGGCCTCGCAGGTGGGTGGTGCGCCAGGCTCGCCCGGTATCTGCATCGGCTTGAACGAAAAACAAACCGAAGCACAGTCTACCATGCCGCATTGATATGTGTTGTTTACTGAGCTTGTTATTACATCGCCTATCGTTGTACCCGCAGCATTGCAACACAATTTGAAACATAATGTGCCAACGCTCACTCCGTTCAACATCACCTCTATGGATGCATTATCTTCTCCCAGCATGAAGCTTGCTCCCTGACTGAATGCGAGCATGAGTTTGCTTCCTTATATGGAGACCGGCGCACCGGCCGGGTGCTGCGTGTCGCCTTTCTCTCCTCGGCGGTGCTGGA
>CBHROW010000383.1:0-5125 GCA_966080355.1 uncultured Chryseosolibacter sp.
AAGCTCGTACAAAGTCAGTCGATGGAACATCTCACGCTCTTTGGGCTCGCGCTCGAGTGTGGGTTCAACTCGCAGGCAACATTTCAGCGGGCGTTTAAATCGAGAGAAGGAATATCCCCTTCAGAATTTTGCGGCAAAGTCAGTCGCGTGGCAAGGATTTCAGCATAAACAGCGATCAAATCCCGAATTGAATGGATTTTCGAGTTGATGCTGCGGTCCTTGGTATCAAAAACACATGAGACTTAATTTCTATAGACACATCCTTTTCGTCTTAATTTTCACCAGTCGGCTCAGCGCTCAAACCGATTCAACGAAACTTGAAAAGGTCGATTCTATTTTCTCGAGTTGGAGATCCACAAAAACTCCAGGTGGCGTTGTCGCGATAATCGATCATGGCAATATCATTTACAAAAAAGCCTTCGGAATGGCCGACATCGGAAAGCGAAAGCCAAATGCTATAGAAACGCAATTTGAACTCGCCTCCATGGCAAAACAATTCACGGGAATGTGCATTGCTTTACTGGAAGAGCAAGATAAAATTTCAGTGAGCGATGACATTACGAAATATTTCCCGGAATTCAATTTTGGTGAACCAGTACGAATCAAAAACCTACTCGACCATTCGAGCGGGATCCGTGAAGGCTATGTGCTTGCGCTGCTTGCCGGAAAAGTGAACTTGAAGGGCGAGATCCCGCGAAAGAAGAACACCGAAAAATTTCTTCTTGAAATGCTTTCACGCGAACGTGATCTCAATTTTCATCCAGGCGATGAGATGGTGTATACGAATGTCAATTACATTTTGCTTGCGGAAATTGTCGAGCGCGTGAGTGGACAAACTTTCAGCGCGTTTGCCGACAGTGCTATATTTCGCCCATTGGGGATGACCCAAACTTTCGTTCGCGATAAGCCTGTAATGTATGGCGAAAACGAATCGCGATCGTATCTCGCAAAGAAAAACCGATTCAAAAAAACTTCGAAACTTGGAGGCATTGTCGGAGACCACAACCTGGTCACGACCTTGGATGATATGATCCGCTGGACAAATAACTTCAACAACAACAAACTTGGCAAGAGGGACCCTGGATTGATCAGAAAAATCAGTGCATCGAGTTTTCTTAACAGCGGAGATTCGACAAGATATGGGTATGGTCTGAATGTTTGGCGCGATCGCGGAGTTTTGAAAGTCGGTCATGGCGGTGATGATGGTGGACACACCTGTATTGTTACACGATATCCGGAACATGATCTTGCGGTCATTTGCCTGGCAAACTCCTCACGGTACAACGACACCGAAACAAAAGGTGGCAAGGTGGGAGAGATCATGCTCGAAAAATTCTTCAGAAAACCGAAGTTGGAAAACAACGACCCGTTCATCAAGCTGCCATTCGCAGAGTTGCAGCAAAAAGTGGGACACTATTGGAGAATTCATGAGAAAGGACTGGGGCAATTCCGGAAGGTACATTTGAAGGACAGCAGTCTTTACATTGCGGGGTACCTAAAGAACGATGGATTGAAAATCTCTCCCGTTTCACACACATATTTCAAATTCACTCATCCGCAATGGGGAACGTCACATGTTCACTTCCGCGATTCATCGGGAGTTATTTTGCTGCAACACGGATGGCGTGACCAACCCCTGGAGGAATTCAAACCGATTTCAAAATCCCTGAAAATAAATTACCGCGACTTCAAAGGTGCGTACTGGAACAAGAGCACCGGAGCAACGATCAAAGTAAAAAGCAAAAAAGGAAAGATTGTCGCACGGAAAGGCATCATTCGCATTCCGCTGATCCCATTCAACAACGATCTCTTTTTTGGTTATGAGCACGATGCACTTTTCATCTTTTCAAGAAATGAAAAAGGTGAAGTCGACCGGTTGAAGATCAATGCGAGGGATTTCCGGAATTTCAAAATGCAGAAAATACATTAAACCGCGGAGCAGAGTTCGCTGAGGAATCGCTGAGAAAAAAATACAGCAATGCCGGCTACCCAAGGCGGGCATAACACTATTTATACACATAACCGCGGAGGGTTTTATGGAACCGCTGAGATTTATAAACATGCCCATCATTTGAGCGGTGGTTCGCTAGTTAGAATTTCGAAAGCAATTTTTATTTGGCCTTCGCTCTAAGCAAGAAAAAATTCTCTCTGCGATTCCTCCACGAACTCCGCGATCTTTGCGGTTAATTTGCATTTATTGAAGAAGCTTATCAAACGTATTGGTTGCAACAAAGTGATAGTTCGGTCTAGCCTTTGTGTAGATCGCTTTTGCTCGCTTTTTGCCTTCAGCTGTCTTCAGCATCTCATTGTATAAAGGGCTGAGGAATTTTCTGCGGCCGGTGTTGATGAGGAACGTTTCAACCTTCGGATACATCTTTGCATAGCTATTGCGGATTGAGATGACACCCCAGGCGGTGATGATCTCTGCGTTGCCTGACGCAGTAAAATTTCCAAAATTGTCGATGGCGGTCATCTGCTCTTGCGTGAGTGTGGCGGGCAGGTTTTTCAGGAAGTGAAGCCATTCGTGTGTGCTCCAATCTTTTGCTAAACTTTTGTCGAGCGGCTTTTCTGCTTTCCAGCCCGCGAGCACTTCATCCACTTTTTTGAATTTTGTCGAGTGTGGCTGGGGATGGTTTGCCGGCAGTCCTTCTGTACGTATCCAAGCGTTGAAGGTAGTGTCACTGAGATTCACCTGAAAATTCTTGCTGTAGTAGTTTTTGATGTACGCTTCAAATCCTTCGGTGTCCATCGACTTAAAGGCATTTTCCGTAAAGTATGATTTCAAAAATGCATCAAATTTATCGCGACCATATGCCTCTTCGATCGAGCGCAGAAAATAATAGCCCTTGTTGTAAGCAATGTCCGTGACACCATCGTCAGGACTGCGGCCTTCGAGGTTCAATAACAACTTCGTGTCGCCCGGCAGGCCAGCTTCGTTCAACGACTTGATCTCATCTTCAAGGTCCTGCAAATTCAAACTGGCGAGCATCTCGGAGTAATCCTTTCCATAGAGTTTTTCCATAATGCGGGTCTCGAAGTAGACGGTGAATCCTTCATTCAACCAGAAGTCGTTCCATGTTGCGTTAGTGACAAGATTACCCGACCAACTATGCGCCAACTCATGTGCGATAAGTGAAGTAAGCGATCGGTCTCCTGCCAGAATTGTTGGCGTAGCGAATGTGAGTCGCGGATTTTCCATTCCTCCAAACGGAAAACTTGGCGGAAGAATGATGACATCGTAACGCTCCCATCGGTACGGACCATAAAGTGATTCCGCACCAGCGATCATATTCTCCAGATCCGCCATCTCCCAGGCAGCCGTGTCAACCACAGACGGTTCTGCGTAGATCCCACTGCGGTTGCTGATTGATTTGAAAGCGATGTCACCAACTGTTAACGCCAACAAATAAGATGAGATCGGCTGTTTCATCTCGAATTTATAAATACCTGAATCGCTTTTCTGCTGCGGATTGGAAGCGCTCATCAGCGCGAGCAAATCTTTG
Source organism: uncultured Chryseosolibacter sp. (assembly GCA_966080355.1). GTDB lineage: Bacteria > Bacteroidota > Bacteroidia > Cytophagales > Cyclobacteriaceae > Chryseosolibacter. Next base: position 3,504 of record CBHROW010000383.1, read on the forward strand.
GGCACAGTTACTTCAGCATCGTAAGTAAAATGGATTCCCGGGGAATCCTGGCACGGCACCCAACTACGTGCGAGAATTGCCTGCGACTGCGTGAAAAGAAATGGAAATTTTTTGCCTGCAGTTTGCTGAGGACTCAACCACTGAAGGGCCTCAGCATCGGGTGAAGTTTCATAGGTGATATTGACTATTTTAGTTTCCGGCATGATGAATACACTTAATGCCTGACCCAAAATGTTATCGCGCTCACCCAGGCTGAACTCTGCCTGCTTGCCATTGTCGAGCGTCACCTTGCTGATGTTCAAACCCTTGGTATCGAAAACTACCGCGCCTGCATCTCCGTGTTGTTCGATCGTCCACGAAGCCACAGCGGAAATTTTCTTCGCATTGAAGTCGACAGTGGCTTTCCAATTCAGATGTGTCACGCGTGCTTGTTCGGGTTTCGCAAAAGAGTGGGGGTCGGGTTTCATGATTTTGACTTCCTGGGTTTGTTGCGGTGTACTACATTCTATCATTCCAACGGCTATCGCGCCAAGCAGCGCAACGTTCATCACTGATCTAAACGTCATGTTTCATTTTTTAAATTGCGACAAGAAAGTAAACTTTTCATTTTTAAAAAACTTCATTTCCCCGATAAAATAAAAAGCAGGTTTTTAAGCCTGCTCTTCCGTGTGGGTCTAAAAGTTGTCACCAGTTGCATTGATCGCCATACTCCGGTCTGCCGCGATCAAGATATCCGGCAAAATCATCGTCATAATATTTCACTTCATACCTCCTGGCGTTGCGAAGATTTACGGTTCGCATAAAAACCGGCACACCGATATTCATCGTCCATGCGCGACCTGACCACGAAAAATAAACGTTTCGGGTGTAGTCGTAGTAGACATCATAGTCGCGGTAGTAAACGTAACGAGGTCTTGAATAGTGATGAACCACTACGCGTTGATGGCCGCAATAGCGATCATGCTGGTGATAGGCATAGTGCGCAACAGGCCTCCGGTCGTAATATCGATCGCGGTCGTAGTGATTTCCGTTGTCGTGTCGATTTTCATAGCTGTAGCGATCGGAGCTGTTGTGATGATCGTTGTTGCGATTGTTATTGGAATAACGATCGCTGTTGTTTCGGTCATGATCGCGATTTCCTGGATTATTATTCTGATCTCGGTGCTCATAGTGGTCGCGCCTTCCACCGTTATTCGACTGACCACGGTTTGCAGGTTCGCGGTCACCGCTTCGATCACGCCCGCGACCCTGCCCGCTAACTTGATTCGCGCTGATCACAGCAAAACTCATGATCAGCAAAAAAAATGTATATCTGCTTTTCATATCCGAAGGGTATTACATTCCTTCAGGAGTGTAAAGGCAAAGCGAGTGCCAAAATGAATAGTAGGCAGTTGGCAAATCGCTGCGCTCCAGTAGGCAAGAGCATCAAAATCGATCTTAGCCCAGGCTCTCAGAAAAAGGCGTTAGGGATTAGGCATATCGAAACTCTCCGAACGGGCTCTTCACCGTGACTTGCTTTTTATCCGAAGCTTCGACACGCCCAATGATCTTCGCATCGACATCGAAGCTTTTGGAGATCGACATGATGTCGGCAGCGTACTTTTCGTTCACGTAGATCTCCA
>CBHROW010000384.1:0-5078 GCA_966080355.1 uncultured Chryseosolibacter sp.
CAAGAGCCGACTGTACATCATTGGCGAGCAACTCGGTTGTACGCATGATCTCTGCTGTTCCGGGCAAGAAAACGAGAATATCTCCTGAATTTTCGCGGAGGGCTTTTTTGATCGCGCGCGTGACCTGGACATGGATTGGAGCGTCATCCGGTACTTGATGGTAGATAATGTCAACGGGAAATTGCCGGCCCAAACTTGTGACGACAGGCGCATTTAAAAGCTGGGAGAGTTTTTCACTATCCAGCGTTGCCGACATGATGAGTATTCGAAGATCTTCCCGCAGCACGGCCCCAACCTGCATCGCAAGAGCAAGTGCAAGGTCTGCCTGAAGACTGCGTTCATGAAATTCATCAAATATGATCAAGCCTATATTTTCCAACGAATTGTCCTGCTGGATCATTCGCGTGAGAATACCTTCAGTCACTACTTCCACTTCGGTGTGCTCACTCACCCGGCTTTCAAAACGAACGCGGTAACCAATCTCCCTTCCAATTTCACTATTTCGGAGTTCTGCCATACGCATCGCGACAGACCGTGCGGCAAGCCTCCGCGGTTCGAGCATGATGATCTTTTTTTTATCAAGCCAAGGTTCGTCAATGAGCTGGAGGGGAACGATGGTGGATTTACCCGCGCCAGGCGGAGCTTGCAGGATCACGATGGGATTATCGCGCAACGCTTGTTTTAATTGCGGAACGATTTCAACGACCGGATAATCCATCGCGCAAAAATAAACGGACTGATTGGGATTTGCGATAACTTCCGGCTGACACAGTAAAAAGGCTGAAATAAGAATAAAAATGAGGACAAATATACTTATTAAATAATATTATTGCATATAGAGTTATTTAATTGATCTTATTTTAGTACTTTCAGGTAAATAATAAAAACAAGTGCTAGCTACTGTCTCTAAATCTGAAATTATAGATCGTGTCCGGTTTGAAAATCCGTGGTGGGTTACCGGCCATATCGACCCGGATTACGAAGGAATGAAGCGGAGGGGTTACTTTGACCTTTTCCAGCAAGTAGCGGGCGTCAATGATGTTAGGCGAGCCGTTGTGCTTATGGGTCCAAGACGCGTAGGAAAAACGGTGATGTTGCATCACTTCATCGAGTCGCTCCTGCAACATAAGTTCGATCCAAAAAAAATAATTTTTCTTACTATCGAAAATCCGCTTTATGTTCACAAGTCACTGGAAGAATTATTTCGGATTGGTCGTGAAGCCAGTGGAAAACCAGGCGAGTCCGGATGGTATGTGATCTTTGATGAAATTCAATATTGCCGTGATTGGGAAGTTCATCTCAAATCGATGGTCGATTCTTATCGTCAATGCAGGTTCATCGCATCAGGCTCGGCAGCTGCGGCATTAAAGCACAAGAGTGCCGAGAGTGGAGCAGGTCGGTTCACTGACTTTATGTTGCCCCCGCTGACATTTCATGAGTATATCGACCTGAAAAACCTTGATCACCTGATGATAAAAACTCAGGTATCATGGAAGGGAAACGTCAATACCTTCTATACATCGACTCACCTTGATGAGCTGAACAAACACTTTGTCGATTTCATGAACTTTGGTGGATACCCGGAGGCTATTTTCAGTCCAACGATCCAGGCCAATCCCGCGCGTTTTATCAGGAACGACATCATTGACAAAGTTCTGCTCCGAGACTTGCCCAGCTTGTATGGCATTCATGACGTGCAAGAGCTGAATTCACTATTCACTTCCGTCACTTATAATACGGCAAACGAGATCTCCTATGAAGATCTGAGCAAAAACAGTGGTGTTCCAAAAAACACGTTGAAGAAATATATCGAGTACCTCGAGGCGGCATTCCTCATTAAACAGGTCAGGCGTGTCGATCAGTCCGGCAAGCGTTTTCTCCGTGATAATTTTTTCAAGTTATACCTCACCAATCCGTCATTGCGGAGCGCGCTTTTTTCACCGCTTACGCCAACAGACGATCACATGGGCAAAATGGTTGAGACAACTATATTCGCGCAGTGGATGCACCGCGAGTGGTTCAAGCCATGGTATGCAAGGTGGAGCAATGGCGAGGTTGACCTGGTTGGCCTTGACGAAAAAAACCTGAAACCCAATTGGGCCGTGGAGATCAAGTGGAGCAATCGCTTTGTAGAATATCCACGCGACCTGAAAAGTTTGTTGAAATTTTGCCAGGAGACAGGCCTTCGTTCAGCCCTGGTTACTACAATCGATAAGCAGACTGTAAAAAAAGAGAGCGACATCGAATTTCATTTCTTCCCTTCTGCCGCATACGCCTACACGATCGGCAAGCGGACGCTCGAAGCAAAAAAAACGAAATAAACGCGCAGCCCTGAAATTGCTACTCGTACCGCAGCGAGTCAACCGGGTTCGTTCGCGCTACACGCACGGTTTGAAAGCTCACGGTAAGGATCGACACCACCAACACCGTTAACCCGGCAACCACGAATACGATCGGGGAAATATCGGTGCGGTAAGGGAAACTTTCGATCCAGCGCGACATAACGATCCATATTAAAGGAACAGCAAGCACGATCGACAACACGACCAGTTTTACATATTCTGTAGAGAGCAACACAAATATTCCGCGATCTGTCGACCCCAGTGCTTTGCGTATACCGATCTCTTTGGTGCGTTGGGTGGCGGTATACGCTGACAGACCGAATAGTCCGAGACAACCTACGATCATGGCCAACGAAGCGAACACGGTGAATAATTTTCCGAACTTCTTTTCATTCTCGTATTGCTGATTGAAATAGTCGTCAAGGAAAAAATATTCGAATGGGTTCCCTGGAAAGGCCTTTGTCCAGGCTTCGCGGATTCTCTCGACAGACTGCTGAACATCTTTAGTGGCCATGCGCATGGAGTAATATTCACCGCCATACGGTGCACAATAAAAGATCGAGGGATCAAGATTTTTCTTCAGGCTGACCTGGTGATAGTCGTTCACTACACCAACAATGATCGGATACCACTGCCATTGAACTGCGGCCAGTGTTTGACCGATCGCGTCTTCCGGTTTTTTAAAGCCCAACAGTTTTGCTGCAGATTCACTGATGATGACAGCCGTGTCGCGATCCGAGGGGATTTCTTCGGAAAAAGGCCGTCCAGCAACGAGCTTCATTTTAAATACATCGAGGAAATTATAGTCCATGCTATTTGCTCTCAATGTTACCAGTTGATCATCCGGTGCCCCATATTTTTTTACTCCGGCCTTGAATTCACGTTGCTTGCCGGGAATTGTGACTGACGTGGAGACGCCCTGAACGTTCGGCACTTTTTTGAGTTCGTTGCGAAACACATCGATCGCAGAGTTGAATTCCTTGCGATCGCGTGGCGCAATGCCAGGGCGCTCAACAACCATAATCTGATCGATATTCATTCCGATATCCTGGTTCATCATGAAATTCAGCTGGCGATATACGATGAGTGTTCCAGCAATGAGCGCTACCGATGCCATGAATTGAAATACAACCAACGCCTTCCTCAGGAAAATCCCGCTGACGCTATTTTTTAGTTTCCCTTTCAACACAACCACAGGACGGAACGATGACAGCACCAACGCAGGATACAAGCCCGACAACAAAGTTCCTGTGAGCCACAATGCCGTAGCGAGCGCCATGAACCACGACTGTGTGAGGTCAGTGAGACGAAGCGATAACCCCGATAAAGTATTGAAAGAAGGCAGCGCCAGTGCAACAACAAGTACGGCAAAGAGCATGGATAACAAATTGACGACCGCTGCCTCAACAAGAAACTGTCGAATAAGATGAGCTTTGAAAGCGCCCATTACTTTTCTAACACCAACTTCCTTAGCGCGTTCCATGGCTTTCGCGGTCGAAAGATTGATGTAATTGATCCACGCGATCACCAATACAAACACACCGATCAGACCGAGGAAGAAAACGATTCGGGCATCACCGTTGGCTTCCACTTCTTCGGCAAGGTTGGAAGTCAAGTGAATATCTTCCAACGGCTGAAGTGCAAGAACATCGCGCTGGTTTCGTTCTTTCAACCCGGGGCTGTATTTGTCAACGATCTGCGGGAATTTTGCTTCCAGCGCTTTTGGATCTGTGCCAGGTCTCAATTTGATGAACGTGTACATGTCTTTTCGCCACCAGGCCTGGTCGTAACGTTCAACTGCGCGTTCGAACCGGGAGAACAAGGTCTTATACGAAAAGAGCACATCGAACTTCAAGTGTGTGTTGGCGGGAAGGTCCTTGAAAACACCGGTGATCTTAGCAAGCTCATTGTTGTAGTCGTCATCCTGCAGGTGTAATGTTTTCCCGATAGGATCTTCACCCTTGAAATACATCTTCGCATAACTTTCTGATATCACCGCACACAACGGTTGGGCTAAGGCTGTTTTTGCGTCACCAGCAACCATCGGGTAATTCATCAGCGGAAGGAACGATGAATCGGCATATAGAAATCTCCGTTGTTTGAAGGCAATCGGTTGGGGCTGCGCGTCTTCATTGGTTATAATGACATTATTCTTGTAACCCATGTTGTAAAGTCGCGCACAGCCAACGACTTCGGGAAATTCATTTTTTAGGGCAGGGCCTGCTCCCGGATAGTTTTCTGCGCTGGCCACTGAAAGTTCATTGTTCAGGTAGGTCGTAAGAGAGAGACGGTAGATATTTTCCCGGTCGGGAATAAAGTCTTCATAACTTTTTTCGAACTGCACATACAAGGCAATGATCAGGAATACGGCCATGCCGATGGACAGTCCGCCAATGTTGAGGATCGAGAAGAATTTGTTCTTCTTAAGGCTCCGGAATGCGGTGAGAAACAGGTTGCGGATCATGGGAAGGAATTTGGGTTATCAGTGTAGACCTCAAAATAATGAAAAGGTTACAGCGGTGAGATGAGAAAAATAGCTAAAAGGTTGCAAAAAGCTAAAAGCTGAAAGCTAGTAGTGTCGGGAGAAATTTTAGAATCGAAAAAAATCTTCGAATTTGGTTTACGCTACGACCTTTTAGAGCATTTGTGAAAAGAGTCCTCATCTGCATTTTGCATTTCTATTTCCGGTATGCTTCAGGAGGACCTAAGCCTGGCCTTGGTCTGGAAGTGGAATGT
>CBHROW010000385.1:0-5058 GCA_966080355.1 uncultured Chryseosolibacter sp.
AAACTCGCTGCTAAACGATGACTTCGCTAACCTGAACTTCTTCATAAGATTAGTATAAATCGCAAGGGCGCGGGCCGAAGAAGCCGCGCCCATTTTTTTATTCACCGAGCAACACGAATGCTCCCCAATAGTATGGCGCTGTATATTTTTTTCTGATGGACTGTTGCGCGAGCTCGAATGATTTTCTCTTGTCGGAAGTTTTCAGCCAGTTGGAATAGAAATTCACCATCATCTCTTGGGTGGCCTGATCATCTACTTTCCATAAACTCATGATCATGGCTTTTGATCCCGCGATCCGGAAGGCACGTTGTAAGCCGAACACACCTTCGCCATAACGCACTTCTCCAAGCCCCGTTTCACAAGCGGACATGACAACTAATTCCGTGTTGTCGAGTTGAAGGTTGCTGATCTCCATCGCAGTTAAAATTCCATCTTCAGCATTTTCCGTGGCTCCATTGCGCTGGAAATTTTCAACGCCAGCAAGAACGATCCCTGACCGAAGCATCGGATCTGCTGCGTTGTCTTGTTTTTTTGAATAGGCTTCAAATTCGTCAGTCTCCGTTGGAATGAAAAATCCATGTGTGGCAACGTGCAGAATATTGGCATCGGTAGTTTTCTTGATGATCTCTTCGCGCGCCTGATCTCCGGTGTACACTTCCACCTGAGATGATGGTTTCAGTAGGGAAGCGATCTCTTCTACTTCCTTCTGCGTTCCCGGCAGGTCTGCAAACGAAGTTTCACCCAACCACCGTGTCGATCGGCTTGCACCCGTTTCTGATTTGCCGTCCGGAAAATTAGTCCGGTATGATGGTCTTCCCAGAAGAACGACTTTCTTGAATTTGGACCTTGATGTTTGAGGAACTATCTCTTTGGTTGAGGTGACAAGATGAACAGTCAGTTTATCGAGCAGTGCGGCACCTGTGCTATCGGTGAGCGTATTGAGATTGATCTCGTTGTAAACACCATCGGGTGAGAAATACAGCGTGTTGATCCCTTTCAATTGACTTTGGATGGGTGACCAGAAATTATCCCACGAGCGTTTGTCGTCAATGCGCGATCGCATGGTAGCACGGTAATATTTCAGGAATCGTGTCTCCATTGTTTTTCCATCGGGAAGGATGACGACTTCAGGAAACGTACTTGAATTCTTGACTATAAATGCAGCATACTGCACCGAATCGATCCACGCGTTGTCGAACACATAAAAGCGAGTCATCTCGATGGCTGCTTCTCCCGGCTTCAGATTTTTTCGAATATCTTTCCATGAGATCCTGGAGGGCCGATAAGCGTTTTCAAAAGCGGGAAATGAAGTGCCAAGTTTTCGTTCAATGCTATCAGCGTGATTTTCAAGTGCTTTTACGTTGATGTGCCGTGACGCGATCTCGCTTTCGCTGAGGGAATAGATCCGGGCTAAATACTCCCTGCGCGACAGCCAATCGTTGTAAAGGGTTTTTAGCTGATTGTCGCTGCTTTGCAGAATCAATTGTTTAGCTTTTTTCGATGCATTGAGTAAGACGGCTTTGGTAGCGAGCTGGATGTCGAACAACGAACCGCTGATGGCGGGATTGTCTTTCAATCTTCTGAGTGCGAAGGACTGAAAGGATTCAAAGTGGTATTTTATCGTGTTGTAGAAAGAAGCTTTCTCTTTATCGGTGAGGTGAGGAAATTTTTTAAAGATGAAATCCAGATATTGATCATTCAGGTCCAGAAAGATTTTTTCAGCGTCTTTCGGTCTGCCGGAAGCCTCCAGTGCCACAAGGAGGTTGGACCTGGCCTCGAGTGTGAGCAAATGATTTTTTCCGAAAATGGATTCGCGTAACGCGATAGCTTGCTGGAGTGAGTTCGCGGCTTCTTTGAACTTTTTCAACTTGAATTGTGCCTGTCCAAGATTGTTCTGATATGATGCATAGTCCGGATGTTGTTTGCCTACGATTTTTTCAGCTACAGAAAGGCACTCGAGGTACATCGATTCGGCTTCTGCTGCTCTGCCATTGAACATGTAGAGCTCTGCAATATTGTTAAGCGATTGCGCATAGGCATAGCTCTGTGTGCCCCCGTTTTTCTTTCGGATCTGAAGGCTGACGGAATAGGCGGAGTCTGCTTTATCGATCAGTGCCATCGATGAATAAAGCATGCCGAGACTATTCAGGGTATTCGCGTAATCAGGATGATCAACACCAAGCACACGTTGCTGGATGTCGAGACTTTTGACGAGCAGTAATTTTGCGTCAACGAACAATCCCAGCGATGCTTTCACCTTCGACTGCACATGCAGCACGTTTGCATAGTTTCGGGTTTCGGTGCCGGATGTGTTGCGATAGATCTTTTCAGCTTGCTTGTATAATGGATCAGCTTTTTCAGGTAAACCTTCTTCGATATAAACATTTGCGAGATTAACCAAACTGTTCGCATAGTGCTCGTGTGTCTTCCCAAGGGTCGCTTCCTTGATCTTCAGGCTCTCTTCGATGCAAGATTTGCTTTCTGAATATCGACCTTCATAAAAATAGATCAGGCCCAGTTGGTTCAGTGTCGTACCGAATGCTTCGTGTTTTGTACCGATTTCTCTTCGCTCGATGTTCATTGCGTCTTTCATCAGCGATTCAGCTTTTTCATACTGCACCAGGTCCATGTATAGAGAACCTTGATTCTTCACCATGTTTGCGTATTCAACATCTTTCCCATGAATCGCGATGTGTTGACGGATGGCTTTCTCCCCAAGTTGTTCCGCTTTTGTCAACTGACCCATCGTCTTATAGAGATAAGCGAGATTGTGATTGAGGGTGACTAACGACTCGCGATTGCTCACGGAATCTTTCAGCAGAGCTTGAATTGTGCCGGCCAAAAGCTTTTCCGCTTCTTTCAATTTTCCCTGAATACGCCAAACGTCAGCGCGGCCCGCAACAGCTCTGGTTGTCTCGTGTGGTGTGAGACCCGATACCGTGTTCATTTTGTTGATCACAATATCGTAGAGCGAATCCGCCCTTCGATATTCGGCATGTCGTTCATAGGCGATAGCAAGTTCATTCATCAGTCGCGCATCACGGCTCGCGAGTTTCGTCATGGTATGCCTGAGCAATGCAATCTCATCTTTGTAGCGTCCGGCCTTTGCATACGAGCTACTCAAATTGTAGGTGATCATCCTGTAGATTGAGCCAGTATCCTGCTGCATTTTCTCCAGGTGTTGTAGCGCAGTCTCATAGTTTGCGAGCGCTTTGGTGTGTTGATTCTTTTTCTCGAGCACCATAGCCAAATTATTCACATGCGTGGCGTATGATTCACTGCCCGGATCGAGTGATTTTAACATGTAACGTTCGGCTTCGTCCAGTTTGCCTTGAGAGAGATAGAACTGGCCGAGATTTGCGTTCAAAGTTGGATAGTCAGTGGCATATTCGGATCTGTTCTTTTCAGCGATGCCAATACATTCGAGATAAAGTTTTTCTGCTTCTTCATATTTCTTGTTTTGCTCGAGCACCATCGCCAGGTTATTTGTCCATGCAACATATTCTTTACTGGCTGCTGCTGGCGAAGCTGCCAGGGATCGCTGGTCTCTATATATGGTTTCGAGCTCATTCGGAAAAGGAGCTTTCTGGCACAAGTCGATCAGGCTCGTCAGTGTCATTCTGTAATATTCATGTTTCGGGCCGAGTGCTTTTGCATAGGCTTCGAGTGCTTGCTTATATGATCGCAGTGCCTTCTCATCTTTTCCCGTGAAGCGATATAGATTGCCCAGGTTGTTGTGTGTTACAGCCGTGTAAACATGATCGGCCCCGAGCCGTTGTTGATAGATCAAAACGATCTTTTCGAAGATCAAAAGTGATTCATCGTAATGCTTCAATTGCATATAGAGCTGACCGAGATCACTGGCGTAGTTCGCATATGTTTCATTGTCGCCAAATTCTTCATGTGCTTTATTCATCGCTTGAATACCCCAGCTCACTGCATTGTCGAAGTCTCCCTGGCTTAATGCAGTAACCTTATTTTGATAAAGCGCGTTCAATTCTGCAGACTGACTAAAAGAAATTGTTGGCAGTAGAGAAAGGAATGCGATAAGGGCAATAGCTGAACTTTTCATCATGCGGGGTTGGACTGATAAAATTACGAAATCGTTTTGTTCCTGCTGCGTCTGGATTTCGTTTGGAACGTGTTGATTACGTAAAACAATAAGCTGATTTTTAAACCGTTTCAATGATCATCAGCCCGCCTTTCACTTTTTTGATGCATTCGGTCGTGGCTTTGATAATTTTATGATTAAACAACCCACTCAGATGGTCAAGATTGTCGTTACCGAGCTCGATCCCTTACGGGGCCAGCCGAACCGTTTGGAAGAGATCAACTTGTCGCAAATTCCCAAGACGGGCGAAAAAGTTACCTGCTCGATCAATGGAATTGAATTTGTGTTCAAGGTTTATGATGTGCATCATCTTCATGCAGCTCAGGGGTCACCAATGGCAGAGATCTATGTGATCCGAATGGGTATCAAATCGGAGCTTATCCAGCAATCTTCACGTGTGAAACTTTTTGTGATGAAGTCGCGACTCCAGGAAGCGAAAGACCTGCTCACGTCCGTTGACTTGGTAGCTGCACGCGATGAGATCACCATCAATGATACGTTGACGATCCAGGGTTTGCTTGCAGAAATTAAAACCATCGTTGAATTGCAGCACAAATATCTTAAGCCGATCCACCGCAAAAATTCCATTCCTTGATATTCTCGTGTAATTTCCCGAATGAAGTCCAGTCCGTTTGAGCATCACATCACCGTTCAACCCGAAGACATCGATGAGTTGGGTCATGTGAATAATGTTGTTTACGTCCGTTATGTACAAGAAGTAGCCGCTGCGCACTGGGATGAGGTTGCAGACATTGAGCTGAGAAAAAAATTTTTATGGGTTGTACTTCGCCATGAGATCGAATACAGGAATCCCGCGTTTGGCGGTCAGCAAATAATTGGAACAACGTGGGTGGGTGAACATCATGGTGCACGCTTCGAACGATTTGTGAAGCTTTCGTCTGCTGATGGAAAGACCTTAGCCGAAGCACAAACTGTGTGGTGCATGA
>CBHROW010000386.1:0-5031 GCA_966080355.1 uncultured Chryseosolibacter sp.
CTCACTCTCAGCGTGAGGGATTGAGCGGCATGTCTGAGCCCGAAGTGGAATGTGATCTGGCAGGCGAGTAGCGCCTGCTTGCGTGCGCACGGTTGCAGCGCTCGCAGGCAAGAAAGTCCCTGCTTGCGTGCCTACGCTCCCAGCGCTCGCAGGCAAGCGACCTCAATTGCGCTGGTAACCGCGCGAAGGCGTGAAGGGCACGCCCGAGAACTTCCTTAGCGCCTTATGTAACTATGCAGTCCGGGCTTGTTTGCCTTTTGTGTATCTTCGAGCCCGAAATGAAGAAGCCTTACACGATAGGAATCACGGGCGGCAGCGGATCCGGAAAAACCTACTTCATAAAAAATCTCGAATCAAGATTCAGCGCGGATGAGTTGTGCCTGATCTCGCAGGACCATTATTACAAAGCGCGGGACCTTCAATTCACCGATGACAAGGGCGTAAAAAATTTCGACCTTCCGACCGCAATCGAGCGTGAGCGATTTCACAATGATATTCTCAAAATAAAAAGCGGTCAAACACTTCAGATCAAAGAGTATACGTTCAACAATCCCAGTGCGGTGCCTTCAATTATTGAATTCAAACCAGCACCGATCCTGATCATCGAAGGTTTATTCGTTCAGTACTTTGAGGAAATTGCCAGCGAGCTCGATTTGAAGATATTCATCGAAGCGAAAGATTACATCAAGCTAAGCAGGAGAATTATTCGCGATAACGATGAGCGCGGCTATGATATGCATGATGTTCTCTACCGGTATCAACACCACGTTATGCCAATTTATGAAAGTCTTATCAAGCCTTTGAAGCAGAGTGCAGATCGCATCATTCCCAACAATCACAATTTTGAACGGGCGCTCGACCTTTTTACCCTGTCGCTGAAGGCCAAAGTGAGTGCGAATTCTTAGCCGAACGAAAATTTGCACATTGCTCTGAAATCTCTACTTTTGTAGCCCGCATGAGAAAAAGCAGAATACAATATTTCACCATGCTCCTCGGCTGCTTGTTGGCCATGGTCATTGTGTGTTCTCAAGTTTCTGCCTACAAGCTCAGTGAGCCAGCCAAAGCAAAGACCGAGCAGACCGATTCGAATACTACAGATGAAGTGCAGGTCTCCATTTCGTTGCCGTCATTTTCGATGCCCTCGCCACTTAACGTGGAGTTGAGCCTCGACTTCCATTGCCTATTTGAAATTTCTTTTGATTCACAGCAAAATCCTGTTTCGGATTCTTCCACTCCAATTATTCAGGAAAAATTACTGAATACGTTGTTCCGCGTGATCATCGCGCCAAACGCCCCCTAAGCAAAGACCGTTTCGAGCTTTCGCTATTATTCTTTTTACAGTATCAACTAACGACTTAGAAATATTTTTATGCAAAACAAAGGTTTCGTGACCGGGCTCACGATCATAGTCACGCTTCTCTGCGTGTATTATCTCTCATTCACCCTGATATCACGCGGAGTTCAAAAAGACGCAACGGAATATGCAACCGGTTCTGACGGTGTTGTAAATCCCAATAAAAAACAAGCTTATCTTGATTCGGTGTGGCACAAGCCGGTGTACAATTTCCTCGGCATGCGCGATTTCACCTACGAAGAAATCAAAGCGAGCGAGATCAGCTTAGGTCTAGACTTGCAAGGTGGTATGCACGTGACGCTCGAGGTTTCACCTGTCGATATCATCCGTGGCCTCAGCGGTAACAATCAAGACTCTGCATTTGTAAGGGCGCTTCAGAAGGCGCGTGTTCAATCAAAGAACAGTCAGCAAAGTTTCAGCACGTTGTTTTTCAATGCATATCGTCAAGATAATCCGGGCAAACGCCTCGCTCCGCTTTTCGCGACTGCATCAACACGCGGAAGAATCGGCTTCAACGCCACTGACAGCGAAGTGATCAGCATCGTTGAAGATGAGATTGAAAATGCTGTTGATCGTTCATTCACGATCCTGAGCAATCGTATCGATCAGTTCGGTACTTCACAGCCAAATATCCAACGGCTTCCCGGAACAGGCCGTATTCAAATTGAAATACCAGGTGCTGAAAACCCTCAGCGCGTGAGGAAACTTTTGCAGGGCGTTGCTAAACTTGAGTTTTGGGATGTTGTTGAGCCGGCTACACTGAACGCTCAACTTTTCGCCATCAATGACCTTCTGGTGAAAGAGCAGAACGAAAAGAAGTCAACTGCGAAAACTGAACCCAACGCTGCGCCAAACAAACCGGCAAATCAACAGGATTCAACCTTGTCGGCACTTGAAAAGAGTCTGGCCAGCGCATCTGACAGTACGGGTCTCGATTCATTGCAGAATCTTTCTGTGTCGCCACTTTTCGCATTGAGCGATCCGCCATACTCATACCGTTATGGGTTGAAAGACACAGCAGAGATCAATCGGATCTTCAGACGCGATGACGTAAAAAATCGCCTGCCGAGAAACGTTGGCGTTTTCTGGGCCAATAAGGCAGCGAAATATTCTACGGAGATCGGAGAAGAACCGAAGCTACAACTCTACTTCCTCGACCTCGGACGTAATCATAAAGCAAAGCTCGATGGGCAGTCCATTGTGAATGCGAGACAGGATGTTGACGAAAAAGCACAGCCTGCGGTAAGTATGTCGATGAATACTTCGGGTACGCGCATTTGGGCGAACTGGACGCGTGAAGCTGCGCGGAAAGGCTCGCGCATTGCGATCATGCTCGATAATCTTGTGTATTCGGCTCCTGGTGTAAATGAAGAAATTCCTTACGGAAGCTCGATCATCCAAGGAAACTTTACGAGTGATGAAGCGAAAGACCTCGCGAATATTTTGAAAGCAGGTTCTCTTCCTGCACCGACTACTATCCTTGAAGAAGCGGTTGTCGGACCGACACTTGGCGCGGAGTCGATCAGCAATGGTTTGATATCTATTGTTGTTGGTTTCCTCATCATCATTGTTTTCATGGTTGTAACCTACAGCTCCGCGGGTTGGGTTGCAGATGCAGCTGTGGTGTTGAACTTGTTCTTCTTGTTGGGAATTCTCGCATCACTCAATGCCGCGCTTACTTTGCCGGGTATCGCGGGTATTCTGCTTTCGCTTGCTATCGCGGTTGATGCGAACGTGCTTATTAACGAACGTGTTAAAGAAGATCTGAACGATGGTAAGCCGATGAGCATGGCGATCGCAAATGGTTATAAGAATGCATTCTCTGCGATCATCGACTCGAACGTAACGACCCTGATCAAAGGTTTCGTTCTTCTTGCGTTTGGCTCTGGTCTCATCTATGGTTTCGCAGTTACATTGATCATTGGTATTCTCTGTTCATTGTTTACTTCGGTGTTGTTTACACGTTTGATTTTCGAATTTTTCGTAAAGCGTGGAAAGACCCTCGGATTCTCATTCCCATGGTCGAAGAATCTTTTCCGCAGTATCAAGATCGATTTCATTGGAAATCGTAAGATCTACTATGGTGTATCAGGTGCTGTTATTGTTGCGGGTTTGATCTACCTGGCGATCAACGGACTGAACTATGGAGTTGATTTCAAAGGTGGACGCACGTACATCGTGCGCTTTGACAAAGCCGTGAGTGCTGATGCATTGCGCGTAAATCTTGGAAATTCGTTTGGCGCTGTGCCTGAGGTTAAAACCTATGGTTTTGATAACAAGTATCAGATCACCACGGATTACCTCGTTGAAGACGAATCTGAAGAGGCGACAACCCAGGCAGAAGCGAAACTCAATGAAGGACTAGCCAAGGTCTCGGATACAAAAGCGGAGTTGATGAGCTCAACGAAAGTTGGTCCGACAATCGCAAGTGATATTCGCGCTTCTGCATTATATGCGTTGGGCATTGCAATGGCGTTAATGTTCCTGTACATCCTGATCCGTTTCCGCAAATGGCAGTTCGCATTGGGTACGATGGTCAGCCTGATCCATACGGTACTGGTTGTGCTTTCATTGTACTCGCTGCTGGAAGGTGTGATGCCATTCTCGATGCAAATTGATCAATCATTTGTTGCTGCAATCCTGACTGTGATCGGTTATTCGATCAACGACAGCGTTGTGGTTTTCGACCGTGTGCGCGAATTCCTCAAGGGAATGAAGAGCAGTGACAGCACGTCTTCTGTAATTAACAACGCGTTGAACGATACGCTGAGCCGTACGTTGATCACCGGTATGTCGACAATCTTTGTGATCATCATCCTTTTTATTTTCGGTGGAGAAACAATCAAAGGATTTACGTTCGCAATGCTGATCGGTGTGTTGATCGGAACTTACTCTTCACTTTGTATCGGAACACCAGTACTGGCTGATTTCTCAAGTCGGGCGAGCAATAAAAAGCTCGAGCCTGCCAAAGCATAAATTCGTAAAGCTTGAAAAAGAAAACCCGCATCTTTCGGTGCGGGTTTTTTTATGGTGTGAAATGTCGCGCGCGTCACTTCAGTGTTTGCAGAAAGGCGATCAGTTTTGAAGCAGCAATTGCACGATGACTGATCTTATTCTT
This sequence comes from uncultured Chryseosolibacter sp., assembly GCA_966080355.1. Lineage (GTDB taxonomy): Bacteria > Bacteroidota > Bacteroidia > Cytophagales > Cyclobacteriaceae > Chryseosolibacter. The sequence continues at coordinate 4,473 of CBHROW010000386.1, forward strand.
TTGATCAAGCGTCATCTCAGCGAACGTCTGCTGATGCCCGTCCGGAAGAAAGACCGGATCGTAACCAAACCCACTTGTACCGCGTTTTTCATGCAATATTGTTCCGCGAATAATTCCCTCGAATACGTGGATATTACTGTCAACCCCGATCAGCGTGATCACCGTTGTAAATTGCGCCCTGCGATTTTCTACACCTTGCAAATTTTTCAGTAGCAGCTCGATGTTGTCGTCAAAGCTTCGCTGCGGACCTGCGTAATGAGCCGAATCAACTCCGGGCTCGCCATTGAGAAATTCAACTTCAAGGCCCGAGTCGTCTGCAAAACAAGGCACTTTATAATTTTGAAAAACGTATTCCGCTTTCTGCCTGGAGTTGCCTTCGATCGTAGATTGGGTTTCGGGCAGCTCTTCCATGCAATGAATATCCTTCAGGCTGAACAGTTTAATCGAATCAGAAAGTGCATGCGCCACCTCCTGGATCTTATGTGCGTTGTTGGTAGCGAAACAAAGTTTGATCACGATCAGTTAACGGAGACAAGCTCCATGCTAATAATGATATTCG
>CBHROW010000387.1:0-5029 GCA_966080355.1 uncultured Chryseosolibacter sp.
TAGAAGTGATGATGTTGGAAGTTCTGGTGAGCTTTTCCCCGGACAGTAGTCATTTTTAATTTTAGATTTAGTGAAAACCAGGCTAAACACAAGGGAGATTACGCCTGTGAACCTGGATGATTTTTGAAATTAGTTTGGCAAGCCATTCGACCGTTACTGAAAGAGCATATTTAACCCTGCTTAAAATCAGAAATCTAAAATCAGAAATCTAAAATTCTAGAAAGGATACCCAATGGCGATATTAAGAATGAGGTTATCTCTTCTCCACGACTTGTCTCCGGGGGCGATTTGATCCCAGACCCATCGCTTGCCTTCTGGCAGGTAAGGCTTTCGTATGGGAAATGCAAGATCGAATCGAAGCACGAAGAAATCGAAATCAAGTCGAATGCCAGCGCCTGTTCCAACGGCCAATTGACCCAGGAATTTGCTTCGGTCGAATTGCGAGCCGGGTCTAATCGTATCAAGACGCCACAACCAAATGTTTCCGGCATCAACGAAGACAGCTGCTTTGAATAGCTTAGTAATGTCAGCGCGATATTCAGCGCTTGTTTCAAGTTTTACATCGCCACGCTGATCGAGGAAAAGGATGTTGTTTTCATCGTTGCTGTGCGTTCGTACATCGTATGTACCCGGACCAATCGACCTTGCCGGAAATGCTCGCACGCTGTTCGAGCCACCCACAGCAAACTGTTTGATGTAAGGCATGGTGAATGAATTTCCAAAAGCATATCCGCTACCGCCCGAAATCCGTGTCGCGATCTGGTTCCTTTCGTTCAGTTGAAGATAATACCGGAAGTCTGCTTCGAGGCGCACGAACTGTGAATAAGCGGAGCCGAAAATATTCAAAGGCTGATTGGTTTCAGCGTTGACAAATGGTCCGCCCCGGATCAGTTGAACAAGGTTTCCGGCAGATTCGACCTTGCCATTGAAGTAAAAATTATTTCGCTGGTATTGTCGCTCTGCAAATTTTTGATTGCGTATTTCGTTCACCTGGGTGTTCAACGTGTAGCTGTACCGTGCGCCCATGATGAACTGGTTTTCCAGCGATTGCCTGAGGAAGCGGTTTTGGTCGATCAGCGTATCGAACTTGGGAGAGGTATGACCGAGTTTCATGTAACTTACGTCTGCCGGGTATAACTCGTGTGTCTTCAAGGTGTTCTCTCGCCACGTGTAACCGTAAGCGAAGTTGAAGGAGTTCAGTCGGAAATAGTTGATGCGTTGCTGTACGCGAAAGCCGAGCTTGACATCTGTTGTTGGCAAATATTTGCGCGAAGGGTAGTGGATATAAAAAGGAGAAACAAACCTGGGGATTGAAACGCTTGACTCAGCGCCAAGTTCATAAGCGTTCAATGGCTGGCCTACTTTTCGACTCACCTGCACTTCATAGCCGGTATTTAAGTTTAGGTCGAATCGCTCACTACCTTTGAAAATATTCCTGTCGGTGAATTTGACGTTGAATCCCGGCCCTACAAAGTTATTCGACCTTGATGTTGCTGAGAAATCTGCGCGAACCGATTTACGTAAATAAGGAGTAAGATAGATGCTCGTATTCAATACGGTAGAGTCCGCGCGATCTTCCTTGAATTTTACATCGACAAACTTGAATGAACCCAACCCCATCAGGTGGCTCACTGTGAATTCGCGATCAACCCTCCGATAGATCTGACCTTCATGTAAATTGATCACACGGGTAATGATGTGCGGCTTGTAGTTTTTCTGACGATCGATGTAATAATACTTATCGACTACGAGCGTATCTGCAGCGCGAATGAGCGAATCGTCCATCAGGGTGTAGTCCGGGAAAACACTCACTTTTCCGATGCGGTAGATGCGTGTGGCTTTCTTTGGAATGTCTTTTTCGAGCGTTAACGTGAGGTCTATTTGTTTTTCACCCACGGTGCTGTCTGCTTCGAACAAAAGGTATTTATCGTCAAAGAAAAAATAGCCGTAATTCTCGAGGTCCGCTTCGATGCGCTCCTGCTCCGCCTGTAACCGCTCGAGGTTGTAGCGCTGGTCAGGTTTAAGATAAGAACTTTCTCTAATGCTGTCGATGTTCGCGAACAAGGTGTCGTTCTTTGGATAGTCGATCTTGCGAAGTCGGTACGGGCGGTCGATATGAGCTGTATAAGTGACCGAGCCTTTTTTTCCATCGATGTTGACTTTATAATCTACTTCTGCCTGAAAAAAACCGTTGTTTACGAGGTGCCCCTTCACAAATTTTGCGGTTTTTTCCGTGTCAACATCACTCATGTACACGGGTACTTGTCCGAGCTTGTTCTTGATGAATTTTTTTAAACCCTTCTTCGGCTCTCCGGGCACTTTGTAATAAAACCAGAGGCCGGGACGCATGCCAAGAATGCTCGTGTTTGGTTTGGGCGATACGCTTTGATCCATGATCTCCTTAATTCTTTTTTTTGCCGTAACGCGTTCACGTGGTTTTAACTTGATGTCGTATCCTGTGTAGAGTACTTTATTGTCGGGAACATATTTCATCACCGAGCATGCACTCAGGCAACTCAGGCAAGCAAGGGTGGTGATGAGGCGAGTCACGTGCATCGTTTATTTCGGTTTGTTGGCCTTGAACAATTCGCGCAGTGCATCATAGTCTTTGATATAGATGACACCTGCGCCTGTTTCCACAAGCTCACCATCGATCATATCATAATTGCTGTTGCGGAAGCCCGTGATCCGGAATCGCCCGTCATTCGTGAGCATATACTCGAGTGCGAGATCGCCAATGTAGTCAGTCACCTCCTGGTTGGAGTTTTGCCCTTCCACGTCAACGTTACCCGACAGCTTGACCACGAGCTTGTCGTTGAGCAGCGTCTTCGACAAACCCAATTGCAGCTCCGTGTTGCCCTGTGCTTTTCCTGAACTATAGTCTTCATATGACTTCACATCGAAACTCAGCTCGATGCCTTTTACATTCTCGGAAAGGCGGTTCAATTGCTGTGTGAGAATCTTGCTGACACTTGTACGCGCGGCTCCTTCAACGCCTTCCGATCCCTGGTTTTCAAATGGATTATCTGAAACGAAGCGCTTGAGGATCAGTAACGCAAAAACCTGTTTGTTCAAATCTGACTCTCTCGTGTTGATGTCCATCAGTCTTGCATAAACGTTGCCACCGAGCGCATTCCGCTGGTCGAGCGGCATTTCAAGACGGAACGAGATCTCGGGCTTTAGTAACTGGCCTTTGATGTTTAGGTAAACCTGGAATGGCAGTCGTTGTTTGTAACGGTTAAGCTCCTGTTGATCAGCGCCAACAAGTTGGTTGGAAAGTAAATCGATGGGAGACGTCTCTACATTGAAGACTGCATGGATATCCATTTCGGCATTCAGCGGATCGCCCGACCACGTCATCGTGCTTCCTTTCTCGATCTTGAATTCACGCTTGACGAACTTGTAGAAGGAGAGGTTGTAGGTTCCCTCAGAGATCTCATACCTGCCCGAGAGTTGCATGTCACCGGTTTGGTCCAATTGAAGTGTGAGTGTGGTATTTCCTTTTACGGTGAGTTGATCGGAAGTTGTGGGATCGATCACGATGGAGAATACTTCCTTGTCGTTGAGTTCGATCTTGGCAGTAACGTTCACGCCCACGAATTTGCTTTTCACGGTGTCGGCAAGCTCCTTTTGGATCTTTTTCATAAAGGGGTCTGCCTTAAAACTTTTGTCAACAAATTTTACAATGCCTTGCTGCTCGAGGATCGTTGCTTCATTTTGCGGAACGATGTAAGTAAGTTTGCTGTCATCCGTCAAACTGAGTTCCATGTCAACGGAGGGGTTGTTGGATGTTCCGCGTATTCTTGCGTTCGCGCTGACACCGACTTTTCCATAGAACATGTCGTTGTCTTTCGCGGTCGTGTTGAGAAGCCTGAAATTTTTCGTGAGCAGGTCGAGTCTTAACCGGTAGTTGATGTAATCCCGGGTAGCGATTACTCCGTCCAGACGTGCGGTATTCTTCGTGTTGTCAGTCAGCTCGAAATTGTCGAACCTTAAACCTTCATCAATAAAACGAATGGTCTCATCATCAATAGTGAATGGCGTATTGAGGAAAACGGAGAAAAACTCCGCTTTTTGAAAGCGGACTCCACCGTCAATGTCAGGTTTTTTCGGATCGCCCTTCACCAGGAGCTCACCCGTGATAAGCCCCTTGAGATTTTTAACCTGTGCGGAAGCGAGTGGCTGCAACGAGGTAAGATCGAATCTCGCTATAGTTGTGGTAAGATCGATCGCGGGCTTTTCGCCACCGGTGTAATAGCCGCGTGTTCTGATGTCATTATTTTTTCCAATGAGACTGAACATGACATCGAATCGATCTTTAACGCTTTGCCCAACGTCCAATGAGAGATCTCCCCATGGCACCTCATTGATCTGCAGGTCGTTGATCTTAATATCAGATGTGAATTTGAATGCCGTGGTGTCCGGATAAATATTGATATCGCCCTGGAGCAGACCCGACACAGGTTTTTCCTGTGCTACCATGCTTAATAAATATTCCAGATTCAATTCCCGGAAGCCGATGAAAAGCGGTGACTCCGGTTCGGGTTTGGATTCAATAGTGATCTGCTCGCGACCATTTGCCAATCGAACATCGTGCGCTACGAATTTAGACCCTCCAAATCGCAAGTAATTTGTTGTTGGTACAGTCCAGTCGACATAGTTCAACTTTATTTCATGCGGATTCAGCTTGCATTCAAATTCATTTTCTTTGCTGAAGAATGTTCCACCAAGTACGTATTTGTGCGCGTCAAGCGAGTCGAGAACGATGAGGTTTGTTCTGATCGAGTCATGGCGGACAGTACCATTGAATTCCAAACCGTCAACTTTCATTGAGTCGTATTTGACCTGGTCTACAAAAACATTGTAGTTGAGCCTGCTCGAATCAGAGTTGGTACTGAACACAAACTTCTTCAGGCCGATCTTGTTGTACTGTATATTTCGAATGTCGAATAACAGCTTCAAATTTTTTCTTTCACTGTCGAATTCGCCCTTGAGTTCACCGGGCTCGAACGATTCGAGTTGAGGTAAT
>CBHROW010000388.1:0-4982 GCA_966080355.1 uncultured Chryseosolibacter sp.
TTGCACATCAATCTTATCATATAAAAAAATTGCCGGCTCCTTTCCCTTCCCCGATGTCAAAGGAAAAATTGCAAGCTTTTGCCATGAAACACCAGGTGTAACAGAAGCAGCCAGGCGATCACAATAGAAAGAACTATAAAATACCTTGTTCCAATTCAAGTAATCGAGAGAGCGCAGGGTGCGTTCGTATTCATCATAGGACCGCTGCGTGATCTTCTCCTCTTCCAGTTCCCGATTTTGCCGATGCCGCAGCAACGCAAGACGGTTATCCAGGTAGAATTGTGCAGAAATTGCCGCGCAACAAGTGATCATCAAAGCAATAAGCGCCCTCCGAAGAAAGCGCACGTAACGACCGCGATAGAGATTATCCTCAAGCAAAGCCGATAAAAAAGTTCCGAAGCGCTGTTCCAATCCTGGCAATCCTTCTACAAACGTCAGAAGACCCGAACAGTAAGGAACGATTCTGCGAGGCTCGAGATATTCCTGATCAAGCCAGACCCCTTCTACAGTTTCTTCCGTCTTATTTTCAATTGCCAAAATATTCCCATCCGCGATGTGGATCAGATACCGAGGCAGCCTGACATTGAATACTGCATTTTGCGATGCCTGCGATTGCCTGATCAACGGCAGAAACGGAGCAATTGAAAACGGCCCAAGTGTTACTGCCGAAATGAAAAAGCCCGAGCCCTTCAATTGGTTGATGACGCTCTCCGCAATCTCTTTCCGCATTATGGTAACAAATCCTTCTTCCTGAATAGATGAAACATATTGACAAACGAAACCGAGGGCATCTACACCTGGTGTTATTTCGGCTATCAAATGTTCAAGCTTCGCGCTGCCGATGCGTTTTACTTTCCTGGTGACCAGAGCAGGCCCATCAAACGTACAAACTATCGGTATTGCGTTGTCGGCTTGAGCAATGAATTCCTCGAGTGAGGGATATTCCTTATAGCACTCACATTCAACTTCGCTCTTCTTTCTTTTCAGCACGCACAAACTCACGCAAATATTGCCTGCTGTATCTATTGTAAACTGACAGCCTGCTACCCGTTCGGAAGCGCTTGCAAACATTTTCATAAATCCTAAAAGACGACAACCGGTTTAATGAACACTACAAGACGGTTTTGGGTCTTTTCCTTTTTTCGCGAAGAAAAGAGCCATTTGATGATGGGTATCCGCGCCAGAAGGGGAACACCGGATTGTGTTGACGATCTGCTGACTTCTTCAAGTCCACCGAGCACGATCATCTCACCATTGCGTATCCGGATCATCGAGTTGAACTGGCGCGTAGCATTCCCAGGTGGCGCTCCTTCGATCTCAGCCGGGAGGAAATTTGAAAACTCTGCATTGATGTTCAGCGTGACATGTTCATTTCCTGACACGATCGGTTTGATCGAAATTGTAAGGTTGGCCTCCACCTCCTTGAATTCCTTGGTCACTCGTGTGAGAGGCGTGACTCCGGGAGTGATGACCTGTGTCTCCTGTACATAATAGACCGACTGGCCAATACTCAACACTGCATCATGTCCGTTTAGTGTTGACAGTTTCGGTGTCGACCGGATCGTGATGTTATTGCTGTTTTCGAGCGCCTTCAACGTTACATACAAACGCGGGGTGATCTCCCCAAGGTTGACGATGTTCGCACGTTGAAATAATTCCGTAATGAGATTGGTTCCCAATGTCAGGTCGACACCTGGAAAAACTTTCCCTGTTGTCTGTGGTACCACGGTGTTGTCTGAGAGAATCGCATTGATTCCCGTTTCGATTGTGTAGCCGTTCCGAAAGTCAACAACAATAACCTCAATGAGAATATTCGGCACAGGCTCATCGAGCGCTTTGAGAAACGCGCATATTTCGGAAATCTGTGGCGTGCTGCCGGAGAGGATTACGGCATTGAGCTCTTTAAATACTGTCAGCTGAACGTCCTTCTTTATTTCAGGAGGAACGATTTTATCGATGTCCTCGATCGACCGAAATTGCATTTTGTAGACGCTCGATGTGCGCAAGCCCTCCATCGCTCTGGCGCCAATCAAATAAACACCATCAACAAGTTTATAGGTGTGATCAGTCGGTGTCAGAATTTTGTCGAGGATCTGCTCAAAAGTCATTTCGCTGAATTGAACAGTGACCAACTGATCGGGAAGCGAAAAGATATAAAAATTCAAGTTGAGCCTATGGGCGATCTCATGGATCAATTCAACCAGGGGTATTTGCCGCGAGTAAACGGAAATATATCCGCCTGCTTTTTTGTCTGAAACCTGTACCTCAAGTGATGACTTTGCTGACGTTGCAGGTTTACCCGTTGGACTTTCCATCTTTTTTACACGTCCAGCCGGATCATCATACTTGTCAAATAAAAAATGGTCGTTGTTTTTCTTTAGTACAAGGTTGTTGGTGGAGGCCAGCATTTCTATTCCACTTAACAAAGGCATTGCTTTGATGAATCCCGTTACACGAACATCGCGCGCAGAGCCGGCAACGAGGACGTTCTTCCCCGTGACTTGTGTAAGTTGTTTAGCCAGCAGCGCGAGGCTGTCGTTCTTCAAATTGATCGTCAATCGGTCGAGTGCAGAATCGTATTCGATAGCCAGTTTTTTCTCCTCGTAAACGGGCTCAACGGAAAGCGGCCTAACGTACGGTCTGACAAGCAGTATCGATCGCACAAGCTCAATATCAAGTTGGTAAGTTGTACAGAAGAACAGCAACACATCCTTGACGGTAACATCCGTAAAACGATGTGATACGGTGATCGATACATTGGGTGCAACGCTTATATTGAGTTTGTTTGCGCTGGCGATCAGGCCTATAAATTCACTGAGCGGTGTATCTGATACATCCATACGAACTTTCGCGGCCAGCCCACTCATTGATCCGGTAGCAAGGGAATCAAGAAGACCGGATACAGACTCCAGTCGTGAAACAGTTTGTGCTTTACTTTGGACCAGTGGACAACACATCAGCAGTAAAAAAATATAAACAACACTTCTCATACCGCTAGTACAAAGGGATGGATCTCTTCTAAGGATGTGATGCCGGAAGCAAAAAGGTTGAATGCCTGATCGGCCAGCAACATAACGCGCTTCGCTATCAATATATCCTGAATGTCATGTGCGTTGTTTTTGATTCGCTCACTCACATCACTATCGACAGGCAATACTTCGTAGATCGCGACACGACCTTTGTAGCCTGTGTAAAAACATTTTTCACATCCGACCGCAAGGCAATGAGTTTGATTGGCAGCTGCGCGGAATCGACCGGGGAGCATCTCAGGGTCAAGCGGTGCCAGTCTTTTGCATGCCTCACACAATTTCCTTACAAGGCGCTGCGCCACCGAAAGCAACAACGTGCTCGAGATCAGATAAGAAGGAATTCCCATATCGATGAGTCGCGAAATTGTACCCCACGCAGAATTGGTATGAATGGTAGACAACACGAGGTGCCCTGTGAGCGAAGCCCGGATCGCCATACTCGCTGTATCCGGATCGCGGATCTCCCCGACCATGATGATATCCGGATCTTGCCGAAGGAAAGTTCGCAATGCGGTTCCAAAGCCGAGCCCGATGCTTTCTTTCAGCTGAACCTGATTGATACCGGCCAGCGTATATTCAATCGGATCTTCTATGGTTAAAACATTTTTAGCTTCGCTGTTGAGCATCTTTAGGGTAGCATATAAAGTCGTAGTCTTGCCTGACCCCGTGGGTCCGCTGATCAGGATTATTCCGTGCGTCCGGCTGGTGCAATGAAGAAATCGCTCCAGGTCAAGGTCACTGAATCCGAGGTCTTGAAGTGCAAGGTGTCCGGTATCGGTTCCAAGGATGCGAAGAACGATCTTCTCACCGAACAGCGTTGGCAAGCTAGACACACGGATGTCATATTTTTTATTGGCAGCCGAAAAATTGATTCGTCCATCCTGCGGCAATCTTTTTTCGGAAATGTCGAGATTCGCCCTGATCTTGATCTTGTTGATCAAAGACGGAAATTCTTCCGTAGAAATTTCGTAACGCTGTACCAATTGACCATCGATCCTGAACCGAACGCGGCAAACGTTTTCATATCGTTCGATATGAATGTCACTGCTTCTTAAACTCTCCGCATCCTTAACGATCAATTCAACAATTTCATCTTTGTTGGCACCAAGGACGTTTACCGTTGCTGATGGTCTATAAAATTTATGCAACCGCTGGGTGATCTCGCCAGATGGACAAGGCTCAAGGAAAATCTGTCTCCCCAGAATAACCGCGAGCTCTTGGGTAACCGATTGGGTGGCTCTTGTTTCATCAATTTGAAAGTGTGCTTCAACGTTGGTCCATGTAATGGGAATGACGCGGTATCTCCATGCTACTTCGATCGAAATCTTTTGAATCAATCCGATATTTGCTAACTCCATACTTTGCTTCATTCAAAATACTTAGCGATCAGGACGACAGCCATATAGAGGCTTTGGAATCCGGCTAGTGGGATCGTTGCCGGGCTATAACTTTTCACAACGCGCAGGCAATAATGCAGCAACAGGGCCGTAAAGAGGCTCGCGACAAAATGAAGAAAGAACTCATGCGGGAAAAACAGCGGAACAATCGATAACCAAAACAACACATCGCCCTCTCCGAGGTATCGCCATATCGCATTCAATCTGATCTTATATCGGAGTATGGCGTAAGAGCACACCAAAGCGAACAACGAACAGACAAAAGCAATATTTACACAGATATTCACAACGGCACGTGGCTCCCACCCGTACAAAAACAATTGCCTTAGCCATGAAAACAAAAAAGCGGAGAGCAACAATATCACGTGCACCTCGCGCGATTTGATGTCCTGATAAAATACACACAAGAACGTCAGCATAAGGCATGCAGTCACCACGGCAACGATCAATACTTCAGTCATGCTCAACTTCACTTAGTGTCCCGTCTTGTGTTATCTCCCAAACATTAAAAACACCGTCACCATCAAAATCTACAACCGCAGTTGCACGTGCAAGA
>CBHROW010000389.1:0-4929 GCA_966080355.1 uncultured Chryseosolibacter sp.
AAAAATCATCGACAATTTTGAGATCGCCATACGACTTAGAAATGTGTTCTACTTCGAGAATTTTACCACCCTGTCTGGCTTCCTTAATGTCTAGCTCGAGTCTGTCTTTCTTCAGATCTTGAGAAGCTTTCTCCTGCAAATCATAAAAGGCTTCAATACGGTATTTTGCTTTGGTACCGCGGGCCTTGGGTTGCTTACGCATCCACTCGAGTTCCTTGCGCAGCAGGTTGCGGGCTTTCGTCACTTCCACGCGAAGCATCTCCTCGCGTTCACTTTTCTTTTCCAGGAAGTATGCGTAGTTGCCTTTATAACGAAAGAGCTGGCCACGATCGAGCTCGATGATCTCGGTAGCTACGTTGTCGAGGAAGTAGCGATCGTGGGTGACCATGATGAGCGTGATGTTTTGTCCGGAAAGAAAATTCTCCAGCCACTCGATCGCAGAAAGATCGAGGTGGTTGGTGGGTTCATCCATGATAATGAGATCGGGCTCCTGTAGAAGAAGTTGCGCGAGAAATATTCTCTTTTTCTGGCCTCCTGAGAGTTCTCCGAATTTCTTGTCGATATCCGGTACCCCGAGTTTACCGATCACCTCCTGAACTTTAGCATCGTAATCCCAGGCTTTGAGTTCTTCCATGCGCTCGAGCACAGCCTGCATCCGCTCGGCCGATGTGTCCGGATGATGGAGACAATCTTCATACTCCTTAACAACCTTCGCAATCTCATTTTGCTCGTTAAACAGTACATCCTTAACCGACAGGTTTGAATCAACTTCGGGTTGCTGCGTCAGATACCCCAGGCGTAGGCCTTGTCGCACGCTCACTTTACCGTTATCCGGCTGTATTTCACCTGTCAAAATTCTCAGCAATGTGGATTTTCCAACTCCATTATTGCCAACCAGCGCGAATTTCTCGCCCTGAGAAATGCCAAGGGAAATATCCTTAAAAAGCCAGCGGTCGTTAAACGTTTTCGAGATCGATTCAGCGGATAGAAAGTTCAAGCGTCAAGATATTAAGACGCAAATGTAGCTCAAAAAAACACATCGGGTCTGTTGTTTTGAAATGCGTCCAAAAAAATCGAGGTGGCATAGTTTTATAATCGTGGTTTACATGGACAAAATCAGAAATGGTGATCCCGTGATTTACAAAGATCAAATGGGAACGATCTATGGAAAACCCAGGGAAAGCAAATACAGAGGAACGCTGTATACGGTCAAGGTTGGAGACGATTATTTCAAGGCCTCCCCGAACGAGCTTTCAATGCCGCGGCAAGACGAGCTGGGGAAACCGTTTTCAGTAATGGGATAAATTACGAACTGAGAATTGAAAAATAGATTCAAGAGCATCTATTTACCAATTCACATTTTGGGGATTGCTGGCGCACGCAGGCTTGTCAGCAATTTCTTTTTTTCCACATCGCTAAAATGCTGAAAACAAATAAGGCAGCCGCACCATCCGTGAGACTGCCTTCAAGAACAGCGAAAAGACCCTCTCGTAAAAACGCTGTCTTGGCTCTAAAAGCTGGCTCAAGTTACGGTAGCTACAATATTTCGGTTACATCGTATATGATGCGTAACAAATCGATCAAAAGGTTATCGCGCAACGTCCATTAGTGTCTGGGCAAAGCCAGATACTTGGTCGCAGTAGCTTTACGAAATATCTTTCAATGAACGTTTTGGTAGACCAAGGATTCGCTTCAAAACAAGTTCCGAGTCCAAATAAAAAAGCGTAACGATTCTGCAATCTGTTACGCTTTTGATTTTATAGATCTGCACGAAGCTAGTTGTTCTTTAATTCATAGGTGATCTCCATGATCTTCACAACTTCACCTGATCTGTTTTTGATCGGTGAGAAATTAGAACGAACCTGAATCACTTCGCCTTTTCTGTTAAGACGCTTGAATGTTCCTTTCTTTGGATATCCGTTCGCGAGATCCCTCCAGAATTGTCTGTACTCTTCACTGTTCTTTTCGTCTTTCGTTACAAGCACACGGTGGTGTTCGCCAAGGATCTCGTCCTGCGCGAAACCATAGATATCGAGGAAGTTACTGTTAACCTTAGACAAGGACCCATCAACGCTGTAATCAGCAACAGCAAGCGCACTGTGAATGGCAACCATTGTGCTTTCAGTTTCGGACTGACTGCGTTGCATTTCTTCCTGTGTTGCCTGGAGTTCCTCCATGTTCTGGCGCATTTCTTCCTCCTGCGCTCGCATTTGCTCTGTCATTTCCTGCGACTCTTCAAGCAAGTGCTGCGTCTTCGCATTGATCTTAACCGAAGAAATAGTAGATGCAATACTCTCTGCGATCTTTTGAACAAAATCAATTTCGAAATCTGCAAATGTGCTGAATGAGGCAATCTCCACAACACCAAATATCTGATCGTTTACTTTGAGCGGGACAATAACCACACTTGTAGGATTAGCATCACCTAAACCCGATGTGATCTTGATATAATTCTGCGGAACCTCGGTCAGGTAAACCGTATCTCCCTCCTGCCACGCCTGCCCAGCCAGGCCTTCCCCGCGATGGATCTTATGATTGAGGAATTTTTTCTTATCCCACGCGTAGCAGGCCTTCATCGACATGGTCGGCTCTTCGCCATCCGTATTGTCATCGATGATGTAAAGAGCGCCCTGGTTCGCTTTCAGGTATTTCACCAGGTTTCCGATAATTTCATCAGAAAGTTTGAGTAAATCGTTGTTGTTCTTTCGAAGGATCTCGCCAAACTTCGCTTGACCTCCGGTTGCCCAGTTGCGCTTCTTGTCGTCCTCGGCAACTTTAGAAAGATTATCGCGCATGTTGATCAGCGCGTTTCCGAGCACGTCATGATCGCTCAAAGGTTTGAAATCCGACTGATAGCTTCCATTACCGATATTTTCGGCAAAAAGAGTTGTTGCTTTCAAACCGTTCACGAGGTTATCCATCGCCACTGCCATGTCGCCAATCTCGTCATTGTTGAACTTTGTCTTCTTATCTTCCACCAATTCGCCATTACCCAACTTCACAACGATATTCTTCAGGTAATTCACAGGCTTGGTAATGGAAATGACGAGGTATAGTGCGCTGATGATCGCGATGGCGAGAAACACACCACCGAGGATCAACGTGAGCATTTTCAATCGATCGATCGAACTGATCACTTCGGCATCCGATTGTGCAGTGAGCAAGTTCTGACGTTCAGCGATCTTATCGAGCTTTCGGATAAGTGCATCAGTCATCGGGATAACATCACTTTCGACCGAGTTTTCGGCCATGAATTTCAGCGTAGCATCCTCGTAGTTTTCAAACGTCTGGAGGTTGGCCATGATCGACTCACGTTGAATGGTAAGCAGCGAATCGAAGTCGTGCATCACCGTATCCATTCGCAATTTTTGTTCTGGTTCCCACTGCTGTGAAAGATTCTCCAGGCGTTTCTTCAATGATTTATATTCCGTGTCCTGGAGAAGTCGAAGTGCTGTCTTGTCTTCCTGGTTACCGCGCAGATAAACCCAGTTTGTTACCAGCATCCGCGAACGTGTTACCATCAAAATGAATTCGTTGATCGCGTCTTTGGAAGGGCGGTAGTTCTCGCTCGAGCTTCGCACCACACTCTCGATGGTGTTACCACTGCCGAAGATCACCGACACTACAAGAATGAACAGGGTAATAAGAATGATGAAACTTCCGATGATCTTATTCCCAATCGTTAAACGAAAGCGGAATTTTTTCTTCTTTTTATCTTCCATAGGGGGTTAAATCAATATCGCCATACCCATCAGGGTGTTCGATATTTTCAAATTATGTTTTCCGGCTGCAGCCTGGTTCAATTCAAAGGCTAGTTTTCCATCTTTCTGAATGAAATTGATGTCGCTGCCTTTAGAGCCGAGGCCCGGGCCTTCTGTGATCAACAAAATAGATTGATTTCCGATTTTAGTGAGCGCTGTGGGTAGTTGAGCTGATTGATCGGCAGGAATAAAGAGCATATTGCATTTGCGGATCTCAGCGATCGAATTGATCTTCGTCACCTTGATGTTGCGATCGCCAACTTTCTTCGAGGAAACCAGTTCCTTCAGGTTTTCGAGGATCGGTGAATCACCAAGAACAAGAATTTCAAAATCACCAGTGTTATATTCGCCTGGCCACTCCACGTACCTGGTGAAACTGAAAATATAAACCGAATGTAGCTTATACCCTTGAGCAAAAGCCAGGCTTGAAACCAGAGCAAATATTGCTGCAAATACACACCTTCTCATAATCCGGTAATTATACGGTTTCTTTCAAAACCAAACAAAATTATAGGGTATTGGGCGCCAAAATCTTCAGATTCATCGATTTTCTGACGTTTGGAGGTTGCATTTCGAACTTTGCAAATTTTGACCATTTCCGCGAGATGAAAGGACTCCAAGTGTGAGGCCTGAGCCTTATTTTTGAAGACTCCCAAATTTCGAATCTATGGTCAATAAGTCTGAAGAAGAATGGAAAAAAGAGTTAGGTCCAGAAGCCTATCGCGTGCTGCGTCAGAAAGGTACCGAACGCGCTTTTACCGGAGCATATTGGAATAACCATGAACCCGGCATCTATTACTGCGCGGCCTGTCATCAAAAACTTTTTGATGCAGAAACGAAATACGACTCGGGCTCGGGCTGGCCAAGTTTCTATCAGCCTGTAGAAAAGTCTGCAGTAAAAACTGTGCTCGATCAAACACATGGCATGGTTCGCCAGGAAGTTATTTGCAGCAACTGCGGAAGTCACCTTGGCCATGTTTTCCCAGATGGACCGCGGCCCACGGGCATGCGCTATTGTATGAATTCAATCTCGTTGAAGTTTGAGAAAGACAATTAATTTGAGATTTCTGATGACTACTGTCCGGGGAAAGCTCACCAGAACTTCCAACACCATCACTTCGATTAAATCTTTTTGTCGCTCCGGGGCCGCTTGGCCACTGATATGCTT
>CBHROW010000390.1:0-4923 GCA_966080355.1 uncultured Chryseosolibacter sp.
AACTGTTTAATTCTCTCAAAGCTTCTGCCACATTTCTGCACGTTTACATGCTATAAGTTTAGGTAAAGCGTCAGCATAAAACAAGCGATGCAACACATTCAACCTACCGATGTTTGTATTCGCAACGTCATCTCTCCAACAAAAAAGGCCTCCGTGGGGAAGCCTTTTAGTGATTGTAAATCGTTCAGATCGTTATGCGTAAAGTGCCTCTTTTTGCGCGGCAACCTTCTCATTCTCAATGTATTCATCGTAGCTCATCAGCCTGTCGATGAAGCCATTTGGCGTGATCTCGATGATGCGGTTTGCAACTGTTTGAGTGAATTCGTGGTCGTGCGAGGTGAACAACACGGTACCAGGGAAATCTTTGAGTGCATTGTTGAAGGCCGTGATCGACTCGAGGTCAAGATGGTTGGTAGGCTCATCCAGGATCAAGAGGTTTGCACCCGCTAACATCACGCGGGATATCATGCAGCGGACCTTTTCTCCTCCCGAAAGGACGTTCGATTTTTTGAAGACCTCTTCGCCTGAGAAGAGCATTTTGCCAAGGAAGCCGCGAATGTATACTTCATCTTTGCTCCCTTCTTCCGCGAACTGCCTGAGCCAATCGATCAGATTTTCGTCATTCTGGAAGTAGGCTTCGTTATTTGAAGGGAGGTATGCAGGTGTAATGGTCTGACCGAATTTGAATTCGCCCTTGTCGGCTTTCAACTCACCGATCAAAACCTTGAAGAGTGAGGTGATGGCGAGACCTTCTTTGCTGAGGAAAGCGATCTTATCTCCTTTATTGACGAAAAAGTCCAGGCCGCTGAACAGGCGTGTTCCATTCAACGAATATTCCAGTTTATCGACTTGCAATATCTGATCGCCAGCCGTACGCTTCTGCTGGAAGATGATCGCAGGGTATCTGCGTGTCGATGGCTGAATGTCGTCAACGTTGATCTTCTCCAGGAGCTTTCTTCGGCTGGTGGCCTGACGTGACTTCGAAGCGTTAGCGCTGAACCGGGCAATGAACTCCTGAAGCTCTTTGCGTTTTTCCTCCGCCTTCTTGTTGGCAGAAGATCGCTGTTGAAGGGCCAGCTGACTCGATTGATACCAGAAGGTATAATTGCCGGTATAAAGCCTGATCGCTTTGAAATCGATGTCGACAATGTGCGTACAAACGGTGTCAAGAAAGTGTCTGTCGTGGGAAACAACGATCACGGTATTCTTGAACTCGAGTAAAAAATCCTCCAGCCAGGTAATGGTTTGGAGGTCAAGGTCATTGGTTGGCTCATCCAGGATAAGGATATCAGGATTTCCGAAGATCGCTTGGGCGAGCAAAACCCGAACTTTCTGATTACCGCTCAGGTCCTTCATGAGCTTATAGTGCTCTTCTTCAGTAATGCCCAAACCACTCAGTAAAGCGGCTGCATCCGACTGCGCGTTCCACCCGTTCATTTCCGCAAATTCCGCTTCGAGTTCTGAAGCTCGAATTCCGTCTTCCTCGGAGAAATCAGGCTTGGCGTAGATCGCGTCCTTGGCCTGCATCAGGTCCCACAGCTTGCCATGACCCATGATCACGGTGTCGAGCACAGGCACTTCATCAAACTGATAGTGATTCTGGCGAAGCACGGCCATGCGTTTACCGGGTTCGATACTCACATTTCCACTTGTCGGGTCGATATCTCCGGCTAAAATTTTAAGAAAGGTTGACTTACCCGCTCCATTGGCACCAATTACTCCATAGCAGTTTCCGCCTGTGAATTTGATGTTCACCTGGTCGAAAAGTACGCGTTTGCCAAACTGAAGAGAGAGATTATTTGCTGCAATCATGATTGATGAAAAGGACTAAACCGCAAAGGTATTGAAAAGTAGGCAGTAGGCAATGCACTGAAGTGCCAGTGGGCAAGAAGGTGAAGCCTATCTTTTGATCGGTGACATTGCCGTACAGGCTGACTCGTTAAATCAATAACTGCAGACCGTCAACGAGAATTCGCGGACCGTCTGCTGGCCTCTTTAGCGTGGTTTGGCTATGGCAATGGCTTATGTGTGCGAACTGAATACGTGGCTTTCACTGAACTGCTGTCGCCATAGCCAACAGCCTTAGCTACCTCTTGACCTCTTCTTCACCGGCTTGCCGAGTAACGTCATCACATCTTCGTCAGGGGCAATATTATTCATTTGAACGATGATGCCCGGAGTTCTTCGCGCCACGGCTGATGACACTGGTTTGATGGTGTATTTTTTTGGATTAGGGAGGCACGCTGCGATTTGAGCCGCCTCGGTCATGGATAGTTGCTTCGCTGGTTTTCGAAAATTCTTTTGTGCGGCTGCTTCTACACCGAAAACACCTTTGCCCATTTCGGCAACATTCAAATAGACTTCGAGGATGCGTTGCTTGCCCCAGACTAATTCGATCATGAACGTGAAGTAGACTTCGAGCCCTTTGCGAAACCAACTTCGTCCATTCCAGAGGAAAACATTCTTTGCCACCTGCTGGCTGATGGTTGATGCTCCACGGATCCGTTTTTTCTTTTTGTTGTGCTCGAGGGCTTTTTCGATACTTTTCCAATCGAAGCCGTTGTGAACAGGGAAGAGTTGATCCTCCGAAGCGATGACAGCAAGCTTCACGTTATCTGACATGTCTTTCCAGTCAACATAGTCACGTGTGAGGCCATAGCCATCGATCCAGTTAGACAATTGTGTGAAGGTGATCGGTGGATCGACCCAGCGCAACACAATGATGTATGCGAGTTGAGCGATAAACAAAATGAAAAACGCCTTTTTGAGCCAGGTCCAGATTCTCTTCAGAAATTCCATTGTGAGGTTAATGGAATGGCAAAATATGAAATGTGTTGTATTATTTTGTAGCGATAAACTTCATAAAGTATGAATCGTTGCCTGGTGTTTTTTCTTCTTCTCAGTTTCCATGCGTTATCGCAATCGAAGGCGCTGGTATTTCAATCCGATTTTGGAGTAAAAGATGGGGCAGTTTCCGCGATGAAGGGTGTTGCCTACGCGGTTTCCCCTGACCTGGCCATGTTCGACCTCACGCACGAAATACCTGCGTTCAATATTTGGGAAGCTGCCTATCGTCTGAATCAAGCATCACCATACTGGCCACCGGGAACCGTGTTCGTATCAGTTGTCGATCCAGGAGTTGGGTCTGCGCGAAGATCGGTGGTGATGAAGACAAAGACGGGACATTATTTTGTAACGCCAGACAATGGCACGCTGACATTAGTAGCTGACGCGATGGGAATGGAACAGGTTCGTGTGATAGATGAAGCAGTGAACAGGCGAAAAGGATCTGAGGACTCATATACATTTCATGGTCGCGATGTGTATGCTTATACTGGCGCAAGACTCGCGTCAGGGGTCATTAGCTTCGAACAGGTGGGCAGTACGATCGTTCCGGAGATTGTTCGATTGAATTTTAGAAAGGCAGAATTGAGAGACAATCGCATTACAGGCACCATAGACATCCTTGACGTTCAGTACGGCAACGTCTGGACAAACATCGATCGAGGTTTACTCGATAAGCTCGGGTTGAAATATGGCGAAAACGTGACTGTGAAAATTTTAAATAAGTCTAAGGTTGTTTATGAAGGGAAGATGTCTTTTGGCGAGACCTTTTCGCAAGTCAGTAATGGCATGCCGATCGCGTACCTGAACAGTTTATTGAAGTTTTCGGTCGGTTTGAATCAAGCTAGTTTCGCGGAAAAGTTCAAAGTCAGGAGTGGACCGGACTGGTCGATTGAAATCTATAAATAAATCAGTCCGCAGAGTTTGCTTTGTACCAGTCAAACGGCTTGACATCGTCTTCGTGAAATACGTTTGTCACAACTTTGCCGGCATTGGAGTCGAACCATTTGCAGCACAACATCAGTTTTTCGCCCTGATCTTCATCACCTTTTACCGAAATAATGATCATGAGCGGACCACCTTCATTTCGTTGAACATGATCACCGACTTTGAACCGGGGAGGTTGGGATGGATGCACGAAACGTTTGAAAATATCAGTTATCAGAGCCATACGAAAATAAAGAAAACTGAAACCAACGCATCTGGGCTCTGACACGGGGAATCGAAAGTAAATTACAATTTATTTTTTGTTAATCGCAACTTATCGCAGTGGCTATTGGCCGTTTGCCGAACTGATTTTTATCTTGTCGCCTGGTTTATAACAAGTTGAAACTAAATCGCGCTTTTATTTTTCTTTTCCTCGTTGCAGCGTGCACTGCGCATGAAAACTACAATGAGAAGTTTCCCCAAGGTCAGCCTGATGAATGGTATCGATACGAGGGCAGAATTCCTTTGACTGACACGACATCTGTGTACATGACTATGGCGCTGAAACCATCATCCGATGCTGGCGATGGATCATATGAACTTGATGAATTCATCGAAGAAGATGGTTCTCAAACGCAGGTAGCATCATTTAAGGGTGCCTATTCAACATATTTCATGGGTGCCACCGATGGTCCGGTTGAAATTCATTTCCACAATTCGGCACAGATCGCTGGCGTGAAAAGGATATATCCTTCTGAGAACAAGAAGCGAATTCGCGAAGAACAGTTCCGGAAAAAAGACCTGATCGTTTCGAAACAAGGTGATGACGCGCTGATCGTTCTGGGGTACGACCATCAGCCCGTTTCTGCTGAATCAAAATATCTTTTAAACAGGCGAGTTTCTCCCGTTTTTACGGTGGAAGGAAGATTCGCGCACGTTGGGGACAGTTCGGTTTTTTACGAGATGAATACCGAGCAAGTGTGGCCGGTATCGAAACTTGGATCTTACGATCAGGCCATCCGTCAATATCATCAGCTCGCTAATATGAAGAACGAAGGTATTTATTTGAAAGGAACTGCATTCGTGGTGAATTTACCCGTGGGCAGGCACCGTACGCAGCAAGCGATTGTATACAAGAAAGTAATCAACATG
>CBHROW010000391.1:0-4904 GCA_966080355.1 uncultured Chryseosolibacter sp.
GCTGTCTCATACCAAACCACAAAGGCTGCGATTGCAAATCCGGTAGAAAAACTCAGAAGGGAGTAAATCGAATGGTATGATGCCCGGCTAAGGATTTGCGCTTAAAAATTTATCTAATCTCCTCCGCGCGGTTTTTTTTACTCTGTTTTGAACGATAGGCGTCCATCCGAGGAGCAATCCCGCAATCCCTAAAGCCATGCGCGACCATCGCCAGAAATTAAACACATCGGTGTGCTTTATGATTTTCCCTTCGCGAAATTCGAAAGTCGCATCGATGATATTATGAACCTTTCTTCCCGTAGTTGTGAATGTATACCAGGCCTCCCAGTGAGCCCGGCCATTTTTATCGTTCGTATACACATCCTTAAAGCTGATTTTAAGGTCGGCAGATGCTGTGAGTAGCATTTGCCACATGGCTTTAACTTCGCTGGAAGAAAGATCTTGAAAAACCGGATCGCTGAACGTTGCATTTTCATGGTAACATGACTGCATGGTGCGAAAATCTTTTTGTTGAAAAGCGCTGTAAAAACGATGAATCAAAGCTTCGTTCCCGCTCATGGGTATTACGGTTAGGTTACATGTTCCATTTTACTAAACTTCTTCGTAATTTTTGAACTCAGAGCCAATTATTCCAATCTTAATCAAGGTCGTATGAAATTTTTAAGACTCTCCGTCCTGATGCTGATGTGCTCACCGGTTTTTGCGCAAAACTGGGAATTCGGTTCAAATCTCATGTTGCTTCAGCCATCGCAAAGCATGAAGCGCGATATGAACAACGCATTTGGAATGACGTTGTACCTGGGCAAAAATCTCAAGGACACTCCGCTCATTATTGGTGGAGAAATGAGCTATGGGAATTATGGCACCAAGAACTCCATGCAGGAATACACATTTTCAGACGGCACGACAACAAACACCAACGTGCACGTTTCGAATGATATCTACAACCTCGGGATTACAAGCAAACTCTTCCTCAGAAAAAACAAGAATTTCAATCCTTACCTGAGTGCCAAAGCAGGATGGTCGTGGTTCAAGACAACCCTCACAATAGAAGATCCGGATGATCCGGATGGTTGTACCCCGCTTGAACGCGATATCCTTCACCGCGACAACACGTTCTCCATCACAGGTGGTGGCGGAGCGAACATCGACTTCAAAACTTTCTTTACTAAAGTCCCGGCAGGAAAATTCTTTATCGATCTGAGCGTGCAAATGACGCAAGGCGGAAGGATCACTTACATGAATGTCAATGCCGATGCTCATCAGCCAACTCCTCCTGACAGCGATGCTGTGATGGGCCACTTCCTCAACGCGAGAACTCAGGTTATTCACGAGCACCATGTTGGCTATGTGTATAGCAATATGCTGAACATGGTTGAGTACAAGTTAGGGTTTGTGTGCCGGCCGGGATGGTGAAGCGTTCACCGTTGACTGTTAACAGTTGACAGTGATTTGCCAAAACATTTTCTTGCACCTCTCATTCGAGGCGTGGAATCATGCACGGTACCCGCGGCCGTGAACCCTCAACTGTGAACTTTGAACTTTAACTCAGTTTCTCTTTCTTCCTTTGCGCTTTCAGAAACTCCGTTCCAAACGACAACTTTTTCCCGATAGTCGATTTCTCATCGAGCATTCTCCAGAACGGAGCGATCGATTTCAATGGCGCACCATTTTCATATTGCTCGTAGGCTGCCTCTGCTGCAATTCTCAAAAATATTCCGCTCGTTACAGGGCATGTATACTCGGCTTTGTATTCATTCGCCAAATCCTTTCGCATCGTTTGCAATGAAACGTGAGAGCCTTTGGGAATCTGCCTCAGATATTCATCGACAATCCGAGGCGAAGCGATAAGCATTGTGCTTCCCGGAGGAATATCGGCAAAGCCGTTCTCATTCTTCTTCACCTCGTGGGGTTTGCTCCCTGTGATCTTGTCAGTCCAAGTTTTGCCTTTACCAGGTTTAAAGGGCGACTTCGTTTTTGAAATTGATCGTATCTTTTTCATGAAAAACTTTCTTTACCACCGTGGAGGTGCAAGAACGCGAAGGACACTGAGAAAATTCTCTTCGAACCTTTCGCCTCTACGGCACTGTAGTGTGAGATTTATTGAAGCACACTATAAGTTAAGTAAACAAGTCCGGTTGAATAAGGTTTGCAATCGATCAACTTGAGTTTAGTTCGCTCAGGCTGATCATCAGGAAACATTTTTTTCCCTGAGCCGAGCAAGATCGGGTGAACCGCAAGCTGCAATTCATCGACAAGGCCGGCATCCATCAAACTCCTTGTCAAGCTGGCGCCACCAAATAACCAGATGTCTTTTCCCGCAGAAGATTTTATCCGATTTGTCTCAGCAACGATATCACCAGTCACAACTTCAACATCACCGTCAGATGATTTGAGCGTGTTCGAGAAAACGTAAGTCTTCACTCCTGCCCAAGGATTTCCTCCTTCGGGCATCTCAACGGTTTTGCTCATATCATAACTCTTTCTTCCCATGAAGATCGCATCGATACGTTTCATGAACGAAGATAATCCGTAGTCCTGGTCGGTGAAGCACCAATCGTATTCACCGTTCGGTCCTTCGATAAAACCGTCAAGGGAGATTGCAACGCAGAGAATGAGCTTACGCATGAGATTTAAGATTTTAAATTTTAGATTTTGTGTGGGGGAACGGCTCGAAGTTTAGTGCAAAAAGTTCACGGTTCACGGTTGACGGTTCACAGTAGTTCATCATTTAATGAGTTGGTTTAGCGCTCCGATCAAAACTTTAGAAGTTAATATCAACCTAACTACCGTGAACTGTCAACTGTCGACCGTGAACCCTGGGCCTCAACTGTCAACCGTCAACCGTGAACTTATTGGCGTAGGTCGCTAACATGGCTAGCAAACCAATTACAATTCCAATTAATATGATGAATATTCGTTTCACGAATTGATCCCGATTTGTATTTCAGTAAAGTTCGCTTCCGGTTTTTTAAAATCGGTGTTGATGTAGATCTCGCGATTTTGCGCGTTTGGCGTCAAATGATTCTTTGCGAGATGTTCCATCGCCATACCGTACGACTTTGGTAAGTCGAGCCAACTTCCTTCGTGAAATAACGAAAGGCATTTGAATAGCGCGGTTCGCTTGAAGTGAAACTTACCATCGTAATCTCCTGCGACTTCCGCAACTGGCAAAGCAACCTCGAGTTGAAACGCTTTCAGCGGGTCGCCTTCGAAGCCGAAGTAGTGCCAATGAATAGGACCGGTAACACTTAACTTGTTGGCGACTGCTTCCGTATACAACTCCTGTCCAACCGGAAGAAACTTAACAAGTTCATTGACTGTTGTTTCCGTTCTGAAGAATAGAAAGTTGATGGGATTTATGGATTTGATCTGCATGGCCTTGATTTTTTGACCAAGTAATTATCAGCAGGTGACAGGGTTATGTCAGCAGGGAAAAATAATTTACAACTTGCTGATTTTCAATCGAATCGAATGATGTCGGTATCGATCGGAGTGTAGCCAAGCTGGCGGCTCATCGACAGGATCTGGCCTTTGTGATGGTATTCGTGGGTGACAACGTGTGTGAAAAGCTGCAACGGAGTGATCGCCAGATCGATGTTTCGCGATGGAAGTTTATTCGTGATGGGAGTGTCCATCGACTGATCGAATTTTTTCAGGAAATCGAAGACAACGTCATTGCGCTCATGATACAGCGCACGAATTTTTAGAATGGAAGAATAATTTTCCGATTTCACCAATGGCTTGTCGTGAATTTTGGGAAAATGCCCGAGCCAAAAATTGTAAGTGTTGGCGGTGTGTACCAAAAGATAGCCTATGCTTCGTCCGCCAAAATTTTCGAGGTTCTCGTTGAGATGCTTCTGCTCCATCGACTCGCAATACTGAAATAGCGTTTCCCGCCTTTCCTTAACGAGGTCATATTGATGAAAGAGTATCTCCATTAATTCAACACGGAAGATTTATAGTGAGCGCTTAGTTCGTCTACCAATTGTTCCATTGTTTCTTTGAGCTTCTCTGGGGCTTCAAGTTCTACAGCGTTCCCATACATCAGCAACCACCGGCAGAACGATTTGAAACTTCCAATGAGGAACGTCATGCGCACACGGTCGGGATGCTCTTCCTCGGAAACAAAACCATAGTAATACTTGACGTTCTTCAGATATTTCGAAACTGACAGATCGAACGAAACCACAACTTTCTCCATATCCTGGTGAGCTTGCATGAGGCTCTGGAAATATTCCTGAAGGGTAAAAAGATTTCGCGCATCAAAGACCTTGCCTGTGTCTTTCAATTCCTGAATGCAGTCGATCCGAAAATCGCGGTAACCATTTCTCAACCTGCACCATGCGATCAGGTGCCACTTGCCACTGTAGTGAACAATGCCGATCGGCTCGACTTCACGTTTGGTTTGTTCCTGCGTCTTCGAAATGTAATCGAGGCAGATCACGTTTTTGTGCGAGATGGACTTTGTGATATCGGCCATATAATGATTGGGAAACTCCATCGCCTGGTCTGGATAGCGCCAAACCTGAATTGACGATTGAAGGTTTTCCAGGTGATCTTTTTCGGAGTCGTTAAGAACGGATTTTATTTTGAGCAATGCAGATTCGTACGCCTTACGGATAGATTCATCGGTCATTTTCTCCACCAGTTTTCCTGCGGTGAGCATGGCGCTGGCTTCTTCCTGGCTCAACATCACCGGTGGAAGATGATATCCATCAGCCATAAAATATCCTTTGCCTGCCTCGGAACCGATCGGCACCCCGGCTTCCATCAGCGCACGAACATCGCGATAGACGGTACGAAGACTGATTTCGAACCGTTCGGCAATTTCCTCCGCTTTTACCACGCGTTTGGTTTGCAGTTGAATGAGGATTGCGGTGAGACGGTCGATACGATTCATA
>CBHROW010000392.1:0-4869 GCA_966080355.1 uncultured Chryseosolibacter sp.
AGGTTGAATTCACAGGCGGTAACAAGACATTCTTCTTCAGTGGCATTCCTACACCTTATCGTGTCGAAGTCAGTGACAAAGAAGATGGATCATCATCCGCAGGAAAAATTACAGCCGCGGATGTGAAGGTGACATTCGATTATCTCAAGGGTTTCGATATGACTGGGATTGCACAAGGACATCAGAAGCCGAGTTTGGAATTGCCTGGCAAATCGTTGATGGACAAGAGCGATTGCAAATCGTGTCATCTTGTGGATCAGCGCTCTGCAGGTCCTGCCCTGAAAGACGTTGCCGGGAAATACGAGAAACAAAAAGATGCACGCGACTACCTGGCGACCAAAGTTATCAAAGGCGGAGCTGGCGTTTGGGGAACAACTGAAATGTCGGCTCATCCACAGATCTCTGTTGACGATGCCATGAAGATGGTTGACTATATTCTGTCTTTGAATAAAACAGAAACGACAAAGTCCCTTCCGCTCTCCGGTAAAGTTACACCGGGCAAAGAAGATGACGGAGCCTACATTCTGACAGCAAGTTATTTTGACAAGGGCGGTGATAATGTACCGTCTATTGGCGCAAATGGTTCTGCCGTGTTGCGCAGCCCATTCTTGAAAGCCGACCAGGCAAGTGAATTGAATGTTGTTCGCGTGATCCGCCAGGACGGACAAGTCGGTCTCGAAAATGTGAAGAACAATTCCTGGGCCGCATACAAAGGCGTCGACCTGACAGGCGTGAAGAGCGCAACCATCATTGGATTTATCCTGAAAGATGAGACCGTTGGTGGCGATGTCGAAGTTCATCTCGACAAGCCGGATGGCGACTTGCTCGGAAAAGTAAAGTTATCGACACCAGGAATGTCATCAGTGGCAACGTCACTCAAGTCCTCGGAAGGCATGCACGATCTGTATTTTGTTTTCAAAAACGACAAGGCTGGCGATAAGAACCTCTTTTACTTTGGTGGAGCAAAGCTTTCAAATAAATAAACGACTTAAACTACATACCTATGAGGAGAAGAGAATTTATTCAGGCGTCCGCTGCTACAGCAGTTGGATTGATGACATTTCCTTCGCTGGCCAATGCTGCACTGAAGAAGCAAACTGAAGTGGGCCTCCAGTTGTATACGTTGCGCGATTCGATCTTCAAAGACGCGAAAGGTGTTCTTAAACAAGTTGCCGGTTTCGGTTACAAGAAACTTGAAACATTTGCTTATCGCGATGGAAACATCTTCGGAATGACATTTGCCGATTTTGGAAAATATACGAAAGACCTCGGCATGAAAGTGACAAGTGGTCACTACGGATTGGATCAGATCCGCAGTGACTCGTGGGAAAAAGCTGTGACCGATGCGAAATCCATCGGCCAGCAATTCATGGTGATGCCCTACCTCGTTGACAAGGACCGCACATCCATCGATGACTACAAAAAAGTTTGTGAAAGCCTGAACAAAGCAGGCGAGGTGACAAAGAAGCATGGCATCAAATTCCAATATCACAATCACGCATTCGAATTTCAAAAGCTGAATGAACAGGTTCCCTTCGATGTGATGATGGCGGAACTTGATCCCAAGCTTGTGACGATGGAGCTCGATATCTATTGGATCTACAACGCAGGTTACGATCCGTTCACATATTTCAACAAATTCCCGGGACGTTTCGAGCAATGGCATATCAAGGACATGGACAAGACCGACCGTAATCGAAACGCGAATGTCGGTGATGGAACGATCGATTGGAAGAAAGTATTCGGAGCGGCAAAGCAAGCCGGCATGAAAAACTTTTATGTCGAGCATGACTCGTTCCCGGTTGCGCCTATCGACTGCGTTGGGGCCGATATCAAATATTTGAAGACGATTCTTTAATTTTGTTTACAGGGGTTATTGATGTCGGGTGGAAACATCCGACATCGATTTTTTTACACGTTACTATGATCCGACTCATTACTTGCCTTGGCCTTTTGTTCAGTGTCCTTGTTTTGCAGGGACAGGACCTTCAGCAAGTGGTGAAGGGAAAGATCGTTGATCAGATCACCGGCAAAGGTATAGAGGGCGCAAACGTCAAAATTGAAGTTGGATCATTGGTTGCATCCGTTCAGACTGACGTTGTCGGAAATTTCCGGTCCACCGTGAACACGGGCAGGTATCGTGTCACCGTTTCTCATGCTGCCTACCTTCCTGCAACTCAGGAGATCCTTGTCATTGCGGGAAAAGAAACCATTGTGAATTTCACGCTTGCAGAGAACGCCATCCAGCTCAAGGAAGTTGAGATTGCAAGCGCGCCAGATAGCCATGACGTTGCAGGAGAGCGGTCGTTGACCATCGAGAAAACATTTCGCATTCCTGCTAACTTTTTCGATCCCGTTCGTGCCATTACTGCTTACCCGGGGGTGGTTACCACGAACGATCAGGGAAACTCGATCATTGTTCGTGGTAATTCTCCCAATGGTCTTCTCTGGCGATTGAACGGAGCCGATATCCTCAACCCGAACCATCTTGCCAATGCCGGCACATTGAGCGATCGCCCCGTTGCAAGCGGTGGTGGTGTGAATATTCTCAGTGCGCAAATGTTGGATCGAACCAGCTTTTACACCGGAACGATTCCCACTTCATACGGAAACACGCTTGCCGGAGTGATCGATATGGGCCTTCGTGAAGGCAACAAGGAAAAACATGAGTTCACCGCGCAGGCCAGTCTTATCGGTATAGACCTCGCGGCAGAAGGACCATTTTCAAAAAAGGCCAGCAACACTTCGTTCACTACAAACTATCGATACTCCACGGTGGGATTGCTCACGGCAGCTGGCATCAACTTCGGTGACGAAGCGATCACCTTTCAGGATCTTTCATTCAATATTCATAACCGGGGCAAAGATGGCTCGGTGCTTTCTTTATTCGGACTCTGGGGAAACAGCAAGAACAAATTTGAGCACAAAGATGAAGTAGACTGGAAGGAAGATAAGGATATGTATGACATCGATTATACATCCAACAAGTCTTCGGTGGGACTCAACTATCAACTGCCGCTCCAGCATGGCAGGTTGATGGTAGCAGTTGCTTATTCATACAGCGACCAGGAACGGAAGGCGCAATTGTCGCAGCTTCCTGCCAGCGGCCAGTTGTATCTTGTGGTTGATTCTTACCAGCTTACTTCGTCACTCTTATCCAATCATGTGAAGTATTCAACAGCATTCGGCAACAACGTAAGCCTGGATGCAGGAATGCTTGCCAACGTCATCACCAACGATCTTAAGACACTCAAGGCCTATGCTTCTGCGGGCCTGGGTTCTACATTCAATAGTCTGAACGGAGATCCTTCAGGCACATTGCTTCAGCCTTATGTGAATGCCACAATCACATTTTCACCAGTTGTACATCTCAATGCAGGCGTTCGCTATGTGGATTACACATTTAACAATACGAGCGCTGTCGAACCGAGGCTGGCCCTGGGGTTCAAGCTGACCGGACATGCCTCACTCGATGCGTCCTATGGAATTACCAGCCAGACGCAATTAGCGCAAGTGTATGCAACCCAGGGCAACAATAACCTCGAACTCACCAAGTCACATCATGCCGATGTCGCATACCGAACTACATTAGCTGGCGACTATCGATTGAGAGCGGGAGTTTTCTACCAGAAGCTCTATGATGTCCCCGCTGAAGTCCTCAATGGATTTGTGTTTTCAGCCATCAATCTTCTGGAGGGTGATGTGCCTCCTAGCCTGACGAGCAGTGGAACCGGTGAAAATTATGGAAGTGATGTTACCATCGAGAAGGAGTTCTTCAATAAAAATTATGTGCTCATCGGGGGCAGCTACTATAAATCCACCTTTGACGCGGGCGATGGTATAAAGCGTAATTCCCGGTTTGATGGAAACTACACCTTCAGTGCTGTCCACGCGAAAGAATGGTCGCGCGGTTCGAAACGCGCCATCAATCTCAACAGCAGAATCCTCTATCTCGGTGGACTTCGTCAGAGCCCTGTCGACATCGGTGCTTCATCGTTCTCGGGTGACACGTTTTATGATGATTCAAATCCTTATTCACAAAAACTTAAAGATTATTTCCGGGTCGATGTGCGCCTGAGCTTCAGAAAGAATAAACCTGGCTATACGCGAACATTTGCGGTCGACATCCAGAACGTTACTAATCAGCAAAACGAAGCATATCAGTACTATGATCGATTGAAAGGCGGAGTCGTTACCAAATATCAGCTCGGAATAATCCCACTGCTTGTCTACCGAATTGATTTCTGATTCACTAGTTTCGAAACTAAATCTCTGCTCAAATGAAAATCGCCACCTTCGTTCTGGCCATCATGTTCCTTTTGTTTGCTTTCGTTCAGATCAACGACCCGGACCCGCTGCTGTGGATAACGATCTACGGTTCCATGGCCGTGGTCTGCATCATGGCAATGTTCCGTTATTTTATCAGGCCGCTTATGTGGATCCAGGGGGCGGCTTTCATCGTTTACATGGTCATTTTATTTCCAGGGTTACGAGAGTGGCTTGCGCAGCCCGACAAATCCATACTCTTTGATGAGGGCATGAAAATGCAATTCCGCTATGTTGAAGAATCACGTGAATTCCTGGGCTTGCTGATCTGCCTTGCTGTGCTGACGTGGCTGCTGGTCATATCACGCAAGGCTTCCCGGGCTCATTAAATTGTTGCCGCAAACGTTTCCTCAAAACACTTTTTAACCTGAGTTTTCTTTTTATAAATTAAGGTTCTATGAGAATTCGCCTCGTCAGCATTACCTGCCTTTTTATCATTTTGTCTTGTACCGCGCCTAAAGAAAGAATCCCACCTGCCGACACTATGCAGAAGTCATCCGGAAAAATCATCGTCTATCAAATGATGACCAGGCTCTTCGGAAA
>CBHROW010000393.1:0-4856 GCA_966080355.1 uncultured Chryseosolibacter sp.
ACGCTGGTTGGCCATGTGTTCGCGCAAGCATCGGTATATCTTTCCAGTTTTTTGAAAAGAGGTTGATGTCGCGAATGAGGTCCTCGAGCATCGGGATGTATTCCCTCGTCAAAAAGTCTTTCAGCGACAACGGGATCGCAGTGTTATTGATATCCTGCGATGTCAATCCGAAGTGAATGAACTCTTTCAAAAAACCTAGGTTCATCGACTCAAATTTCTTTTTGAGGAAATATTCGACTGCTTTCACATCGTGATTGGTGATCTTCTCGATCTCTTTGATCTCTTTCGCGTCAGCTTCGGTAAAATTCTTGTAGATCTTTCGAACATCTCCGATCTGGTGAGCCGGAAAGTCGGTCAGCTCAGGGAGCACGGCCGATAGCGACAAT
The DNA here is from genome assembly GCA_966080355.1 of uncultured Chryseosolibacter sp. Classification (GTDB taxonomy): domain Bacteria; phylum Bacteroidota; class Bacteroidia; order Cytophagales; family Cyclobacteriaceae; genus Chryseosolibacter. The sequence continues at coordinate 387 of CBHROW010000393.1, forward strand.
AGATATTCGATCTCAACCTGAACCCTATAGCGGATCAGGCCAAATTCTGAAAAGTACGGACTAAGATTTTTTACGTTTTCGAAATATCTTCCGTCAACCGGAGATATGGCATTCAATGGATTAAGCTGCACGGCATGAACGTTAAGATGTAAAATTAATCGCTTCGGAAAGAACGACCAAATTGACACTTTTTTAACACTTGGTAGTGATGAAGGGTAGCTGCTCAAATGGCCGTTTTTGTTAGTTTTGCGGCCCCATGAAGCACTCTTTCGTCATATTGATTGCGTTGTTCCTCGTCACCATAGGTTATTCGCAAAATAAGCCCGGCATGGAGCTTCATGTCAAGAAAGTGAGAAGCGCCATTAAATTGGATGGAATTCTTGACGACCCCGACTGGCAACAAGCGCAAACTGCCGGCAACTTCTTCCTTAACTTTCCTGTCGATTCATTGCCGCCCAAATTTCAATCGGAGGCGAAAATGACGTTTGATGAACATTTTCTTTATGTTGGATTCACTTGCTATGATGATGAAAAGCCCTACATCATACAATCCCTGCGCAGAGATATTGTGTGGGATGTCAATGACAACATCGGTATCTATTTCGATCCATTCAACGACTTCACGAATGGATTTTATTTTACAATCACACCAATGGGTGTGCAGTCGGAAGGGCTCATCTTCGGTGGAGGTGCCACTGGTGACAGCTTCAGCGACAGTTGGGACAACAAATGGTATTCGAAAGTAACACGTTATGCAGACCGGTGGGTTGCCGAGCTCGCTATTCCGTTCAAAAGTATCCGTTACAATCTCAAAGACTGGAACGTCACTTTTCTTCGCAACGATCAAAAGCGAAATCACATCAGCAGCTGGATAGCCACTCCCATTCAGTATGTTCCTGCTTCATTCGCTTACGCTGGAAAGCTAAAGTGGGAAGAAGCACCACCGGCTTCGAAAACAAATATCTCTTTTATTCCATACATGTCGGGCTCAAGCGCGCGCAACAACGAGGATGGAGGAACAGTGACAAATACAGCGAATGTAGGCTTTGATGCGAAAGTAGCGCTGACGCCTTCTGTCAATCTCGATCTCACCGTAAATCCGGATTTCTCGCAAGTGGAAGTAGATAGGCAAGTCATCAACCTTACGCGATTTGAATTCGGATTCCCGGAACGCAGGCAGTTCTTCCTCGAGAATAATGATCTGTTTTCGCAGCCTGGTTTTCCAGACTCCAGACCGTTTTTCTCCAGGCGCATCGGGCTCGCGGTAGACTCCACCGGTAAACTTTCACGCGTTCCGATCTTGTATGGAGCGCGGATGAGCGCAAAGATTGGAAAAGACTGGAGGATCGGATTGCTCAACATGCACACTGCTGAAAAAAAATCGGCCGGACTTCCCGCGCAGAATTATTCGGTAGGCGTTGTTCAACGACAGATCTTCTCCCGCTCTAACATCGGGTTTGTTTTTGTGAACAAGCAATCGCTCGGTCTTGGTGACTATGATAGTTCACGATATTATCATGAGAATCTGCTCTGGCAACGTGTTAAAAATAACGACACCACGATAGCACTCAATAAATTCAATCGCGTGTACGGTGTTGATTTCAACCTGAACACGAAAGACAATCGCTGGCAAGGTGACATCTATTACCATCGCTCATTGGATAGTTTCAAACAAGATCAAAATTATTCGTTTGGCGCTTTCATCGGATATTCCACGCGAAGGTTCAACGCGTATTTCGGGCAGGAAGGCCTCGGAAAAAATTATAATGCCGAAGTCGGCTTTGTTCCATCTCTCGATGTTTATCCGGGAATCTACTCGGGGTTCTCTCAGTTTCAATGGACGATGTACCCGAAAAATTCACCTATTGCAGTGATGGGCCCGGACGTTGGATTGAACTACAGTATGATTCCGGGAGATTTTATTTTGACGGATAAGGTGTTCAGCGCAGGTTACTCGATCAGTTTCAAGAACACATCGAACTTTCGCATAAGCGCCAATAACACATTCCAGAAACTTCCGGAAGATTTCAATCCGCTGGACCCCGTTGGTGACAAAACCTTACCTGCGGGTCAGTCATTCAAGTTCAATCAGATCGGGATGAACTACAATTCCGATACTCGCAAAACGGTCAAATATGCACTACAGACACTCTATGGAGGATTTTATAATGGTGAACTGTTTCGTGTGACAGCCGATATCAATGCACGCTATCAGCCGTTTGGAAGCCTAGCGATCACGACCGACTACAGTTACCTCAATTTCCCGAGTGGCTATGGAAAAGCCGGTTTTTTGCTCATTGGGCCGCGTTTAGACCTGACTTTTACGGATAAAATATTCCTCACTACTTTTGCGCAGTATAACGACCGGGCTGACAATGTCAATCTGAATGCAAGATTTCAATGGCGTTTCAAACCGGCATCAGATTTTTTTGTTGTATATACGGAGAACTACCTTCCCGACACTTTGAAAAGCAAGAATCGGGCGCTGGTATTGAAGCTCACATACTGGTTTAACTTGTGATTGTAGGAGACAAAATAGTATTTCATGGCTTTTGGATTTTTTAAGAAGTCGGACAAACCGGAAAAGAAAGAGGAACCCGCAACAACTCCCGGTTCTTCAGGCGGACCGAAATATTATGATTTGAAAGTGAAGAATGTGGTGAACGAGACACGCGAGGCCATCACGATCGTGTTCGAACATCCAGCGCAGAAAATTCCATATAAGTCAGGACAATTCCTCACGCTGATCATTCCTGTTCAGGGCAAAGACGTTCGCAGGGCATACTCACTGTGCAGTTCGCCCTATGTTGACGATGATCTTGCCGTGACCGTGAAGCGTGTCGAAAAAGGATTGATGTCTAACTGGCTTGCCGATCACCTGAAGCCGGGGATTTCCATCAAAGTGATGGAACCCATGGGACAGTTCACCACCGAGTTCAGTAAGAGTAAGAAGCGGCACCTGATCATGTTTGCAGGCGGCTCTGGAATTACTCCGATGATGTCGATTATCAAGAGTATCCTCACGCAGGAACCTGATAGCATCGTGTCGTTGATCTATTGTAATCGTGATATCGACAGCATCATCTTCAAGGATGTGCTCGAGAAAATGGCAACCGAAGATGAAGGACGACTTCATGTCATCCACATTCTCGACAACGCTCCGATGAACTGGCAAGGTTACTCGGGCTTACTCAATCATGATATGCTCACGAAGTTATTCGAACGTATTCCCGATTGGGGCATAGCCGATACAACTTACCTCATGTGCGGACCGGAAGGAATGATGAAGAATGTGGAGTCATTGTTAGCCATGCGGCAAATCCCCTCAAACAAGATCTTCAAAGAAAGTTTCGTGCAGGGAACAATCGACAAGGACAAAAAAGAAGATGCCACTGTGACTGTCTCCGACAAGATCGTGGAACGCACAGTAACTATCCGCTACGATGGACAGGAACACAAAGTTGTTGTTCCGCCTAATAAAGGAATTCTCGAATCTGCACTCGATCAAGGTATCGACCTTCCGTATTCATGTCAAAGCGGGTTGTGCACAGCCTGCCGCGGAAAAGCACTTTCGGGCAAAGTAAAACTTGATGAAGAAGAAGGTCTCTCAGCTTCAGAAAGGGCGGAAGGATACGTGCTCACTTGCGTAGGTCATCCGCTTACGGATGATGTTGTAATCGAGATCGGCTAGGTGCTTACCTGGCAACCGGCAACCGGTTATCTGGAACTGCTCTTGAACGAGTGCTTTTCGTTCTGCTCAACATTCTCCACCGTCCACGAGATCCTTTTCTTGAACTCGTGATATCGCACGGGGCAATCATCTTTGATGCAGATCGGACAGCCGATGGGAAGACATCCGTCCGAGTGAACAAAGAATTCGATGGAGGTGCCAAACTGTTCGCGAATGATCTTTCCAAGTTTGTCGATCTCGCCATGAGCATCATGTACGTTCAGATACCACGGCACGGTCAGGTGGCAGTCGATGTGCAAAACGCTGCCGTATTTGATGATCCTTAGGTTGTGTAAGTCGACCCAATTTTTGCTTCGATTTTGATCAAGCACACGAATCATCTCTTCGAGTAATGCATGATCGCGTTCATCCATGATTCCTGCCACCGACTGACGGATAATCCGGAATCCTGTCCACAAAATAATCGCACTAAATACAAGTGCAACAACGCTGTCAAGCCATTCGAGGCCCGTAACATAAATCAGCGCAAGACCGACAATAATACCCAGTGTTGTATAGGTGTCCGATTGCAAATGTTTCCCGCTGGCCTGAAGGGCGAGCGAATTGTTTTTCTTTCCCTGCCTCACACAGATTGACCCGACAGCAAAATTTACAAGAGCTGTGATCGCGATCAAAATAATCCCTTTGTCAAGCTGTTCGACACCGCTTCGCGAGAGCAAGCTTTTTACCGACTCGATGATGATGAGAATGCCCGCAACGAAAATCATTACTCCCTCAAC
>CBHROW010000394.1:0-4827 GCA_966080355.1 uncultured Chryseosolibacter sp.
TTTAGGGTAGCCCGTGTGCTCTCTTATATAACTGTTGCGCGCGCTGGGCGCTGGCACGCCTTCTTGCCACGGCCGTTTGAGCCCGAGGCGTGTTCTTGTTAGCTACAGACCCGGGGCTTTCAAAATTATAGGTCACCTCATCCGTGGCATCGTTAAGACTTATACCCGGTGTAGTGATCACTTTGAGAACTCTCTTGTGTGTTGTCCGCAGCTCTTTAACCAAGTAGTCCACTTGGGCATTCATGTCGAAAATGATGTTCGGGCCAAGTCTCGCACCCATAAATTCATGATTGAACAATCCCGCGCGCCTTGCCGGATGCGTCCATTGCGCCAATCCAATTCCCGGCAGCTTCGGTCCAATCTTTTTCGATTCGCTTCTGTTCATGATATCAAGTGCAGACAACGGCACTATTCCGGCTGAGACGCTCATGCTGGGTGCGATCATTGGAGCTGAGGGATGGCGGCTTCCTTCTACCCGGTTCGGTATCAATGCAGATTCTTCGAAAAGATTTCCAACCAGCGCACTCGCAGCAACCACCGGGAGATTGTAGCCCTTGACAAGCATGCTCATGACATATAAAATTCGCTGTTCTTCGGAAACTTTTGTCCAGTCTGCTGGAGTTCCCTGCTTAATTGTTGACGAACCGGTTAACGGAGAGCCCGCGAAAGTTGAGGATGGCACTGCAGTCGGCATTGGACCAGATGACACAGATTCATTAATTTTTATTATCGCGAAATGATTAGGCGAATCGAGGTATCCGTCAGGTCTTAACGGATAGGTGCTTTTCGATACCGAGTCGCTAACATTTCCACCGATGACTTCCACCGATCTTTCATTTACCTTCAGCACAATGTCTCCATGGGTGCCAGGCTTATCAGGTTGCACATTTTCATACGTGAACCGAGATGTTCCACGATTCCGGACAATGATATCGCCTGCCTCCGGTTTCACCTCGTTCGTGCGATAGGCTTTGAATCGATTTGAATTGCCCGCTACCCGATTTTGTTTCGCGAAGTAAGTATACGTGGTGTGCGCACCCGTGTACTTGAAATCCGATCCACCTCCGGCTTTCTTCACAACCCAGGAAATGAATGCAGCACTCCATGCAAGATTGTTATTGTATCCGTAAACGGTTTCCGCGCCCGTTGTCCAATAATCTTTAAGTATAGCTTGTACACCTGGATTGGTTTCTTTCGCCTTTCCCTGGTTCCATCGGTTCCATTCCTGCATCGCAACAGCAACCATCTGATTTCTCAAGTTGTCGGTAGATCCGGTGGACGAAGGAAACGCGCCAGCGGATGCAGGTAGTGTTGTTGGCGGACGTGTACCTCCGGCTTTGATCAATGCGCTTTCAGTTTGAGAGCCAACGATTCCATCAACATTCAAACCTTTCAGCAATTGAAAATTTTTAACTGCGTTACGCGTCTTAGGGCCCATGATGCCGTCTACATCGAGTCTTGAAATTTTGTTCAAAGTGGCCTGGACCCATTGCACATAGGCGTGATCCTTCTTCGAAGTTTCGTATTCTCTTGCATCGGCAGGCCTCGCGATCAAATCGCTGATCTCTGGCAAAAGCTCGAGGTCATCTGACCGGTTACCGGGTGAATAATTTCTTAAGTTCATAGTCATCCGGTTTTATGCCCGAGCTAAAGCAAAGCTGCGTTCTTTTGCCAGTCTTCTCCGGATTAGCTCTGATGGGATCGTTTTCAACAATTCAGGTTCGGTAATGATCTTCGCTGAAAGGTCTACTTCCGTCACTGCCCTATAGGCGTGAACGTATCGTTGAATTTGTTCGCGGAAGAATTGTGCCCATTGCCCCGCAACCACAGCATTGGCGTTGAGCCATGGCCGATTCCTGATCGATGAAACAAGCACTTCTCCGTGGTTAGCCAATTCGTAAAAATGTTTGATGCTTACGCCATCCCACCGCTGAAGAGATTTCATGTTATCAACTTTGTCCATCCACGGTTCCTGGTACGCAACCATCGGTCTTCCACCGAGAAATAAGTTCATCACTGGATTTGCAAGTAACTGCTGCTCCATCATCATTTCAACACGCGCTGTTGTAGGTAGATCGCCATACTGGTTGTGTGAACCTTCCGTGAGTATTTGGTGAACTTCCTGCAGGCAGACAAATACCTTGAATGGGTCAGGACGCCTCACCAGGTTGTCGAATTCATCAAAGAACAGAATGCACCGGTGCAGCAAATTATTAAAAGCCTCCAGGAACTTCGATCTGCGGTCTGCAACCTCGACCTGAGGGATTGCCTTGCCGATAAGATGGAAGCCGTATTCATGTTCATATTCATAGTTGCGTCTGGCGATAGTGAGCCGGTGTTGGGTATCCTGTATATACGCCCACAGCAGGTTGTTGATCGGTCGCAAAGGATCGAGGGTCAAGTTCGCCAACGGATCGATGCTTCCCAACTTCAGATTTTGGAATCGCCTCGAAATGGCATTCATCGTTTGCACCAACATGCCTTCTTCCATCCAGTAAGACCAGATCAATTCAGGCCCCGGGAGCGGTCTGATGCCATTGAAATTTCCACGCTCCATTGCGCCCACTGCATCTTCTCCCACAATATTTCCGATGACTTGCTCAAAATAGCTCTCTTCAACTCCGGGCAGTGCAGAGCGATCGAACACTACGCCTGCCGCACCGTAACCCCCGAGCTTCGCATGTACATATTTCTCTGTTACATACTTCAGAAGACTGTATGCGTTGGTACTTGTCAATGGTATTTTATTTTTTGCGACAAATTTCTCTATGTCATCGGTGCCGCTGTGTTTGAACTTTGGATTGTCGAACGTGTTAAGCTCGGGATGCGAGCTGATCGCGTTGCAGTCGAACACAGAATGGACAACTTTGCTGAATTCTTTAAAGTCAGGTCGGCTTTTGATCGTCTGTTCCCATTCGCTTTTCGTTTCCGCATCTAGCTCTTCATGTGGGGCGAGGCGAAACGTTGCATCAGGAGTTTTGGTTGTAATTCTTTTTGGATCGGTCGATGTTGATGGATCCGGTACTCTTTTTACTTTGAGCGGCTTGTCACAGGAAGGATCGTGGATCCGGGTTTTTGTTTCTACTTCAGGTAATGGAGTGTCGATCACCGCAGTTTGTTGAGTGGCCTGGTTTGCCTCATGCTGCGGTACAGAGGTGGTCTCTTCCAGAGCCTGAGGTTGTTGGTTTTTTTCGTTTGTCTTCGTGGTAGCCATAGTTTTCATTTTTTAAATGTTTCTGATGTTTGCCCACCGGGTCAGCTGATGTTTGAGTATGCTGGTTTCTTCCGATGGAGTTATCACTAAGTCTGCCTTGGCCTGCCCGAGCACAGCAAATACTTTTACAGGAGATGCCGACTCGATAAGCTTCGGATTTGCTTTCCATATGCGGAAAACTTGTCTGAACGTTTTTGGTTGTCTGTGATTGATGTCGAAAATGTCAATAAGCGTAATGCCACGCAGGATGATTGGCTTATGCGAGATGATCAACGCAATGAACGCGTCCATTTCGTTCTCCATTTGCTGCAACACCGATTGCTTATCTTCAGGTAGGTTGTGCGTTGGGTAGAATGATTGCCACAGCGTCCACAAGCGATCCCACTGTGGATCAGGAAATAATTTTTTCCCCATACGGCAACTGAGCTGAACTCTTACATAGGGGGCCGGATGTGGATCATCAAGGTCGATGCGGAATTGAAAGTAGCCGGGTAGTGTCACCACGTTCATCAACCCGATGGTTGCGCTGACACCGAGCTGAGCAACGGCCCAGAAGTCTGCGATGATCTCTGATGCCCACCGCTCGAAGCAAGCCCATGCTTTTATATTTCTCGTTCCGCTTTTTCGAATCCTGGCTATTTCCAATTTCAATGACGTGACAAGGTCGAGTAACGCAGCAGCCTGGTGACCGACTTCATGGATCAGCGAAGAAGCGATGCCATTCCCCACCATCCGCTCGCGCGGGATTTGAATGACAGCCAGCGGATTCTGGTCTCCTCCCGGGAGTCTTGTACGCGCTCTGCGGATAGCAGCGCCATGTCCGCGATCCAGGTAGACCATCATCGCTGGTGAAGAATAATATGCACTTCCAACCGTCAACCCATCTTCAGCGAGCGCATCCAGGCCTGATAACCAGATGCCAACTTCACTTTCACTTCGTTGAGAAAGTACATCTGAATATATGTCAAGCTGATCGAGGATCTGATTGAATCGTAACTTCAGCACGGTGAAGCGGCACTGGAGATCTTCATTGCGTACACGATCAATTTCATCCGAACGCAAAAACAGAATAAACTCGTTGATACGTTTGGCGAGTTCGTTTTTTCCTCCATCCAACAGTTCCCCAACCAGTTTGAGCGCCTCGCGGGATACCGAAGCACTCTTCACCATTGGCACAGTCATTTCGAACCGTTTCATTTGTGAAAGCCTCGACAGGAGCGAATATGACTCCGACAGCAGAAATTGTATCGTGTATGTTTTAAGATGCGTAACCACGCGCGGATAGGTTTCAGTAACCAGAATAGAATTCCTGCTCAGCATTCGGATTGTTTCCATTCGCGGACGGGGCTTCAGATGATGGTATTCTGCGATACAGATCCCGCACGGAATCTTCGAGGAACCTAACGCGCTCTGCCAGGGCCACGTAGTTTCCGGGAGTGTGTGTCCGCCTCAGCAATCCTGGAGCATATCTGCGTGCAGACCTTGTGGCTGCTGCTTTTGCGATCGCACTTACAGGTTGGTTGGGTGATGCCGATGCAGCGTGGCGAGCCGCGTTGCCGGCAAATCTTACAAACGCCTTTGCTGTTTCGAACTCCTGGTCTTCCTGGCTCAAT
>CBHROW010000395.1:0-4775 GCA_966080355.1 uncultured Chryseosolibacter sp.
CTTTTTACGGATCGATGTCAGGTGATGCTAGAGATTCAGCCGGTTGTCCAGCCGTGCTTCGAGTGTTTCAAGCCCTTTTACGGAATGTGGAAGTCTGTTTGAAGTCAGTACGCGGTTCAACGCGAATTTTTCCTTCGAAAAAAGCTTCCAGCGAACAAGCTTGATCAGGTTCGTGCGCGCCTCCATCCGCTTCTGCAATATTTCCTGCACCTTCACGAGTTGGTCGGTAGTGAGCGAGCTTTCCGGTCCTGGTTCGGTGAAGCAATTCATCACCATGCGTTCCACGTTTGAAAACCAAAGCAAACTGGTTTCGTCATCTGGCTCATCGACCATCGCCACAAAATATTGGTAGACCTTGTCATTTTTCAACAACGCGATCATTCCCAAAATGTCTTCTTCGCGTCCGAGCAACGACAAACCATCTTCGATGTTCAGTTCAATTCCGAGAAGGTCTCTGAACTTTGTCTGAATTTCCTTTTGGCATGAAGGAATATCTGAGACAGCACGTTCAAGCTCTTTCAACTCACGGAAGCCGAACGCTGAAAACGATTTGCGTTCACGCCACACATAATCCTCCCGGCCAAACTCGCGTTCATAGCTTACATATTGGCGCAATCTCCGGAGAAATTCCGGCAGCTGTGGGAACGTGAATGATTGATATTCCTGCCGGATGTTGATGGCGTCACCGTGCAGGTCTGACGTCAGGTACAATTCCTTGATGCTCAAACCGCACTCACTGTCGTCAAACAGCGCGCGTTTGAAATTCTCCAGGTCTTCGGAGATCTGATCGATCGAACGACAAACCTGGAAAAATCTGCGCTCGGTCTGAATAACATCGACACTGCGGTTCTGCGCTTTGAAGTTATCGATATTGTCGATCTGTCGCGTAGCTTTTGAGAATACGGTTTTGCGATCATTCCGGAAATCATGGACAAGACCCACAAAGTCACCGAGCTCTTTCGAGCGCAGCCGATTGAATACGACATCGAGTGCAGCACGCTTCTGACATACGAGTAGCGCACGTTTGCCCGAGGCAATTGCATCGGCCATCAGGTTACAGATCAACTGCGACTTACCAGTTCCCGGAGGTCCCTGAACTACGATCGATTGACCATTCTTGATCGCACGGATCGCGTTTTCCTGGTAGGCATCAATCGAAAAAGGTGTGTGGATCTTTTCTTCCTTTACAACGGTATGGCTATGCGTGTTGCCTTCGGTTTTAGGGGTGTTCTTCTCAACAAAAAATTCCTCAAGATCGTTGAATGAAGTTTCCTCGATGAGCGTGAGATAGTCTGGCACAAGTTGCGAACCTGCCTGAGGAAACATTCCAAGAACTGCTTCCGGGAATAATTTCAGCTCACCGTTTTTGTGTGCCTCTTCAAATTCGCTCTTTTTGTACGTCTTGAATGTTGTTAGCTGATCCCTGAAGTTATCTGGATTGAAATTCAGTTCGACTTTACTTTTCAATAACTCGTAGAGCTGCGTGCGGAAGACTGTGGCATCGACATTGAAATCTTCGAAGTTGGTCTCGAGCAGATCTTCGTCAAGCTTCACTTTATTGTAAAAAGCATAAGCCAGCAGAAATGACTTATTGAATGTGATGCCTGCCTGCGGGCGAGGGTGAAGAAACCACGCGCCATTTTCCTGCACTATGCTCACCGGAAAAAATAACAACGGACAGCGAACGAGCGTGCCATCGGCAAATTTTCCGCGCACAAAAGGCCAGCCCACGTGCAGATCGTACGAGCCACGCTCTTCAAATAGGAAATGATCGGTGCGTTGCAGTTTTTTCAACTTGCGGCTCACGTCATTGTTCGACTCCATGCGTGCATCGAGCATCTGGCACAACTTCACGGTGCGCGAGGCGATCAAAGCCTTGATCACTTCGAACGAAGGAAGGCCGTTGAGCTGACTCGTCTCATGAAGATCCATCAGCTGATCGGCAGAAAGTTTCAGCAAAAGCAACGAGCGGTTATTACCCGACAGGTTGGTCAATCTCCGCAGGTAAGTGCGTAAGATGTTTTTGATTGAATTGTCCACTGGAAAAAAGTTACGTAAAATCCTTCGCTATTCGTCAACTTTTAAATAAGGTAATAATTTGTTGATGGCGTCTTCGCTTAGTAGATGCAGGTCGCGAATTTGGTTGATGTTCGTGAATTTTCCATGTTGGAACCGCCATGCCACAATAGCTTTCGCGAGATTGCGGTTGAGATACGGATGTGACAACGCTCTTTCATTGGCGGTATTAAGATCAATTTTAGTTGGAGAAAAATTCTCATCAATCATGCTGGATTCTTTCAACCGTTGGCAAACTGCAGAATCGAGGCCGAAAACCTCATGCAGTTGATCCATTCGCACAAATCCACCCAGCGCATTTCGAAACTTGATGATCCTTCCAGCAAGTTTCGTTCCTATGCCATATACGGATTTCAATTCGATCGTATCTGCGTGGTTCAGATCAAACGAGACAAAACGAGGTTTTTGACTTTGAACCGCTTGTTTTAGCTGTTGCTTTTTTTCATCGTTCGAAACCTTGTCAGGCAAAAGTATGTAGCCTGCGATGCTTTTGTAAAACGGAGAATCGATCCCATAAATTTTCAGCAGATCAGTCTTGAATCGGAATTGCCCGCCTTTCTGCCGATAACTGGCCGTCCGCTTCGCCAGAATTTCTGGGAACCCAAGGTTGATGAGCTGCTGCACCGATGTTGTGTTGGGATTAAAACGAGTCGGAGTTCTTCGAATTGCGGATTTTTTTCCAACCTGCAAAGAATCAGAACTTTTCGATTCGCTTTTCAAATCAGTATCCCAAATCGCCACGAGGCTATCGAGCTTCTTTCGATCGGAGGAAAAATCCTCATCGCGATGAACGATGATCAAACGATAAACAGGTTCCGAGAATACGATCAGCGTAATGAGGGGAAGTAGAATGAGAAAGCCGCTGGTCTCACGCGCAGAAAATCCGAGGAGGATCCGAATCCATTTTCGGAGAAAGTTCACAATCGTACAAAGTCGAATTTTCTTTTTCGAACTTTTTCCTGGAGATTTTTATCAAAAAGTATCAGGCGAATTCGATCACGAGATAAGCTCCAGCGTGTGTGTTGAATCGGCCGATCTGAATTATCATAGTCAATAGAGGTTTCTGCGCCTTCAAAAGGCACCTTGTATGCCACACCTTTCGATGAATTGAGGTGAAAGCCATGTGTAAAGCTCACCAGAATATCGTTATAATCTGGTTGATGTCTGATCTTAATCTCATCCATTTGCATCAACTCCATCATAAATTTCTCACTCCACCGAATCCTGAACTCAACACCTGTACTGTCTCTCCAATACCTGACCGTATCGCGCACCATAACAATTTCAACCATCCCTGAGCAGATTGTTGTGTCATTTCCATTCGTCCATTCACGCGCTGTGATTCTCCATTTGCCGACCAGATCGCGAAGCGCAACTCCAGTCACTGTTGCAACTGGCTTTCGTTGTGCAAATCCTACAGAAGAAATAATTATGATGGAGAAAACAATGTAAATGATCCTCATGTTCAAGATGCTTTATTCATAGAGATGAGCAGATACTGTTTGTGAAAATTATCGAAAACGATGGCTTAGATTTTATGTCTTGGGTAAGTTGGACTTTGAGTAATAACAATTGGTCCAAAATCGCTTCCAACTGAACCAAAAACCGGGGTCCTTCGTATTGGATATACGAGCCGAAAAAATCTTATTTATAATGATTCTAAATTAAGGAAGCACTGACATTTGTCATCCAATTTTTAGCCTCAGAACTTACTTTTGTGTCTTGCAATGACCGAAAATTTTAAACTTTTAGCCCTTACTTATAAGACAGCTCCATTGGCTGTGCGCGAGCAGGTTTCTCTGAATGATCTGGCGACCAGGGAGTTGTTCAAATTTTTAAGGGCATACACTTCGGCAACAGAAATTCTGATCGTGTCAACGTGTAATCGGACCGAGATCTATTACGTTGCCGATCGCGATTTTTCGGAAATAATTTTCAAGGGGCTCGACCTTATCAAGCAACCAAACGCTGGTTTCGAAACTCATTTCGCAGCTTACAACGGACAGGCTGCTGTACAACACTTATTTGAAGTGGGAATCGGACTCGATGCGCAAGTGATCGGTGACTTACAGATCTCTGGGCAGGTTAAAAATGCCTATCAGCTTAGCGCTGATGAGAACATGGCTGGTCCATTCCTTCATCGTTTGATGCATACGATCTTCTTCGCGAACAAACGCGTTGTTCAGGAAACTTCATTCCGTGACGGTGCAGCTTCGATGTCTTATGCGGCCAAAGAGCTTGCCGAAGATCTGACCATTGGTAACAAAAGCGCACGTGCGCTTGTTGTAGGTGTAGGCGAGATCGGACAGGATGTTTGTCTGAACCTCGTTGAATCCAAGTTCAAATCGGTGACAATAATCAACCGTACTGTTGAGAAAGCAGAGAAGCTCGCGCAGAAGTGTGGTTTTGAATTCAAGGGAATTGAAGCATTACCGGCAGAGCTCGCCAAAGCAGACGTGATCATCAGTTCGGTTTCGGGTAATGAGGCATTGATCTCGCGCGAAGTCATGGCGGAAGTTCCCGTGAGGTCGCACAAATATTTTATCGACCTTTCGATTCCCCGCAGCGTTGAGCCCAGTGTTGAAGAAATTGCCGGCTGCATCGTCTACAATATTGACGACCTGCAAGAGAAGACTAACGAAGCGCTCGAAAAAAGAAAAGCTGCAATTACAAAATTTCAGATGATCATTCAAGAGGCG
>CBHROW010000396.1:0-4677 GCA_966080355.1 uncultured Chryseosolibacter sp.
GTTGTCAAGGTTTCTCACTTCAGGCTCTTTTCCAAGGCGGCCAACGAGAATGACTTTATTAACTCCAGACATATGATTGATTGATTTTAGTTACGGGTTGAAAAACAAAAGTACCATCTTTCGATCTAACTAAGAAACATAATGGTCGCTAAGAAAACGGCTTACCAGCACAGGTTTGGGAAGTTTGCCAATTTGTGTCAGCGAATAGTTTTTTAACCCTTTAAGCGGCTTTTTTGGAACTCCTTTTTTCCGGATTATAACGAATCTTGCAAAAATTGTTTGATGGGTGAGCACGTGTTTGTAGGGTTTCGTTACGTGTACCGATTCGCTGTGTGCAACCAGATCAGAAACTTCCGGATCATTCAAAAGTGCCGTCACACGCGTTGCTTTTTTTCTCTCGATCAGGCGAAAATCATAAAGGCCTTTCCAGATGTCGTTGTCAACGCGTTGTTTCATGGCCAGGCGTCTCCTGTCTTCAAACACGAGATAATAAAAGAAACGTTTTCTGCTCGCTTTCGCTTTTAACTTGACCGGAAGAATGTCTTTGAGGGAGCGTTCGTGCGCAACGCAATTTTTTTGAAGTGGGCATTCGAAACATTTCGGTGCCTTTGGTGTGCAGCAGATCGCTCCGAACTCCATGATTGCCTGATTGTAGATGTCTGGTTGACGCTCATCGAGAAGCCTGGCGGCCAACGCTCCGAATATTTTCTTGCCTTCAGATGAATTGATCGCTGTCTCGATACCAAACACTCTTGCCAGCAGCCGGAAAACGTTTCCGTCTACAACCGCAGAAGCTTCTTTGAATGAAAATGAAGCAACAGCTGCTGCTGTATAATCGCCAACACCAGGCAGTTCGCGAAGTTCCGCGAAGGAAGATGGAAAAATGCCTTTGTATTCGTTTGCGATCAACTTTGCACAGCGGTGAAGATTTCGGGCTCGCGTATAATATCCGAGTCCCTGCCAGGTACGAAGCACATCCTGTTCGCTGGCGTTAGCTAAATGAGATACCGTTGGGTATTTCTGAGTGAACTCGAGGTAATATGGCAATCCCTGGCTGACGCGCGTTTGCTGAAGGATTATTTCCGAAAGCCAAATTTTATAAGGATCACGTGTTGTGCGCCAGGGCAGGTTTCGCTTGTTTTCAAGGTACCACTTAACGATTTTATCGGAAAAATATCGTTTGTCCATCCCCTTGATTATCAATTTTTTCAATATTCATTTTTAAATCTGAGGGCACAAACTAAATTTGCCCTCCCATTTATTTTTTGACTCTAAATATACAACAGTGACCAAAGCAGATATTATCAACGAAATCGCTGAAAAAACCGGAGTAGACAAAGCTGATGTGACGGCCTCTGTTGAAGCATTTTTCAGTGTTATTAAGAGTTCGATGGCGAACGGCAACAATATCTACATTCGTGGTTTCGGAAGCTTCATTAATAAGAAGCGTAAGAAAAAAATTGCCCGCAACATTTCGCGCAATACAGCACTGGTCATTGACGAGCATTACATTCCTAGCTTCAAGCCCGCGAAGATCTTCATCAACAAGATCAAAAACAGTGAGAAAGTAAAGCAGCTCGCTGAAAAATAATTGGGGGGCTGACCTTCACCTCCATTCGCATTTATGCTTAAAACCCGTTTGATCCTTGTCGCTGCCAGTGCACTTGTTATCTGGCTTCTCTTTCAATTGCCAAAGGCGGTTGTTGAAAATGAAGCGGAAATGAGTCAGGGTTCCTCTCCCGATTCGGTTGCTTCTCACATACAAACTCACTCTGCAGCTCCGCAGGGCCTTCAAAAACGGATCGCTGAATTTCGCGCTCGTCTGGCCGAGGGTTCAGAAAAAGAAAAAAATGCTATCTTTGCCGACTCTTTAGCAAACCTGTATCGCGCTGCTAATCATTTTGATAGCGCGGCATGGTTCGCGGAAGAATCAGCGAAGTTCTTTAACACGGTATCGAGCTGGATCAAGACTGGTGATAATTACTATCAGGCGTATTCACTTGCTCTCGATCAAAATCGTCAGGGAGTATTTGCAATGAAAGCCCAAGAGTTCTACGGAAAGGCGCTTAAGAGCGACCCGGGAAATCTGGAAGTGAAGACGAAGATGGCGATGACTTACCTGTCGTCAGCGAACCCTATGCAAGGAATCGCCTTGCTGCGGGAAGTGCTGGCAAAAGATCCGAAGAACGAGCTGGCGTTGTTCAACATGGGAATGTTGTCGATCCAGTCGGGTCAATATGATCGGGCAATCGAACGACTGAACCGGCTGATCGAAGTAAATCCTAATCATTTGCAGGGGCAGCTTTTGCTGGGAATTGCCTGGATGAACAAGGGTGACAAGCAAAAAGCGAAAGAGCAATTTGAAAATGTAAAGAACATGGATAAGGATCCGGCCGTGCAAGCCACAATCGATTCGTATCTGAAAGACTTAAATAAATAACCAAAAACATTACTATGCCAAGCGGAAAAAAAAGGAAGAAGCACAAAATGGCAACGCACAAGCGTAAGAAGCGCCTGAGAAAAAACAGACATAAGAAGAAGTGATCTCTTCTGATGAGCAGGCTCCTATAATGCGGGCCTGTTCACTATACCATCCATTTTTTAACATAAAATTATTGTTTTGAGTAATGAACTAATCATTAGTGCAGCTCAAGACGGATGTCGTATAGCCCTTCTCAAAGACAAGACGCTGGTTGAATTCCACCAGGAAGCCGAAGGAAGCAAGTTCACCGTGGGTGACATTTATCTGGGAACCGTTAAGAAAGTTGTTCCCGGATTGAATGCAGCCTTCATCGATGTAGGGTACGATAAAGATGCCTTTCTGCACTACCTCGATCTGGGACCTCAGTTTAGTTCACTTCAAAAGTTTACGAAGCTGGTCCGGGGCAAGAAAATGAACGGTGCCAGACTCGACAAATTCAACCCGGAACCGGATATCGATAAGCATGGGAAAATCACCCAACAGCTTTCGAAAAATCAACTGATACCGGTTCAGATTGTAAAAGAGCCAATTTCAACGAAGGGCCCACGACTATCCTGCGAGTTGTCGTTAGCCGGAAGATACCTGGTACTGGTACCTTTCAGCACTGCCGTTAGCGTTTCAAAAAAAATCACGAGCAGCGAAGAACGGAAACGCTTGCTGCGACTTATTCAATCGATCAAGCCGGAAAATTTCGGTGTGATCATTCGTACAGTTGCGGAAAATAAAGAAGTAGCTGAACTCGATCGCGACCTTCGAAACCTGGTGAAAACCTGGGAAGAGGGGATGACGCGCCTGCCACATGCCAATCCACGCGACAAAGTGATTGGTGAGCTTGATAAAACTTCATCTCTCCTTCGCGACATGCTGAACGAGTCGTTCGACAACGTTGTGGTTGACGACAAGAAGATGTACGATGAAGTTCGAAGCTACATCAAGACCATTGCTCCCGAGAAAGAGAAGATCGTCAAGTTTTACAACGGCAAGGTCAAGATCTTCGAGAATTTCGGAGTTGAAAGGCAGATCAAGTCGGCTTTCGGGCAAACGGTAAGCCTCCGCGGTGGCGGATATCTCATCATTGAGCACACCGAAGCCCTTCACGTCATCGATGTGAATAGCGGCAACAAATCAAATCGCGAGGAGAACCAGGAAACCACGGCTCTCTCGGTGAATGTTGAAGCCGCCAAAGAAATTGCACGTCAGCTTCGCCTGCGCGATATGGGCGGGATCATTGTGATCGACTTCATCGATATGAAGAGCCTCGACAACAAGAAGCTGATCTATAAAGTGATGCGCGAGGAGATGATGGAAGACAAAGCGAAGTCTACTGTTCTTCCACTGTCGAAATTCGGTCTGATGCAGATCACCCGTGAACGTGTTCGTCCGCAGATGAATATCGCCACGAAAGAAGTTTGTCCGACCTGCAATGGAACCGGAAAGATCTCTGCTTCAATTCTTGTTTCCGACCTCATTGAGAAAAACATTGAACATCTGTTTGTGAAGCAGAATGAGAAAGATCTGGTTCTCGCAGTGCATCCCTACCTCTACGCTTATTTTACCAAGGGACTTTTCTCCCAGCGCGTAAAATGGTATTTTAAATACAAGCGTTGGATCAAAATGGTGAAAGATACTTCGATGGCTATTATTGAATATAAGTTCCTCAATAAAGAAGGCGAGGAAATTCAACTGAATGGTTAGACGAAATGATTTTAAAGAAGAAAGGGGACATTAGCGCGTCCCTTTTTTTATGCTTAAATAAGTTTGTAAACCAGCGCGCTTCACCCAGAGGACAAATAGAATTGCGATAACAGACGGTAGGCTCACCACATCAGAGGACCTTTGGCTAAGGCCATAGCTTTGTCGATGATGAACCCCGAACTAAAGCATGTGGTTACTGATCGATCGGGGAACATTGTAATCGCATGTTTGCCGAATAGCGTATTTTGCGTACGAAATCCATCCTGAAATGAAACTAAGACTCTCTGTTGCCCTCACATTTTTATTTTTATCCATCGCATCAACATTTGCACAAACAACCTGGAAAACGTTATCAAACGCTACAGGTGCTTTCAGTGTTGATTTTCCGGTTGAGCCTAAATTCTCTGAGACGGAAAATAAAGCACCGGAAGGTTATACCGTGAAAGTGCGCATGTGGATGCATCAAGCTGACAATGTGGTAAATTATGTACTCTACAACG
>CBHROW010000397.1:0-4675 GCA_966080355.1 uncultured Chryseosolibacter sp.
GAAACCGTCAATCTTGTCAAGTACTTTTTCGAAACGGGAAAATTTTCGGGTAAAATTCCTGTGGCGGATAAGAAAGACGGTCCTTTTGCGCCTCACAACTTGGATGAGATCGAGGAAATGATGCAATTCGGATCGTGGACACTTGATGTTTCGAGTCAGACCATGCATTGGACCTCAGGCATGTATTCGCTCCTCAACTACCAGAAGTCTGATTTACCGGAGCGAATTCCATTTGAATTCTATATCGGTTGTATAGCTGAAAGCCATCGCGATATTCTTACCACGTTGGTCGATCTTGCCACGCAGAATGCCGAACCGTTCGAGTGTGAATATCCGGTGTCAACCTCTCTTGGCCTGGAGCGTATTTTCCTGACGCGCGCTAAGGTGATTGGTCTTGCAGGTCATATTCAAATTGCTGGTATCACCCGCGATATCACGCCTGTTCGATTGTCTGAGCGTGAATGTGTGCGCAGTGCGAAAGCGCTGACCCGTTCAAATCATGATCTTGAAGAATTTGCTTACGTTGCCTCGCATGATCTTCAGGAACCGTTGCGCAAAATTACCATGTTCTCCGAACGGTTGAAGCTTAGCTTGAATGGAAACGTCAATCAAGATTCGGAGATCTATTTTAAACGGATTGAAGCGGCTTCCCTCAACATGCGAAATATGATCGACTCGCTGCTTGAATTTTCACGCGCGAACCGGGGCCGAATGCCATTTGTTACTGTCGATCTCGAAGCTGTTGTGCGCGAAGTGTTGGCAGATCTCGATATGAAGATCGATGAATCAAATGCCACTATCCAGGTGTCGCCTGGCCTTCCGGTTGTTGAAGGAAACCCTCATGAACTGCGTCAACTCTTCAACAACCTCATTGCCAATTCAATTAAATTTAAGAAGGGTGAACCTCCGCGCATATCGCTAACAGGCGAAAGATTGAACGCAGCGCAGAAGTTATCGTATGGTTTGATCCAGACGTGTACGTACCACCAAATAACGATCACCGACAACGGAATCGGATTTGAGAATCGGCATGCAGAACGGATCTTTCAGATGTTCCAGCGATTGCATGGAAAAGCTGACTATCCCGGTTCTGGAATTGGACTGGCGATTTGCAAAAAGGTTGTCAATCACCATAACGGTCTTATCTTCGCAGAGGGCGTTCCTGACCAGGGCTCGACCTTTACGATCATACTTCCGGAAAAGCACGGATAAACGATGTACGATCCCACAAAGCCTGTTCGAATTCTGATCATTGACGATGATGAAGATGATTTCATTCTTACGAGTGAATTCATCAAAGCCATCGAAGATCGTGTGCTCGACATTCAGTGGTGTTACAATTATAAGAATGCCCTTGAAAACATCGCGCAAAAAAAAGCCGATCTGTATTTCGTTGACTACCGGCTCGGTGCGAAGACCGGCATTGATCTGCTGACCGAAGCCATGGAGTTGGGCTGTGAAGAACCGATCATCCTGCTCACGGGAAAAGGAAATTCAGTGATTGACAAGCAGGCTATGCAACTGGGTGCTGTAGATTACCTGGTGAAGTCGGAACTGACCACCGAGAAGATCGAGCGCTGCATCAGATATGCCCTCGAACGCGCAGCCTCGACAAAAGCGCTGAGGGCGAATGAGCGTAAGTATAGAAATATTTTCGAACGCTCGAAGGAGGCTGTATTTACTACAGATAAATCGCTGGTATTTCGCGACATCAATCCTGCAACGCTAAGGTTATTGGGCGCAGACAAAACACAGCTGTTGAAAAGCAATCTCTACCAATTTGTCGAATACGAATCCATCCGCAATACGATTCGCGACCGTCTTGCACAAGCCGGTGAAGTCACTGATCTGGAAGTAGAGTTAACCAATGCCAAAGGAAAAAAACGGTTCTGCATTTTAAACATGTCGGTGGAGAAAGATAACAATAACATAGTCTACCTCCAGGGCATTTTGCACGACATCACGACTCAGAAGAAAAATGAGCGGGCGATGCTGTTGTCTGAAAAACTGGCGGCAACAGGCCGATTGGTTCGCACACTCGCGCACGAGGTGAGAAATCCGTTGAGTAACATCCACATGTCGATCGAGCAATTGGCGTCTCTTACTAAAGATGAAGACAGGATATATCTCGATATTATCGACCGTAATGGCAAGCGCATCAACGATCTCATCACCGAATTACTGACTTCTTCAAAACCCGCGGAGATGGCAATGGACCGCGTGCCGTTGCAAAAGGCGATTGATGAATCGATCGCTGCAGCGCTTGATCGCCTCACCCTGAAACAGATCAAACTCAAACTTACCTACCCGGAGACTCCGTGCTATGTCCGTGGTGATGTAGATAAACTGAAGATCGCGCTGCTGAATATCATCATCAATGCTATCGAGGCAATGGAAAAGACTGGCGAGCTGAAAATAACGCTGGTGTGCAATGAAGAAAATCACGTGATCGAGATCAGCGACACAGGATGCGGAATACCCGCGGAAAATCTTTCAAAACTATTCGAGCCATTTTTTACGTCTAAGCGGAACGGGATAGGTCTTGGCTTGGCATCAACATTGAATATTCTACAGGCTCACCATGCTACTGTGGAAGTAAAATCAAAAGTAGGTGTAGGGACAACGTTTGTCGTGAATTTTAATCACGCATAGTGGCTTTTGATCTTGCTCGATTGAGCAGTAGATTTCAATATCAACCTTTCTCACCACTATTCTGATCTGCGATCAAAATGATTGGGACGCTTCGCACCACCAGCGGGTAAAGTCGGATAATAGCCAGCAGCTTTTTCACAAACGGCTTGCTAATTGTTTCTTGCTCGTACACATCGTAATGCTCCTGTTTTGTGAATGTTGTTGCTTTGTTTTCTCCTTGTGCGTCAATTGCATTTTTGTATTCCAGCGCTGCGTATAGTTCGACCATTGCTCATCCGAGGTAAGGGAAAGAGCGAGATCGCTGAACGAACTCAAGATCACAATGGCGGCACCGAACAGGATCAATATTCTTTTTTTCATCGCTTCTTCGTTTTGAAAGAAGGGCACCCGTCAAGGCGCCCTTTTTAATTTATTCCATGGTAGGAGATTTCTTTTGATTTTCACCTGAATCATCTCCCATGTCGGTATATGGTTTCAAGCGCTCGCGCTGTTGCCTGTCGCCTTCTGTTTCTTCTTCATTCATCGCGCGGTCCGAACTACCTGCATTTGTTGCTTGTCTCTGCTGATCCTGATTGGTTATCGTTCCGCGTGATTGTGATGATTGACTTCCGCCCGTTGACTGCGATTGTGAACCACTTTGAGCTTTGGAAGACTGCTGATCGCGATTGTGCATTTGCTGGCCGGTTTCATGGCGGCCCTGAGACGCCTGTGACGATTGACCTCTATTTTCATTCTGGCCTTTCGATCCTTGTGAAGCAACTGGCTCATTCCGCTTTCCCGGATTTTGCTGCCCTCTATTTTGATTTTGATTCGGCTGATTCTGATTCCTGTTCTTTTCCATGGCTATAGTTGTTTAATGAACATGCGTAGGAAAAGAAAAAACAATGCCTTCGGATTTGATCGAAGAGGGTTCGATCTAATGTTGTGACCTGTGGTGGAGTATCCACAAGATTTTGAAAATCAATATGTTAAAGCTGTCTGATTGGTTTTGACGATCTTTTGTTCGAGAGGTTTATGATGAACTGGTTAGTCAGGTTTTGTGCAACATTACGGACCAGGGAAGGAAAGAACAGGTCCATGATAAACGAAATTCTCGGAAACGACTTTCGGGTAACGGCCATAACTACAGCTGAAGTGCCCTGAGCGATCACGTTGGGTTGCAGTGGAGATGCGCTGATTTGCTTGACAGTTCTTGCTGCCTGGGTAACGGGTTGCAACTGTTGGGCTATACGCGTTTTAATATCTTCGATCTCGCTTCGCAGCTGCTGCTTTTGGAAAGTTACAAGATTTTCAAGGCGTTTTTTTTCTGCCTGCAATTCCGCGTAGTTGGTGACCTTACTATTCATGCATTTTTCGGATGATGATGTCTTTGATACGCGGCATAAAAAAAGACCTCCGGAAGATCAACGTGGTCAGGGCAAGCAACACGTAAAAACCTGCAGCGATAAGAAACCCCGCAACCATATTGTGCAGTTGTTCGCCAAAATACCATCCGAGACTCAGTCCAAGAAACAGTAATACGAACATGGCAAGAAGAAGCATGATAAAGCCGGTAATTCCCACCGACAGGATCGAGCTCGTTTTGTCTGCAACATGCAACATTCCGAGTTGATAGTATGACTCAGCAAGATTAGTGAGTCGGTCGGCAAGGTTCTCGGTCTTTACTTCAGATGATGAAGTTGGAGAGGTCAGTGGCATAAGGAGCTGGTAAAAAAGCGAAAAGCAGGCACGATGCTGGATCGTGCCTGTTTCAAAAATCAAGAAACTCTTTCTCTAACTTTGTTGTAGCGGTCTTCTGCCTGGTTGGCGAGATTATTTCCTTCCTCGGTAGCAGTACTCTTCAGGTTCTGAAGCTGCTCTTTACCTTGGGCAAGAAGTTCGCTGAGTTGGTTTGACCAGTCACTGGTTGTGTCAGAAATTCTTTTTCTCAGGTCGCTTCCTTTTTCAGGTGCAACCAACATGCCGATCACTGCTCCCACAGCAGCCGCGCCAATAATGGCCAACACTACTTTGCCTGTTGAGT
>CBHROW010000398.1:0-4657 GCA_966080355.1 uncultured Chryseosolibacter sp.
CCGAGGATATGAACTCGATCTTTCCATGTCCGTAAGGATGGTCAAGGTCTCTCGGCTTTGCAGAAAGGTAAAGGCTGTACAAGCCGAAGAATCCGGCCACAACGTTTACAATCCCCTCGAGTCCATCGGTGAGAATGGCGAGGGAGCCGGTGAGATAGTAGGCAACAAGTTTGATCGCAAGCAAAATAAGCGAAAGGGCCGCGACCCATTTTTGAATTCGAATATTTTGTTTCGCGCTCTCCGTCATGTTGATTTTTTCCGTCCGGCAAACTTAGCAATTGCAACAACTGCAATGATAACCCACACGATATTGATAAAGGTGCTTGCCCAGGCTGATTTGTAAACCGTATAAATGATCAGCAGTGCACCGCCCGTAAGATTGAGCAGATAGAACAACCATGAGTCAGATTTGATTTTCTGATAACTATTCAATCCGTAGGCGATAATCACCTCACATGATCCTATCCAGCCCAGGATTTCGATGAAGATCTCCAAAAAGAAATTTTAGATTTAAGATTTTAGATTTTGATTTCGAGAATTCAACCTTCCCGTAGCCCGACAACTTACTTAGGCCTAGTCATTCCAGGCCTTTAAAGAGAGGGACTGAGCGTGATGTCACTTCAATTTTACCCGTAAAAGTTTATTGTTCGAAGTCATATATAGAACTTTTCCGCCTTCAGCCAATTCGCAGTTTGCTGTCGGATCGGGAAGCCTGATCTTGCCGAGTACTTTCGCATTTTTGTCGAAGATCCAGATTCCACCGGGTCCACTCGCGAAAACATTTCCATTCTTATCAATACGGAATCCATCGGGAAGCCCGGGATTGCTTTCGCCTACTAATGGTGTTGCGTCATAAAAAATTCTTGCATTGCTAACCGAATCATTTTCGTCAAGGTCAAATGCATACCATATCGCTTTGCCGGGATCGGAGTTTGCAACCATAAAAGTTTTCTCACCAGGAACAAATGCAACGCCATTCGGACGTGTCAATGAATCTACCAGAACAGAAACAGTTCCATTATGATCAACTTTGTAAACACCTTGAAATTTGATCTCTCGCGTTGAGTCGTTCTCCTGTTTCGGAAGTCCATATGGCGGATCGGTGAAGAATATATCACCATTGCTGCGCACGGCCAAATCGTTCGGGCTATTGAATCGGTTTCCCTCGAATTTGTCTGCAATGGTCGTAAAGTCGGGCGAAGGCTTTTCGAATGGTGTATTGAGTCGCGCTATTCTTCGATCACCATGCTGACATAAGATCAATCGGCCTTGGGTATCGAGCGTCAATCCGTTCGATCCGGGTTCGCGACTTGCGGAAGGCTTATCTCCGGTGTAACCTGAAGGTGTCAGCCACGCTTCAACTCCTTTGCCATCAGTCCACTTGTAAATGGTGTTTGCTGGAACATCGGAGAAGAGCAGCATCTTTTGTGATTCAACCCACACTGGGCCTTCGCTCCATTTATAACCTGAGTCGAGCACTTCTATCTTCGCATTCAGGTCAATGAGCTCACTGAGAGTCGGATCCAGCTGTTCGATGGAGCCAATGGTTTTTACTTCTTTTTGCGATGCACAGGATGAAAGCAATGCGATGCCAATAATGACCCACCTGAGTTTTCTCATAGTTCTGATTTTTGGTTGGCCAATTTAGTAAAATTCATAGCCACAAATCAAAGATCCTGCCTTCCATGAAGCTTTTTAGGCAGGAGCTCTGAGCGAAGCAAGCCGGAGGCACAAAGACACGAAATCCTCGCAGCGCCTTTTTAAATTTTGTGTGCTGGTGCTTTAGTCGCCAGACATTTGGTTCCTCGGTGGTTAAACATTTTGGATTTTGATCGAAGCACGCATCGTCATTTGTTTGATCGAAAAGAAACTCAACGTATAAGCCAGCGGAACGAGAAAACCGGGAAGGAATACGGTTGGGAATTTCGTGACAATGGTATTCACCGGTTCATTCATGAATACCTGAATGGGAGAGGGTGTCGACAGGATCGCGATCGTTACAATATTGGCGAGCAAGACCAGACACAACACGTTCCATATTATTACACCAACGCTTGAGATCTTGTTGCGCGCAATCAGCACAGCAACAATGGGCCCGGTAATTCCGGACAAGACATCAAAGTTCATTCCTTCGAATGTCATTTGCGCGGGAAGTACGTTCGCGACAAATAATACCCATAATAAGATCTCGACAAAGAATCGAAACACCTGGAGACGTGCCACAGCGGCTGGCGATGTATGCTTGAGAATGTCTGACAGATTTTTAGACCGGATGATCAGGACAAATATCGTGATCAATGGTAAAGCGATTACCGGAAGAAAATTCAACGGAAAGATTGAAAAATTTCCCATGATTCCCGAAAGTGACCAATATGATATAGCTGCAGACCAGCTGATCAGTGCAATGACGATATTTCGCAACACACGTTTCTTTTTCAGGTGATCCCACGATGTCGCATCGATACCTGACTTGATAAGTCTGATCAACAAAACCATAAAAATAATGGTCAGTACAGAAAATCCGATTTCAGCAATGAGTAGGAGTGTGGTGTTCATAGTAGTGAATTTACCACCTTGTACGAACGTACCGAAATCCTCGCCATGACAAAAATTGCTTTTTATGGCACGACATCGAGGATCCCGATGAGCGAAGCAATATTGGGAGGGCACTAAGCGCTGAGATTAAATGGAATTTTCTTTGCGAACCTTGCGACTTTGCGCCTTAGCGGTGAATTGCCGAAGCCGCCAATTGACTAAGTCGGTCAATCGCAAGACAATAATTGAATTTAGAATTAAAGTACCAAAGGCGCAGCTAGCCACGGTACTCCCTTGGCCAAACACCTACCGTCTTTTTAAACGCCCGGCTGAATGTGGAAGCATCTTTGAACCCGAGCTGCCTCGATATATCGATGATCTCTGCCTTGTTTTGTTTCAACCTCGCCTTCGCCTGTTCGATCTTCACATCGTTCACAAACTGATGCGGAGTTTTTCCAAATGCGGTTTTGAACAATCTCAAAAAATGAAATTTCGACATGCACGAAGCCTGTGCGAGTTCGTCAAGGGTGAGATCACGATCGAAGAAAGAATAGATGTAGTCGGTAGATTGCATCAGGCGCTTCGTCACTTCCTCACGTGTGGAAATTTTCAGTGACGGTAAACGTTGCTCAGCCCCTCTGATCCGTTGGTCCGATCGCAGTAACAGAACCAGGATTTCGTATAATAGCTCTTCCTCTTGCAAAGAATCCGAGCACAATTTCAATTGATGAACAAGTGCGCTGAATTCGGCCGATACCGGTTGTAGTCTATTATAAAACTCATGGCGGGAACCGGGTGCAATGAAATACTGATCGTCAATTAATTTTTTCTCTGAGCGCAATGTCGCCAGGGCCTGGTCGATCCAATATTCTCCAAAATGAATATTGAAAGTTTCAACCTCTTGTCCTGCTTCAATCTCCAATGAGTACCGCTGATCATGATTTGTTACAAAGAAAAATCCTTGGTGAACATTCGAACGTTTGCCATTGCACGCTACTACACTTGATCCGGACAGATTTGTGAAGATCGAAAGCGGCCCACGGATATTGTCGCGAAATATCGACTCGGATTTTACGTTTAGCAGCACGGTTGGCCAGCCATCTGTCGGGAGCGTTCTGCCAGCGTAGTCCTTCCGGTTTGCAAAGTTGTCTTCCGCTTGTTTTTTAAGCCATTGCAGATCGGGAAATTGGTGAAGGATCACGGTGTAAAAACGGAATTCACGAACAGAAGTTACCGGCTGTATAGCGCTGATTCTGCTCTTTCTTGTTTGCACGGTTGTTCAATGCTTTCGAGGGACCACAAAATGAATTAATCCACACTTTGCCTACTGCCCACTTGCCAACTGCCAACTGATTTACCTATTTTGCTCACTTAATTTGAAGAATTATGAGTGAAGTTCTCGATATTCCAAAACGCGCCAAGCGCAAGTTCCTTCCCGAAAATTTTGCGGTCACTTCGTGGGAAGTGCTCAAGCCTTTTTTCGACAAGCTGTTGGCGCAAGACATCGGGTCGGTGCAAGAGCTGAAGCAGTGGTTCCTCAACCGGAGCGAGCTTGAATCGGTCATTTCCGAAGACCTGGCCTGGCGTTATATCCGAATGACGTGCTACACGGAGAACAAAGATTACCTCGCAGCTTACCAGGATTTCATTCAAAATATCCAACCACAGATCGCACCCATTTCTGATCAGCTCAATAAGAAGGCTGCAGCGTCAGCGTTCACTAACGTGCTGGCCGAACAGCCTGGCTATGATCTGATGGTCCGTAATTTGAAAAAGGACATCGAGATCTTCCGCGAGGAAAACGTGCCGCTCTTTACCGAGATCGCCACGCAAGCGCAAAAGTATGCGCAGATCTCTGGCGCGATGACGGTGACGGTCGATGGAAAGGAAATGACGCTCCAGCAAGCCTCGGTCATACTGATGGCTCCTGATCGAAAAAAGCGTGAAGAAGCCTGGTACAAAATCAGCGAGCGGAGGTTGCAGGATCGCGATGAGCTCGATAACCTGTTTTCTTCGTTGATCAAACTTCGTCACCGGGTTGCTGTCAACGCAGGATTCAAAAACTTTCGCGACTACATGTTCAAAGCGCTTGGCCGGTTTGATTATACACCTGAAGACTGTT
>CBHROW010000399.1:0-4646 GCA_966080355.1 uncultured Chryseosolibacter sp.
AAAAGCCCCTCTACCTCATCACACCCGAACGGTCGAACTTTACTTTGCTCACGCAATACGAAGGAAAAAATGTCGACCTCTATAGCTTGTATTACAGCGTGAACGAACGTAAGAATGGCGATAGCACCGTGGTTGATTTCAGCATCCAATTAGCGAACGGAGCCATGCTTACCCATTCCTATTCGATTCCTTCAAAAGGTTATCAGATTGGATATTCCATTCGCCAAAAAGGCATGTCAGAAACTTTGGGTGGAGACAACCTGGTGTTCTTGTGGAACGATCACATTCAGCCGACTGAAAAAGACCTGGTTGAAACGAGAAATCATACCACCGTCAATTACTACACTTCAACTGCAGGTTTCGAAGACCTGGAAGAACGTTCGAGCGATGACACCGAAGCAACTGCGGATCCGGTGAAATGGGTTTCGATCAAACAAAAATTTTTCTTGTCTGCAATTATCGCGAAGAACAATTTCAGCGGTGGCGAGTTCAACATATCGGTTCCCACCGATACTTCAGTGGTGGAGAATGCGAGCGTAAAACTCTTCATTCCGAAAGCTAGCCTGGTTGACGGAAAATGCGATTTTAAATTCTATGCTGGCCCGAACGATTACCATCAGATCGATGTGGTTGCCGACAAGTTTGAAAAGAACGTATATCTCGGATGGCCCCCGGTGTTCTGGATCAACAAGTTTGTGATCTTTCCTGTATTCCATTTCCTGACGAAGATCATTTCGAACTACGGGCTCATCATCGTCATCCTTGTGATCTTGCTGAAGCTCGTACTGGCGCCACTCTCCTATCGCTCCTACCTGAGTATGGCTAAAATGAAAGTGCTCAAGCCAGACCTTGATGTGATCAAAGAGAAACATGGCGATGACATGACCAAGGTTCAGCAAGAGCAGTTGAAATTGTATCAGCAGGTAGGCGTGAATCCGATCAGCGGATGCATCCCGGTTGTCTTGCAGATGCCGATCCTCTTTGCCATGTTCTATCTGTTCCCTGCCAGCATTGAACTCCGGCAGCAGCCGTTCCTGTGGGCGGAAGATCTTTCAACCTACGACTCACTCATCCATCTGCCTTTCAGCATCCCGTTCGGAGTAGGCGATCACATCAGCTTGTTCACGCTTTTGATGACAACATCAACACTGATCTATACCTGGCAGAACAACCAGCTGTCATCCGTGCAGGGCCCGATGAAGTCGATGTCGTATATCATGCCGATCATTTTCTTCTTCGTATTGAACTCCTTCTCGGCAGGTTTGACATTCTATTATTTCGTTTCCAACCTCGTAACATTCGCACAACAGGCCATCATCCGCAGGTTTGTCGATGATAACAAGATCAAACTGATCCTCGAAGAGAACCGGAAGAAGAATGCCAGCGGCACCGGAAAGAAATCCAAGTTCATGACGCGGCTCGAAGACGCCATGAAGGCAAGTGAGGAAGCGAAACGCAAAGCCCAGGACGACCGCAAAAAGAAAAAATAACCATGCAGCCACGTGCATAACTCAAGGCTGGTTCAACAAGAGCGTAGGTTTCCTCCTGAAAAACAATGAGTTAGTACCCGGCAAATTTGTGCAACGATTGTGGATAATACGTTCCACGGTGTTCCACGGTCATGTGTAAATTCATTTATATTTGTAACCCCTGTCCAGAACGGAAGGGGTTTATTTTTTTATCGAATGGGAAAAATCATAGCGATCGCAAATCAAAAAGGTGGCGTTGGTAAAACAACTTCGGCAATCAACTTGGCGGCTAGCCTTGCAGTTCTTGAAAAAAGAACGCTGCTGGTAGATGCTGATCCGCAGGCAAATTCGACTTCAGGGTTGGGATTGAACCCGAAAGACATCACGCAAGGCATTTACGAATGCATGGTAGATGGTGTGAATCCCAAAGAGGCGATTGTAAAGAACGACTTGAAATATCTCGACATCATGCCCTCTCATATCGACCTGGTTGGTGCGGAAGTCGAAATGGTGAGCATTGAACGCAGGGAAGAGAAAATGCGTGACGCCCTTGGCCGTGTAAAAAATGATTACGACTACATTATCATCGATTGCTCGCCATCACTCGGTTTGATCACCATCAACGCGCTCACGGCCGCTGATTCAATTATCATTCCGGTACAGTGCGAATATTTTGCACTCGAAGGCCTTGGTAAATTATTGAACACGATCAAGATCATTCAAACAAGACTTAATCCCAAGCTCGAAATAGAAGGTATCCTCCTGACGTTATATGATTCGAGAACCAGCCTCGGCAACCAGGTTGTGGAAGAAGTCCGAACGCATTTTCAAAAGATGACTTTTGGTACGATCATTCCTCGGAACGTGAAGTTGAGTGAGTCGCCAAGTTTCGGTTTGCCCGCGATCGTTCACGATGCAGAAAGTAAAGGCGCGATCAGTTACCTGAACCTCGCCCACGAAATATTGAATAAGAATGGAGTAAACGGTGTAGCGAAATGAGTAAGAAAAAAGCCTTAGGAAGAGGACTCAGTGCGTTGTTGAGCGACAATGAGTCGGACGACAAACTCGAAGTGGATATCCCGGTAGGCGTAACCCCAGCAAAACCCGCAGGCGGCATTGCCGAAATTCCCGTTGAAGAGATCGAAGTGAATCCATTTCAACCGCGCACACATTTCGATGAAGATGCGCTTCTCGAACTGGCCGAATCCATCCGTGTTCATGGTATCATCCAACCGATCACCGTTCGCAGGCTGACGCAAAATCAATATCAGCTGATTTCGGGCGAACGAAGATTCCAGGCATCCAAGCTCGCAGGCTTGAAGTCGATACCGGCTTACATCCGCTCTGCCGATGATCAGCAGATGCTGGAGATGGCGTTGATCGAAAACATCCAGCGAGAAAACCTGAATGCGATAGAAATTGCGTTAAGCTACCAGCGGCTTATCACTGAGTGTAGCTTGAAGCAGGATGAACTTGGCGAACGCGTAGGTAAAAATCGCGCAACAGTTACCAACTATCTTCGCTTGCTCAAGCTTCCGCCCGATATTCAAATTGCAGTTCGCGATAACAAACTGTCTATGGGGCATGCCCGCGCGATCATCAACGTTGAAAATCCGGAACAACAGCTTTACATTTTCAAAAAGACGGTTAGCGATGAGTTGTCGGTAAGAAAGGTCGAAGAGCTCGTGCGTGAGCTCTCGCAAAGAAAACCTGAGCCTGCAGCGACTTCGGCACCTTCAGCACCTGTATCAAAAGAAATTTCGCAGCTTCAATCGAGCCTTTCTTCACACTTTGGCACTCGGGTTGTTATAAGGAGCGATGGACGAAAAGGCGAGATCAAGATCCCATTCCTGTCTGTTGAAGACCTGAACCGGATCCTCGACATTCTCAAGATGTGATTTCGCCAGGAATATCTACCTTCGCGTTTTTATCGGGCCATGAAGAAATGTCTTGTCGCGTTTTTGTTTTTACTCGCATGCGTTCCTGCGCTGGCACAAGATTCCCTTCAGATCGAGCGTGACACGGTTTTACTTGAAGCCGAAGACACAACATTGATCCAGTCGTACGCAAAACGGTTCAATCCGCGCAAAGCGCTTTTGTATGCAGCCGTGCTTCCCGGACTCGGCCAGGTGTACAACAAAAAATACTGGAAGCTCCCGCTGGTATACGGAGGATTTTACCTCATTGGCAGACAGATCTCCATCTACAACGACTACTATAACAAATACAAAGTGCACCTGTTCTACAACCTTGAGCACAATCTCAGGGCGGAAACGCAGGTAAATCCGGCTACCAACCTCACTACCGCTCAACTCCGGAGAATTGTAGACCGCACCAGAAGGCAACGGGATTTCTACGTGATACTGATGGGGGGAATGTACCTGCTTCAGATCATTGACGCGCACGTTGACGCACACCTTAAAGAGTTCGATCTCAATCCGAACCTCAAAGTGAGCATCGAGCCCGTTATGTATCAAGATGTCATTATCGGAAAGCAAACCGGAATGGCGGTAATTTTCAGATTTTGACCGCATCGCTTACCTTGCAGACTTCTTAACAGATCATCATGAAAATTCTGCTCGTAGGCTATGGTAAAATGGGAAAGACGATCGAACGAATCGCGCTCGAGCGCGGCCACACGATCGCTGGAAAGATCGATATTGATAATCATGGTGATCTCAAAGGCGTGCATGCAGACGTTGCCATTGAGTTCTCACATCCTGATGCAGCCTACAGCAATATTCGCGAGTGCCTCGAACAACGAATTCCGGTAGTGTGCGGGACAACAGGATGGCTTGCGAAAAAGCCGGAGATCGAAGCGCTCACAAAAAATACCGATGGCGCATTCTTCTACGCTTCAAATTATAGCCTTGGCGTAAACCTCTTCTTCAAACTCAATGAGTATCTCGCTAAGCTGATGAAAGGCTTCGAGGCATACGATGTGTCGTTGACGGAAATTCATCATACAGAAAAAAAAGATGCTCCAAGTGGTACCGCCATAACCCTTGCCGAAAGTGTTTTAAAAAATATATCCCGAAAAAAGAAGTGGGTGAATTCACCATCGCCTGCAGCTAGCGACTTGGTTATCCAGTCGGAACGGATCGGAACAGTTCCAGGAACACATTCCATTACCTATCGGTCGGCCATGGACGAAATCGAGATCAAACACACCGCACA
>CBHROW010000400.1:0-4642 GCA_966080355.1 uncultured Chryseosolibacter sp.
AATCATGATTCGATATTTTAATTTCACTATTTGAAAATTTCATGAAAGCAATACTCAATGAATTGATCGAGCATCGGTCGCTCACAAAAGACACTGCCCGGCAGGTGCTTATTGACCTCGCGTCAGGGAAATATAACCCCAGCCAAACCACCGCATTCATGACCGTATACATGATGCGGAGTATTACGGTTGACGAATTGCAGGGATTCCGCGATGCGATGCTAGAGTTGTGTATCCGTGCAGATTTCGATCAGCCGGTAATGGACGTGTGCGGAACGGGAGGTGATGGAAAAAATACTTTCAATATGTCGACACTATCGTCTTTCGTTGTTGCTGCCGCAGGGCAACCGGTCGCCAAACACGGTAACTATGGTGTTTCTTCTGCTTGCGGATCATCGAATGTGCTTGAGCATTTTGGATATAAGTTTACGAGCGACATCGATGCCCTAAAACGAAGTCTTGATCGGGCGAATATTTGTTTTATGCACGCCCCGTTGTTCCATCCAGCCATGAAGAATGTTGCGCCCATTCGGAAGGAACTCGGTGTAAAAACATTTTTCAATATGCTAGGCCCGATGGCCAATCCAGCCTTCCCAACCCGACAGCTCGTTGGCGTTTTTAGTCTTGAGCTCGCCAGGCAGTACGGCTACTTGTATCAGGACACCGTTAAAGACTTTTTGATTTTGCACTCCCTCGATGGTTATGATGAAGTTTCATTGACCGGAGCTGTAAAATTTTTCAACAACGAAGGCGAACGGGTGATCGACCCTGGCGACCTGGGTATGTCAAAATTGGATCCGGCCGATATCCGCGGAGGAAATTCAGTGGAGCAATCCGCTAAAATATTTTTGGATGTGCTGGAGGGAAAGGGCTCGCAGCAACAAACCGATGCCGTAGTGGCAAATGCTGCGATGGCCCTTTATGCGGCTGATCGTAGATCCGGATTGAAGTCAGCGGTCGATCGATCCCGAGAGGCGCTAGTTTCAGGCAAAGCACTAAAACATTTCAAGCTTCTTATTCAGTCGTGACCATGAATATCCTTGAACAAATAGTTGCGCGTAAACGTCAGGAAGTTGAGCTTTCGAAGAAATCTGTTCCCATCGCCAGGCTTGAAAAAAAATCGATATTCTCGCGTTCTACTTTTTCCATGCGGGAATTCATTCAACGAACAGACAAGACTGGGATTATCGCAGAGTTCAAGCGCAGGTCGCCCTCGAAAGGCGTCATCAACGCAGTTGCTACAATAGATTCCGTAGTAGCCGGTTATGAAAGGGCAGGGGCTTCCGCGGTTTCCGTTCTCACCGATCGTGATTTTTTTGGCGGAAGTAATGCTGACCTGGAGATCGCGCGAGGCGTTTGTACCTGCCCCGTCCTTCGGAAAGATTTTACTATCGATGATTATCAGGTCATCGAAGCAAAGGCAATTGGAGCTGATGCAATCCTGCTGATCGCAGCTGTTCTGACGCCACCATTGTCAAAGCGACTAACGGAGCTCGCGCATTCACTTCAACTCGAGGTCTTACTCGAAGTTCACGATAAGAACGAACTGGATTTACATGGAGGCATTGGCGCGGACCTGATCGGTGTGAACAATCGCGATTTGAAGACATTCAAAGTAAGCTTGGAAACTTCGAAAGAATTATCCGGACAAATTCCGGTGTCAGCGATAAAAGTGTCGGAAAGCGGAATTTCGGATGTGAAGGCTATTGCCGAGCTAAAGACTTATGGGTTTCAGGGATTTTTGATCGGTGAGAACTTTATGAAGGATGTCGATCCGGGTAGATCAGCTGCCGAATTCATGGAAACACTTAAAACTGTTCAAACTCTAAAGGGAGCAAGATGAATCTGAAGTTAAAGGTTTGCGGGATGCGTGATGCAATGAACATCAGAGCGATTGCTGCGCTCGCCCCTGACTATTTTGGATTTATTTTTTACCAAAAATCACCTCGCTATGTCGGTGTTGATTTCAACATACCGGAGCTCAACCCTTCGATTAAGAAAATAGGAGTTTTTGTCAATGAGTCGATTGATACGATAGAGAAAATTGCACGCCAATATCACCTTGATGGAGTTCAGCTTCATGGCATTGAAAGCCCACAGCAATGCGAGCAACTGAAAAAAAACAAGTTGGTGGTTATTAAAGTGTTTTCAGTAGACGATCAATTTGATTTCAACAGAACGAACGCTTATCGGACGGTGTCGGATTTTTTTCTATTTGATACCAAGGGAAGAAATCCTGGCGGAAATGCACAGACATTCGATTGGAGGATCTTAAAACGTTATGATCAGTCTGTTCCTTTTTTTCTAAGCGGAGGGATAGGGCCTTCGCAAATAAAAAATATTGATTCACTTTGCGGAATGAACATTCACGCGGTCGACATAAACAGCGGAGTTGAAGTCGCTCCGGCATTGAAAGATTTAAACAAGGTTCGCGAAGTAACCATTGCGATCCAAAAACCAAGAGATCATGAGCTACAAAGTTGACGAACGGGGCTACTACGGAAAATTCGGAGGAGCTTATATTCCTGAAATGCTTTATCCGAACGTGGAGGAACTGAGGACCAGCTACCTGACCATTATTCACGAAGACGGTTTTCAGAAGCAATTCCATGATCTGCTGCGGGACTACGTGGGCAGGCCAACGCCTTTGTATTTGGCAAAGCGTCTTTCAGAAAAGCACCGCGCCAAAGTATTTCTGAAACGTGAAGACCTTTGCCATACCGGTGCACATAAGGTCAATAACACCATCGGTCAAATTCTGTTGGCGCAGCGGCTTGGCAAAAAGAAGATCATTGCTGAAACCGGTGCTGGTCAACACGGAGTTGCAACGGCTACGGTATGCGCACTGATGGGTATGGAATGCACAGTTTACATGGGGCAGGTCGATATGGAGCGCCAACGGCCGAATGTTGAACGGATGAGGATTCTTGGGACGAAGGTCGTTGCAGCCACGAGTGGAAATATGACCTTGAAA
This sequence comes from uncultured Chryseosolibacter sp., assembly GCA_966080355.1. Taxonomy (GTDB): domain Bacteria; phylum Bacteroidota; class Bacteroidia; order Cytophagales; family Cyclobacteriaceae; genus Chryseosolibacter. Next base: position 2,975 of record CBHROW010000400.1, read on the forward strand.
GATGCTACGAACGAGGCGATGCGTCATTGGATCAACAACCCTACAGATACACACTATATTATTGGATCGGTGGTTGGTCCACATCCTTATCCCGATATGGTGACGCGCTTTCAATCAGTGATCAGTGCGGAAATGAGATCACAGCTCAGCGAAGTGACAGGCAATCCGTATCCTGATTATGTCTTTGCCTGTGTTGGCGGAGGAAGCAATGCCGCGGGAGCTTTTTATCATTTTCTCACTGACGAGCACGTCAATCTTGTCGGTGTTGAAGCTGCGGGGCATGGAGTCGGCTCGGGTGAGTCTGCGGCTACGACAGCTTTGGGTAAGCCAGGCGTGTTGCATGGAAGCAAAACGTTGTTGATGCAAACAGATGATGGCCAGGTCGTAGAACCGTATTCAATCTCTGCGGGATTGGATTATCCGGGTATCGGGCCGATTCACGCACACTTGTTTGATACAGGACGTGTCACATTTGTCAACGTGACCGATGATGACGCGATGAATGCTGGAATCGAGCTCAGTCGCCTGGAAGGCATTATACCTGCAATTGAATCTGCGCACGCGGTATCGGCACTCGGTCAGTTCGAATTTAGTCCCGATGATGTCGTTGTGATCAACCTTTCCGGCCGTGGCGACAAAGATCTGGAGACTTACATTCGATGGGGGAAATATTAGTTAAATCAGAAAACCAGAAATCGGAAATCTTAAATCGGAAATCTTAGTTCACCCATGACCAATCGCCTCACTAGTTTATTTCAAACGAGACAAAAAAATATCCTTTCTGTCTTTTATACAGCGGGTTTTCCTGCGCTTAACGATACGGTTACGATCGGCAAGGAGCTTGAAAAGGCTGGCGCTGATATTATCGAGATCGGTATTCCATTCTCCGACCCGGTAGCTGATGGGCCAACCATCCAGCGCAGCAACAAGATCGCACTCGATAATGGCATGAACGTCAGACTCCTGCTGGAACAAGTGACTGACTTGCGCAAAACGTGCAACCTCCCCGTTGTGTTGATGGGATATTTAAATCCTGTGATGCAATACGGTGTGGAAAAATTTGTCGAAGACGCACATAAGGCTGGAGTTGACGGGCTGATCATTCCCGACCTGCCTGCCTATGAGTTCGAGGAAAAATACCGTGCACACTTTGATTCATTCCACATTTGCAACACGTTCCTTATCTCACCGACAACCTCGGTTGAGAGAATTAACAAGATCGATGAACTGAGCAGTGGTTTCGTTTATGCGGTTTCTGCGTCCAGTACAACAGGTGTTAGAAAGGGCTTCGCAGATGAACAGCTTGACTATTTTAGGAGAATTGGATCGATGAAACTTTCTAATCCGATTTTGATAGGCTTCGGCATCTCCGACAGCGAAACTTTCAAGGTGGCTTGTTCTTTTGGCGCGGGCGCAATCGTGGGTAGTGCATTCATTTCTATGCTTGAAAACGCAAAAGACATTTCGATTGAAATTCCGAAATTCGTTAAAAACCTCAAATCGTAGCATTTTCACGCTTTTTTAAGAAAGATCCTGGCATTTTTTTACACGCGTGAGTCATCGAAAATCCCGGAATTTCATTAACTTAAATCATCCCACTAAGGTAAAGTCTCTCTCGAAGCGAGTTCCCTTTATTCGATGAAAAAGGCGGTCACCTTTTTGCTCCTA
>CBHROW010000401.1:0-4610 GCA_966080355.1 uncultured Chryseosolibacter sp.
TGCAATCTGCTTGCTAATCGCTTTATACGCAAAGACGAGAAACTTGTACGCGATTCCGATCGACTTCGTTAGAACTGAAGGATCACAAAAATTACAGCGGGAGCATTAAACTGGAAATTCTTGAATTTCTGACTCGTACTGTTGTTGTTGTTGTGACGCACTTCACGTTGCTGCCCGGTGAACGGGTCGAATTCAATACTCACGAAAGATGACGTCTCATCCCGATCCTCCGTTGATGCCTTGAAATAATAGTTTGCCTCCGTGCCAATGAGAATCTTGTCATTGATGCGGTAACTCAAATTGAAATGTGGACCAAATCCCCGGCCGTTTATTTTGGAGGTTGATTCGAATTTGCTCTTCGACTGGGTCTTCTCTTCGGTCTTTGTGCTGTTTTTTTCCGCATCAACTACGAAGTCAAGGCCCCATGCCACGATCCAGCGCGGTGTGAGTTTAGATTTTTTGTCGAAACCCACACGAAAAAAGAAATCATTGTTAGTCGTTGTGCGGTCAACAAAATCATCCCCGTTATCGATCTCTGAAAAAGTATAACCAAATCCAACGTTCAAGCCAGCACCGGTGCGTATTGAATTCACCTGGTACGTAAGAAAGTACGGATTGTTGATCGCACCACTCGAACCACTGAAATTGAAGATCTGCCGAATCAGCTGATTGGCCTGTATGCCGATGTAGTGATTCGCTGTTTTAACGGGCTGCGTTTCATCCTGGGCAAATACATTGAGTTGGCCGAACATGGCTGCGACCAAAATCCAGCAAATTTTTTTGAGCATCTATTGAAGCTTAAAGGGGTCTGAAAATTTCTGGTCGGTGATCATGCCGTAGTCAGTTAATGTATGCAGGAATGCAATGATGGCAGTTCTGTCGCCTTCGGGTATTTCCATTCGCTTTGGAGTACCATCGGGGTTGCGCAGGCGAAAATCGACATTTGGATTGTCCTCGATTCCATCACTGTAATGGTCCATCACGTCATCCAATGTTTCGAACCGGCCATCGTGCATATAAGGAGCTGTTAACGCAACGTTCCGCAGTGACGGAATTTTAAATTTCCCATCATCAGATGGATTATGCGTCACGTTTGCCAGGCCTGGATCAGCGTAGTTCTTGTCAAGCCCGATGTTGGCAAATGTTCCTGCGAGAATATATCCGTGCGGATTTTCGATTTGATGACAGGAATTACAGTCGTAGGTGCTGGTGAATAACGATCTTCCTTTTTGTTCGATCGCAGTCAACTGCCCAAGTCCACGCATGGTGTTATCGAATTTAGTTTGTTGACTGGTGATGCTTTCGACAAAACTTGCAATCGCTTCGGCAATGCGCTCTTTGGTTATCGTTTTATCGCCATATGCTTTTTCGAACAGCTCTTCGTAATAGGGCACCGTGGCGAGTTTCTCTTCAAGGCCGCTCAGGTCATTATAACCCATTTCGATGTGATTCAAAATTGGTTTTGTAACCATGACCGTCAAGTTTTGTTCACGACCATCCCAAAAAAGAAATGTTGGAAGCTGTCCGGGAAACCCGATCACGGTAGAGTCAAGCGTATTGCCAATATTTTGAATGGGCATCGAATTGCGCACCGTCATCTTATTTTCAAATCCGCGACTGAAGGCTTCGTTGTCGGCAAATGCCAGTGTTTGTTTGTGGCACGATGCGCACGACACGGAGTTGTTGAGGGAAAGCTTGCGGTCGTAGAAAAGGACTCGGCCAAGGGTAGGTTTGTCCGTGCCCGTCTTATAAACGGCTGGTGTCTCCGGCAGGTCCAGGGTCAACGTCTGGACCGGTGAATCTTCTGTTGTGCATGAAAAACAGACCAGGGCTAATCCGGCCAGAGAAGGAATGACATGCTTGATTTTCATAGGAGAGGATCTTGGTGTTGTTGGCAAAATTTAGACACGCTCGAAGGTCAACACGTTGGAAGCGGCCCTATTCGAAAATTACAAAAAAAATTAGCCGGTCGATCTGTCATCCTGTCATTTTTTTGCAAGCTGGAACGCAATTTGACCACTAGCGGACACATCAACAAACGAATCTGAACCAGCAATATTATGGCAGACACACTCGAAAAAGGCACGATTTCAATTCATACCGAAAACATCTTTCCCATCATCAAGAAATTCCTCTATTCGGATCACGAGATCTTTTTGAGGGAATTGGTTTCGAACGCAGTTGACGCCACTCAAAAATTGAAAAAACTCGCCAGCATGGGTGAGTTCAGTGGCGAACTTGGCGAACTGGCAATCGAAGTTTCATTCGATAAAGACAAAAAGACCATCACCGTGAGTGATAAGGGTATCGGTATGACTGGTGACGAGATCAAAAAATACATCAACCAGATCGCGTTTTCCGGTGCCACGGAGTTTGTCGAAAAATTCAAAGATAAAGCTGACGGCAAAGACATCATCGGAAAATTCGGGCTCGGATTTTATTCGGCTTTTATGGTTGCCGATAAGGTTGAAGTTATTTCCCGCTCATACAAGGCGGGTGAAAACGAAGCCGCGCGTTGGGAATGTGACGGCTCTACTGAATTCGAACTTTCGGCAACCAAAAAAGAAAGGCGTGGTACAGATGTGATCCTCCACATCAACCCGGACTCCGAAGAATTCCTTGACGAATATCGCCTCAAAGGCATCCTTGAAAAATATTGCAAGTTCCTTCCTGTGGAGATCAAGTTCGGAACAAAGGAAGAGCGTGTCGAAGACGGTACTGATGCTGACGGCAAACCGAAATTCAAAACCGAAATCCGCGATCGCATCATCAACAATCCTTCACCCCTTTGGACAAAGTCTCCAAGCGACCTGAAGGATGACGACTATTTGAAATTCTATAAAGAACTCTATCCGTTCTCTGAAGATCCATTGTTCTGGATCCATCTCAATGTTGATTATCCGTTCAACCTCACGGGAATCTTGTATTTTCCGAAGGTGAAGAACGATTTCGAGATCCAGAAGAATAAGATCCAGCTTTATTCGCGCCAGGTGTTTATCACCGATGAAGTTAAGGACGTAGTTCCGGATTTCCTGATGATGCTTCATGGTATTATCGACTCACCTGATATTCCGTTGAATGTATCGCGGAGCTATCTTCAGTCTGACTCGAGCGTGAAGAAGATCAGCCAGCATATCACGAAAAAGGTTGCCGACAAGCTTCAGGATCTTTTCAAGAAAGACAGAAAAGATTTTGAAAAGAAGTGGGACGACATCGGTTTATTCGTGAAATACGGAATCATCGCTGATGAAAAATTCTACGATCGCGCGAAAGATTTCGGATTGCTTAAGAATGTGAACGATGAATACTTCACTTTCAACGAATACAAAGAGAAAACAAAAACCAATCAGACCGACAAGGAGGGCAACGTGGTCTTCTTGTATGCCAGCGACAAAGGCAAGCAGCATGGATTCATCGAAGGCGCTCAAAACAAAGGCTATGATGTGCTTGTGCTCGATGGTGTGCTGGATAGTCACTTTGTAAACAGCCTGGAGCAAAAACTCGAGAAAGTTCAGCTGAAACGCGTTGACAGCGACACCGCAGAAAAGCTTATTGAAAAAGACAATAAGATTGAAAGCGTCTTAAGCACGGAGGACCAGGAAAAAGTGAAGACTGTGTTCGAAACTGCTATCAACAACAAGAATATGACGGTAGCTGTTGAATCTATGTCTCCCAACGATTTGCCGGTGTTGATCACCATCAGTGAGTTCATGCGAAGAATGAAAGACATGTCAAAGCTTGGAGGAGGTCAATATGGCTTCATGGGCGCCATGCCGGATCACTACAATGTATCTATCAACGGTAATCATCCGCTGGTTCAGAAAATTCTGGCAGCAGATGATGGCCAGAAATCGAAACTTGCCAAGCAGGCATACGACCTGGCGTTGCTTTCACAGAACATGCTTACAGGCGCTGACCTGACAAACTTTATCAAGCGAAGTGTTGAACTCGTTTCATAGCCTATTATTTTAGCCACAAAGACACTAAGGCTCCAAGAGTAATTAAAAATTCTCGATGCCTTAGTGCCTTGGTGGCGAGTCACATAATTTTTAGCGCAATTTTTCGTTTCTTGCTATCAAGCTCTATGCGCAAATTTCTTTTCATAGCTAGTCTTTTCCTCGCATCGGTAAACACCAGACTGCTCGCTCAGGAACAGGAGGAACGAGAACAAGAAGACGAACGCTTTACCATCGACACTCCAGTGACGCTTGACTTTGGAGAAGAGGAAAAAGAAGAGCCTGAAAAGAAAAAAAAGAAGCCAAAGAAAAAAGTTTTTTACGGCATCAAAACCCGCAAAGGTTTTACACGCAAAGGCTATGGCGATCGAGTTACCTACGAGATCTTTTACTTCCTGAAAAAAAGTGAGAAGCCACAGACGTTCGTTCGTGACGTTTACTGGTTTGATTATACGCGAAAAGAAATTCGCAAAACCATTCCCCAAAGCTTCGATCCCAAAAAAGGAGTTTTGCTGCACGGTCCATTCAAGCGTACCATGGGTAATATTGTGCTTCAAGAAGGCATTTTCTATAAGGGCACCAAACACGGCCGATGGATGACCTACAACAAAGACTCGGTGCTCACTGACAAGGAAAAATTTTTCAGAGGCTGGC
>CBHROW010000402.1:0-4578 GCA_966080355.1 uncultured Chryseosolibacter sp.
CTTCATGGTCTCAACTATTTAGCCGGCAATGATAGGTGCCTGCGGTCATAAAAAATTTGATCTATGTCAAATTTGAAACCGGCTACAGAAACAATGCGACCTCATTCTGAATTCTTCTGCGCTGCTGCACATTGATTTCGATTGCACGACCCTTCGCGGTGATGCTGTTATCTTTTTTCAGGTTTTGAAGAGCGCGGGCCAGAGTTTCTTGGGAGGTGCCGATAAGATTGGCGATATCCGTTTTTGATAATGTGATCCGGACCGGCCAACGAGAGCCGTCCTGATATTTTGAAACGAGGATGAGAAGATTGAGCAGCAACCTTTCTTTTACCGTGCGGTGGGTCATCATGGAAATTGTATTCACCCAAACCGTAAACTCATGACTAAGATATCGCAGCATTAAATTGGAAAACACCACGGATTGACCTAACAACGATAAAAAAGCCTTTGCTGGAACGAACAACGTCACACAAGGCTCTACTGCAGCGGCATTGACGGGATATCGTTCATCGCATAATAAAGGGCGATAACCAATGATCTCTCCCGGAACGTGAATGTTCAGCACCTGGTCCGCACCGGTTGAGATGCGCTGATAGATCTTCACGCGACCTTTGCTGACAATGAAGATCCCTTTTGGAAATTGATTCTTTCGGAAGATCATTTCACCGCGATCGTACTTCTTTTCAACCGCGTTAGCCATCAGCAATTTCCTTTCCGACTCTGGAAGATCAGTTAGCGGTGAATTGATGAAGTAGTACGCGGATATATCGATCGCCATAACATAACGCTGCGTTACTTTTTCTGGATCAGATACACACCCGCAAGGAGCAAGGCGATTCCGCTAATGCGGTAGAACGAAATGGGTGTTACGGGCAATTTCATAAAGCCGAAGTGGTCGATGATGATCGCTGCAACGAATTGCCCACCCACAATGAACGCCAACGCATTAGCCGCACCGATTCTTGGAGCTGCGATAACTACGCCTGTCACATAGACGACACCCAGCAATCCTCCGGTAAATTTCCACCAGCTGAATGTATAGTCGACCGGAAACGCGGGTGATTGTTTGAAGAACGTGAAGTACATGATCACGAGTGCAACGGTTCCCACACCAAAGGATATCAGCGCGGTGAGCACTGGGTTGTTAGTGTCTGTTCTGAGTTGAGAGTTCACACCGGTTTGAAAGGCAACTGCCACACCTGCCAGGATCGATAAGAGATAATATTGGATTTTCATTGGCGCAAAAGTACACAAAGCTGAAGAAATTCAATCGCGCAATTGTTTGGGAATTACACTCAAAAGTATTTCTCCATAGTCAATCCGAAATTCAGCAGTAAGTTCTCACGGCCTGTCTTACTCAACTTGTTGTAAGTCGCTCCTGTCGTGAAGCTGAGCCATCGCATCAGCTTGAGCGAAAAATTTGTTTGCGACTTTATAATATAATCCTTCCGATCAGACAAAGAATGTTGAAGGAAGTCGATGCCATCGATCGTAATGATATTACGGATCAAAAACCTGTACTTCAATCGAAATGAATTTCGAAACGTATGGTAATCGAGGCTTGTGCCTTCGGTTGTAACAGGAAGATCGCTTCGTTCGAAAAGGATCCCATCGCTTATTGTAATGATCGCCTTCTTTTGATCTACCAGGTTATATCCCGCGCCAAGCCCGGCCTGAATACGATTGGTGATCTTCAGGGAATAATTTTTCTCATACGTTGCAAGTCCCCAGAAGTACGTTGGGTTACTGTCAAAGTATCGATTGAAGTCGAGTGCTGCTGTGAAGTCGCGGTTGGTGAGCATGTTATTTTGTTCGCCATATATCATTCCTGCGGAAGCGTTCATGGATATGTGCTTCTTGTATAGCGCGAGTTTGAGGTTGTTATTGAGCAGCCAGGAGTTTCGGTCATTGGTCTTGTTAACCACACCGATAGATGATAGATTTACATAGTGGTTGGTAGAGTCATTGAATTGTGCAAACGAAATTCCGCCAAAGAAGGTGAAGCAACAGATGATACTGATTGTTTTTTTGCGCATGGTTCGATGGGTGGAAAAAAGTAAGCCTGAGTAAGATCAAACGGTACGATTTTTTTCAATAGTAACAGATCAAATTTTCGCCATGGAAAACTTCAAATTAGGAATGGAATACTTAACGGAGCTCGAGTCGGAAGTGCGCGCTTCGCGTAAATGTCTCGAGGCGATCTCTGAAAAATTGTATGGATGGAAGCCGCACGAGAAATCAATGAACATGGGATACCTCGCGTTGCTGGTTGCCGATATTCCTAGATGGATCACCTACGCGATCGAAAAAGGAGAAGTAAATTTTCAGACCTACGATCAATTCAAGCTCAGCACAAACGCAGCGTTGCTCAAGCATTTCGATTCCAACCTGGAAGGCGTCAGGCGTTCGCTGAAGGCAGTGAGTAACGAAGAACTCGACAAACCTTTTTATCTGAAGAATGGTGATCAGGTACTCATGAGTTCAACGAAGAAAGAAACCGTCATGCAATCCATCAATCACTGGGTCCATCATCGCGGACAGCTTACGGTGTACATGCGGTTGAACGATATTCCGGTTCCGTCTATCTACGGGCCATCCGCAGATGACAAAGGGTTTTGATGAGATTCACAGTGGAACGATTCATGGTCCGTTAGATTGTTTTGGCCACAAAGACACGAAGAAACACGAGGCATCACGAAGCCTCTCCTGCACCTTGGTTCAAAAATGTCGAGGTGCTAAACCACAATGTGAATAACAAAACCAGTTTCGATGAGATCCGGCCACAACCTGCAGGATTGCAAGTCTACCTGGCGCGTAATCAGAGTGGTGGTTGATGCACTCTCTCTTCTGCCTGCTTCTGGTCACCTGTTGCGTACTATTTGAAACTTTCTCGCGACAAGAATAACCGTACATGTATCGGTTTCCTCCTGGTATCTTATGACTGCTACCTGGAACCCGATTCCGCTTACTTCCCATTATCCTTTCCCAGCGACTCCTTGATCTGGACGAAATTCGAGATAATAATGATGGTAGTGAGGTAAGCAACACTCACCTGTAGTATGGTAAGGGCTTTTGCCGATTTGGTTAGCGGAATGATATCACCGTAAGCTACAGTGGTGAATGAAGAGATACTGAAATACCCGAAGTCGAAAACATTCTCCCACATGTTGTTTGTGATGTTCAATCCCTTGAACGAGCCTGGTTGAATGAGTTCGAGGCACGCATAGTCCACCGCGAATGACATCACAATCAGCAATACATTGGTGAGGATAATAGCAATGAAACGATTGTAGGAAATATCGTTGATCGAAGCTTCTTCGATTTTGCGAAAAGAATGCTCCACAAAGTAAAAGCACTTCATGAAGGCGATCATGATCAGGATCAGTTTTTCCCAGAATAGATTTGCTATCTCGAAGCGCTCAAGATAGAACAGTCCCAGTCCGATGCCGAGAATGATGACGTGTTGAAAAAGAATACTACGGATCTTGATGTCCGTGAATCGCAAGGTGGAGATCATACATTAGTCTACACCACAAAGTTAGAAGGAATTAGTATTGACTGCAATGGGTAGCTACGCACCCGGAGCCAGGTGCAGAGTGGCCTCGCCAGGGACTCTTATGGTGTACTGAGGTCCTGATACCGTTCTTATACGATGATATCCGATCAATTCGTATCTTTAAATCGTCTGCCAAAGGCGAAATTCGAATTCAGTCTATCTGATGGCAGACAACTTACACAAGGGTGCTGACCCACATCAATTTTACTACTCGCGCGAAAACAGGCGTACGCAAACACCCGCGGAAAAAATACTGTGGTCGCACCTTCGCAATCGACAACTGTGCGGCTTTAAGTTTCGCAGGCAACACCCCATGGCAGATTTCATTGCCGATTTCTATTGTCATGAGCGTGGATTGATAGTCGAAGTCGATGGTGGCTATCATTCAACGGTGGAGCAAAGGCAATATGATCGTGGAAGGACCTTCGAGCTGGCGGAGCTCAAGGTGCGGGTGATTAGATTTTCAAATGAAGAGGTCATCAACGATCTGGAATCTGTACTTAAAACAATCTCTGTCGAGCTGTTTAAACCTCTTGAATAATCTTCAGAAGACTGCTTTTTCAATCTACACACCCTTGTTCCCCTCTCCTCGAGGAGAGTGGCTAGGGGTGAGGTGAGAGCCAGGAGCGGAGCAAAGGTTAAAATTTACAGCCCCTCACTCGTACAAACGACTTCTCTTCAACTACGGTGCAACAATCATTGATTGAATCCTCCGATTGAGCAACTCACCTCATCCCCGTCCCTTCTCCTCAAGGAGAAGGGTGACTGTGTCTATAAAATTTTATTGAAAGAATTCTGTGCGGAGGAATTAACTCAAAGTTACACTCCTCTTATTCCCCTCTCCTCGAGGAGAGGGGCTAGGGGTGAGGTGAGAGCCAGGAAACGGAGCAGACGTTAAAATTTATACCCCTCACTCGTACAAACGACTTCTCTTCAACTACGGTGAAACAATCATTGATTGAATCCACCGATTGAGCAACTCACCTCATCCCCGTCCCTTCTCCTCAAGGAGAAGGGTGACT
>CBHROW010000403.1:0-4573 GCA_966080355.1 uncultured Chryseosolibacter sp.
TATGCGCATCTCATTGATCCGCGGGTAGATGGCGATGCACGTTCTGGTGGCATGCATAGCCATTTCCTTTCACTGGCAGCCATCACCTTAAAAATTCCAAATTGCAGTTAATGTTAGCGTGCTTCTTCACAGGCTGGTGCGGCTCTTTGAAAACGGTTTTCAAATCTGGCGATGCGAAGCTCAGTCGCACACTTAAGCTATAGCCATGGCCAACAGCCATAGCGTGACCCGATCGAATACGATACGAAAAATTTTGACACCACTTGTCACGAACACGCATTTACTTGTAAACAATTTTCTGTGAATCCTTTGTGAACAAGTTGTGGGCAGAGTCAAACCAAAGTAAAACCCGTTGTGCGTACGTTTGTCGCCCTAACAAATATAAAACACGTACAACAACCACTGTATGGAGCAAGGCCGATCAACGTCTCTGAGGTTAAGCAGCAAGTCTAACAAATTGATACCGAGAGATATCTCGGAAAGTTTAGGTAAGCTGCCACCTCAGGCGCTTGATCTGGAAGAAGCTGTGCTTGGCGCACTCATGCTCGAGAAGAATGCGCTGAATGCCGTTGTTGAATTCCTCAAGCCCGAGCATTTCTATGATGATCGCCACAAAGAGATCTACACCGCGATCATCGATCTCTTTAAAGCCACGGAACCTGTCGATATGCGCACGGTGGTCAACCAGTTGCGCAAGAATGGCAAGATCGAACTCATCGGTGGCGCTTACTACATTGCAGAACTCACTTCCAAGGTAAGTTCGGCCGCCAACATCGAATATCATTCCCGTGTGATCATGGAAATGGCGATCAAGCGAACGCTGATCGAAGTGGCATCCCAGATTCATCATGATGCCTACGAAGACACCACTGATGTATTTGAACTGCTCGACAAAACTGAGCAAGCGGTTTTCGAGATCTCCGATTCCAACCTTCGGAAGAATTACGATAACATGAAGAATCTCATGGCACGTGCCATCCAGGAGCTTCAAATTCTTAAAGACCATAAAGACGGACTCACTGGGGTTCCAAGCGGTTTCACAGCACTCGACCGGATCACTTCGGGATGGCAACGTTCTGATCTTGTGATCATTGCCGCCCGCCCTGGTATGGGTAAAACTGCGTTCGTTGTTTCCGCTTTGCGAAATGCCGCAGTCGATTTCAAAATGCCCGTTGCGATCTTTTCGTTGGAGATGGCCTCAGTGCAGTTGGTCAACAGGATGATCTCAGCCGAAGCGGAACTGGAAGGAGAGAAGATCAAAAAAGGAAATCTGGCCGACCACGAGTGGGCTCAGCTTGTGCATAAAACCAGCAAACTTTCAGCCGCACCTATATTTATAGACGACACACCAGCCCTTTCTGTGCTCGAACTTCGCGCCAAATGCCGCAGGTTGAAAGCCGAGCATAACGTCCAACTGATCGTGATCGACTACCTGCAATTGATGCGCGGGGATCAGGGCGGAAACCGCGAACAGGAAATCGCGTCTATCTCTCGCGCGTTGAAAGGTATAGCCAAAGAATTAAATGTTCCGGTACTCGCGCTTTCACAGTTGAGTCGCGGTGTGGAAACTCGCGGAGGCGACAAGCGCCCTCAACTCTCAGACTTGCGTGAATCCGGTTCCATCGAACAAGATGCCGACATCGTGATGTTCCTCTATCGTCCGGAGTATTACAAGATCACCATAGATGAAGAAGGCATGCCAACGCAAGGCGTAGGCGAAGTGATCGTGGCGAAGCATCGTAACGGTTCTACCGGAACAGCCAAGCTCAAGTTCATTGGGAAGTTCACAAAGTTTGGCGACCTAGATGGCCCAGCGTCATACGACAATCCGTTCTCCGGTATGGTTACACGCGAAAGCCGTCTCAACACCTTTAACGATGGCCCGCCTCCGCCACCACCACCAACGGGCGATGAGGATGAGACTCCGTTCTAAATTTCTGAGTTTGTAGTTTGAAGGTTTGAAGTTCGCAGTTTCTGGGCTACACCGATCGATCATGCAACAACTGATGAGGCCAAGCGTTAACTTAGCACCTCATGATTCGCGCGTTTGTTTTACTCACTATTATTACGTTAACGTGCTGCACTTATCACGATTTGAATTCGTTGGAGGAGGAAGGTGAAACGCCTGATCCCTCTGGGAATAATAATCCTTTCGTATGCAATGCAGATTCTGTGAGCTGGCAAAAGAACATTCAGCCGATCATGCTGACGTATTGCGTGCGTTCAACGTGTCACGATGGAAAGACGCGGGCCGATTTTTCAAAGTATAGCATTGTCAAAGCAAATGCAAGCTCGATCAAGATTCGCGTGAGAAATCGCAGCATGCCTTTTGATGGACCCATGCTGTCGCGCGCGCAAATTGACTCGGTCAGCTGTTGGGTAGATAGCGGAGCGAGAGAGTAGTTGGGAATTGGCAAACAGAAGTTGGCAACATGAGAAGTACGAAACAGTTTCGCGATCAGGCTTGGTCGGGTAAAATCATTCGTGCTGAGTCGCTCAATTTTTGCCAATTGCTTTTTTGCCCCCGATTGCTATCGGGGCCAACTTTTCAAAACAGCATCTCATCATAGGCTGACTGAAGCTCGCGCAAGGCCTTTAGATCATTTTGTTTCCTGGCCACTTCAATTCCTTTTTCATAGGTTGATATTGCTTTATCGCGTTCATCACGTTGCTGATATAAAAGTGCAGCATGATAGTAGGTAGGGACATAATCCTCATGACGCTCCATAAGCTCTTCAAACAGTCGAAGTGATTCATCAGCGTTCGATTTTAATTGCTCCATGGCCAGCGCATAGATGTTGAAAGGATCGTGAGGATCTTCATTATAATATTGTAAAAGAATTTCAAGCCTCGAACTCATTTTCAAATGCAGCGATGGAGGTTAAGGTATAATTTTTTACCATGCTAAAAACCGATGAATCTGATGGCTCCGAATTTTTTTCACAATTCTGATTGCGGCTATCAGATTTTTGTATCTTGAGCCCTGTTTCAACAAAAAAACCTTAGAACTCATTGATTTAGAAGGAGATGAAGATTTTAGTTTGCATCACCCACGTCCCGGACACTACGTCCAAAATCAATTTCAAAGAGAACAACACGAAGTTCGACCCAACCGGTGTCCAGTTCATCATTGGACCTTATGATGATTACGCATTGGCGCGCGCGATAGAAATAAAAGAAACCTCTGGGGCAACAGTTACCGTCTTGAACGTAGGTCTTGCTGAAACTGAACCCACGATTCGTAAAGCATTGGCTATCGGTGCTGACGATGCCGTGCGCGTGAACGCAGAGCCCACCGATTCATTTTTTGTTGCATCGCAGATCGCGGAGCACGCTAAGGCTGTCGGCTATGATCTCATTTTGATGGGACGTGAGTCGATCGATTACAATAGCGGAGCAGTGCATGGTATCGTGGGAGAAATGCTTGGCGTTCCGTCTGTGTCGCCTGTTATGAAGCTCGAATTGAATGGCAACACGGCAAAGCTTGCACGCGAGATCGAAGGGGGAAAGGAATACCTGGAAGTAAATCTGCCGTTCGTTGCAGGCTGCCAGGAGCCGATTGCAGAATGGAAAATCCCGAACATGCGTGGTATCATGTCGGCACGCACGAAGCCGCTCAAAGTTGTCGAGCCAAAAGCAGTTGACAGCGGAGTTGTGACACAGAAGTTTGAACTTCCGCCACCGAAAGGTGCAGTGAAAATGATACCTGCCGACAACGTGAAGGAATTGGTAAACGCACTGAAAAATCAGGCGAAAGTTCTTTAACCGTTAACTCCATCAAGCTTTTTCATTATTATGGCCATATTAGTTTTTGTTGAAAGCGCAGAAGGTAAGATCAAGAAAACCTCTCTCGAAGCTGTGGCGTACGGTCACGCGATGGGCGGACCGGTAACAGCAATCGCACTCGGTGAGATTGATAAGACAGAACTTGCTGCTCTTGGTAAATACGGTGCGCAAAAAGTACTTCATGCCGGAGACAAAAAATTGAATGAAGGCAATATCATGGTGTACTCAGCAGTCCTCGCAAAAGCAATGGACGATGAGAAGGCCGATGTAGTTGTGCTTGCAAACTCTTCGCTGGGAACTCCCGTAGCCGCGCGCGTAGCAGCGAAGATGGGCGCGAGCCTGGCATCGAATGTCGTTGATCTTCCGAATACTTCGTCAGGTTTTGTTGTGAAGAAAAGTATTTACACAGGCAAAGCATTTTCATTCGTTGAATTGAAGAATCAGAAAAAAGTAATTGCTATAAAAAAGAATGCGGCAGAAGTGAAGGAAGTCGGTGCGGATGCTCAGATCATACCTTACCCAGTGAGCATTCCTGATTCCGCGTTTGCTGTTAAGATCACATCTTCTGAGAAAGCGACAGGCGAAGTCCTGCTGCCCGAGGCAAACATTGTCGTTTCGGGCGGAAGGGGAATGAAAGGTCCGGAGCATTGGGGAATTCTCGAGGACTTAGCACACACATTACATGCCGCCACCGGTTGTAGCAAGCCGGTTTCCGACATGGGATGGAGGCCGCACCACGAGCACGTTGGCCAGACTGGTGTGAAAGTAGCTCCTCAGCTTTACATTG
>CBHROW010000404.1:0-4524 GCA_966080355.1 uncultured Chryseosolibacter sp.
AAAAGATTTAATCGAAGTGATCGCGTTAAAAGTTCTGATGAATTTTCCCCGGACACTAGTGGCTTGAAGCTTGCAGCCTGTAGCCGGAGTTTGATAAATGAAGATCAGTGAGATCCTTTTAAGAACCGATATTCCCTCAACTCTCCGCTTCATCCAGCTGCATCTGCTTCTCGTACAGATCGCGGTACATACCTTCGCTCGAAATCAAATCGTCATGGCTTCCGGATTGTACCACTTGTCCATCGACAAGCACCAGTATCCGCTGGGCAAGTTTTGCTGACGATACACGATGAGAAATGATGATTGTGGTTCTTCCCTTCATGATCCGCTTGAGGCTATTCAGAATATTGTTTTCAGTTTTTGTATCAACGGCAGATAACGCATCATCGAGCATCAGGATCTTGGGTTCGCGAACCACGGCACGGGCGATCGACACGCGCTGCTTCTGTCCGCCAGAGAGGGTGATGCCGCGTTCACCGATCCGGGTGTCAAATCCTTGCGGGAACGCTTTGATGTTTTCATATACGTCAGCGTCTTTGGCCGCCTGATAGATCTTTGCTTCATCTGGCGATTCAATCCCGAAACCGATATTGTTGAAGATCGTGTCGCTGAAAAGAAAAACATCCTGGGGAACGTAACCGATCTGGCTGCGCAGGGATGTAAGATTGTAGTGTGTGATCGGAATGTTATCGATGGTGATCTCTCCTTCGCGCACATCGTAAAGCCGTGACACCAGATTTGAAATGGTACTCTTACCAGAGCCAGTCGTTCCAATGATCGCGAGTGATTCGCCCGGATTTACGGTGAAAGAAATATTCCTCAGGGCTTTAATTCCTGTGTCGGGGTAAGTGAAGCTGACATCTTTGAAATCGATGCGTCCCTCGATCTCGCGAACAAGTTCTTTCTCGGAGATGATGTTCGTTTTTGTTTTGAGGAATTCGTTGATGCGTTTTTGCGATGCCTCAGCGCGTTGAACAAGACTGCTGGTCCAACCGAGTGAAGTCACGGGCCAGGTCAATAAGTTCACATAAATAATGAATTCAGCGATGTGGCCGAGCGTGAGATTGCCATTGATCACTTCAACACTGCCGGCATACACTGTGAGTATCGTGCTCACACCGATCAGCCCCATGATCAACGGAAAAAAAAGCGACTGAACCTTCGTCAGTTTCATCGATTGCTTTTTGTAGCGATCGGTTTCTTCCGTAAATCGTCCGATCGATTCATGCTCGCGATTGAACGATTTGATCACGCGAATGCCGCTGAACGCTTCCTGTACGAAGGTGGAAAGCCGCGACTGGCTTTTCTGAATCTCCTCCGAACGCCTTTCCATTTTATTGTTGACAAGGAAAATGCTGATTGAAAGTATTGGCAATGGGCTCAATGCATACCAGGATAGGAACGGACTGATCCGGAACATGACCGGGATCACCATCATGAATAATGTGATCAGCGTCAACCCGTACATGATTGCAGGGCCCAGATACATTCTCACACGGCTCACGTCTTCGGAGATGCGGTTCATGAGATCGCCCGTGTTATTTCTCCGATAGAAGCTCAGCGGCAAACTTTGATAGTGCTCGAAGATCTCATTCTTCAGATCGTATTCGATGTGTCGCGACATCACAATAAGGGTCTGTCGCACGAAATACAGGAACAGTCCGCGGAGTAGGGCCATCAACAGGATCAGCCCCGCGTAGATCAGAATGCCGAACGCGAATATTTGAAAGAAATTCTTCTGGAGATCGAGACCGCGAAACGATTCATGGATCCGAATATTGTCGACCACGAGATCGATCGAATGACGGACGAGCTGCGCTGGGACGATCTGAAAAATATTTGAAATGATGACGAAGATTGTACCCAGGATCAGATGCCACTTATACTTGAGCAGATATTTATTGAGATACCGAAGTTCTTTCATGAAATTTTTCCCGCGTCAGCGTGATTCTATTTTTCAATCCTGTGACAAAAAATAAACCTGAAGTTCAGCCTTTTCAATTCACAAAATTTGGTCAATTCTTAATAAAACGAAATATCCTTCCAATGGTTCATGCAAACGTTTGAATGTCATTAATTTTGCATAATTCTTATGTGAATTTGGCTTAAGATTTTAGGCCGGCTAAACTACAACAATCAAACGTAAATCGCATTCTCATGGAAGTCAAAGAAGTTGAAAAAATTAAGGAGAGCGGGATCTTCGGAACGCTTTCACAATTGGGTCACGAACAAGTGGTTTTTTGTCATGATGAAGCAACCGGTCTGAAAGCCATCATCGCTATTCATAACACCGTCCTCGGGCCTGCACTCGGTGGAACGCGTATGTGGAACTACAACTCCGAACAGGAAGCGCTCACCGATGTGCTCCGGTTGTCGCGCGGCATGACTTTCAAAGCTGCGATCAGCGGATTGAATCTCGGTGGCGGGAAAGCCGTGATCATTGGCGATGCAAAAACCATGAAGACCGAGGCTTTCCTGAGACGTTTCGGAAAATTTGTGAACAGTCTTAACGGGAAATATATCACGGCTGAAGATGTAAACATGAAGACGATCGACATGGAATACATCAACATGGAGACCAAACATGTTACGGGCCTTCCAGAATCGATGGGTGGTGGTGGCGATCCTTCGCCAGTGACGGCTTACGGTGTATACATGGGTATGAAGGCAACTGCCAAGAAAGTATTTGGAACAGACAACCTCAACGGAAAACGTGTTGCCGTTCAAGGCGTTGGCCAGGTGGGTATGCACCTCGTTGAATACCTCGTGAAAGAAAATGCGCAAGTGTTTATTACCGATCTTTTCGAAGATAAGGTGAAAGCGATTGCCGCAAAGTATGGGGTAAAAGCGGTTGGCCAGGATGAGATATATGATATCGATTCAGATATTTATGCTCCATGCGCGCTTGGCGCGACCATCAATGACGAGACCATTTCCCGATTGAAGTGCAGCGTGATTGCCGGTGCTGCCAACAACCAGCTGAAAGACGAGCTGAAGCATGGATATATGTTGATGGACAGAAGCATTACCTATGCTCCGGACTTTTTGATCAATGCAGGTGGTTTGATCAACGTGTACAACGAATACCTCGGCAACTACAACCGCAATCGTGTGTTCGAGCATGCAGAAAAGATCTACACGACAACACTCAATATCCTCAACCTTGCGGAAGCAGAAAAGATCTCCAGCCAGGAAGCCGCCATAAAGCTGTGTGAAAAGCGCATTGCAGACATCGGTCGCGTTCGCATGAGCCGGTAACCTGCCGCCTGGAACCTGGAACCAGAATTTGATCATCCTGTTAGTGAAAAACTGGCAGGATGATTATTTTTACGGCCTGTTTAATTTTCCGAAATCCATTTCGTTAGTTCTTTAACATGCTGAACAGAAGGAGCCTTAGAATAAAAGTAATGCAGAGCCTGTTTGCTTTGCAGCAGTGCAAAGAGGCAAGCTATGAATTGTGCCTGGAACAAATCTCCGATGCCTTTCTTCCCGACCTCAATTCTATGGAGGTGCAAGACAAGGCACTGCTGAATCAGCAAAAGAAACATGCAACCAAAATTTTTCAGGAAGCGTTTTCGGCCGGGCAAACTTCAGTCAATGATGACGATCCCAAGGTCAAAAAGGCTGTTAACAGCGCTTTTCAGTTTTACAAAGCACAGGTAAAAAAAGACAGTGACTTTTTTCGCAAGAACCTGGTGGTTGACGTAGAGAAGATCTACGATCACTATATCGCGGTGCTCAGCCTGCTTACTGTATTTGCCGAGCTGGCGGAAGCCGATAAGAAAGCGAGCCACAAAAATTTTCTGGCGAACAGTTGGGTGAAAGGTCTGAGAAGCAGTGAGGCCCTGAAAAAAGAATCACTTCGATTAGCAAAACACTGGCAAGACAAAATGGACCAGGTTCGTCAATGGTTCAAGGAAGTCGTTCGCCAGGACAACGAATATCTCGCCTATCTCGATCGCAAAAATCCCAGCCTTGATGACCAGAAAAAACTGATCAACCACATTTTCAAGAAGGTGATTTTCGGGAAGACGATCATCAATGATTACTTTGAAGAAGAAGTTTTGCGCTGGACTGAAGATCAGGACATCGTGAAAGCATTGGTTGAGAAGACGATCAAATCATACGATCCGGAATCGTCCAAGGAAGTCGGGCTTCATAGCTTGTCGTTGAATTGGGATGAAGACCGTGAGTTTATCGAGACCCTTTACACCACGGCACTTGAAATTCCCCAGCGCTTCAAAGAGCTTATCGCCAGCAACACCCGTAATTGGGAAGTTGAACGTCTGCCCCTGACCGACCGCATTATTATTGAAATGGCTATTGCAGAAATGATCAGCTTTCCGAATATTCCGGTGAAAGTTACGATCAACGAGTATATAGAGCTTGCCAAAAATTATTCCACACCAAAAAGCAGACAATTCATCAATGGAATCCTTGACGTTATCGCAAAAGAACTGCTTGGCGCGGGTGAGATAAAAAAGAGCGGTCGCGGGCTCATTGATAATAAATGAGAACCAGCTA
>CBHROW010000405.1:0-4496 GCA_966080355.1 uncultured Chryseosolibacter sp.
CCATAGTGCAATTTTTTGTAAATATTAGAGAATTCGGTGAATTACAAAACATGCAATAAACCTTCCGCCACTAAAATTTCCTCAAAAATGGCTTTATGGCTGGTATAAAATTTTGTTCCAGGCCGCCAAAATTCACCTTTTGAAAAATTATTTTTCATGTTTTCCTCATTCACAGAACTTCCTTTTCCTCACCTAGAACATTGCGCCACAAAGACTAATTTTACACAACAATATCAGATGCTATGAAAGAAGATTTTTTGCCCATTAACGGTACCGATCATATCGAGTTCTATGTGGGAAATGCCAAGCAATCCGCCTTATTCTACCAGCATGTCATGGGTTTTGAGCTCGTGGCTTATGCGGGGCCCGAGACGGGTGTCCGTGAGAAAGCGTCATACGTTTTGAAGCAAGACAAGATCAGATTTGTGTTGACAACCTCAATTGGCAAAGACACCGAGATCGCAAGCCACGTTGCAAAACATGGTGACGGTGTAAAAGTTCTTGCATTATGGGTTGACGATGCACGCAAGTCGTGGTATGAAACAACTTCGCGCGGTGCAGTCTCCGCCTCTGAACCAAAGGTTTATAAAGACGAGACGGGTGAGGTAGTCATGGCTTCGATCAAAACTTATGGCGATACCATCCACACTTTCGTGGAAAGAAAAAACTATAAAGGCGCATTCCTTCCGGGATATAAGGCCGTGAAGAGTACGTTTAAGGCTGAACCGATCGGATTGAAATATGTCGATCACTGCGTAGGCAATGTAGAACTGGGTAAGATGAACGATTGGGTGAAGTTCTACGAAGATGTGATGGGCTTCAAACTCCTGATCACATTTGATGATAGCGACATTTCAACGGAGTACAGTGCATTGATGTCTAAAGTGGTTTCCAATGGGAACGGATACATCAAGTTTCCGATCAATGAGCCCGCAGAAGGAAAGAAAAAATCGCAGATCGAAGAGTATCTCGATTTCTATCACGGCCCGGGCGTTCAGCACATCGCGATAGCAACTGACGACATCATCAAAACCGTGAGCGAATTGCGCAGGCGTGGCATGGAATTTTTATATGTACCCGACACCTATTATGAAGATATTCTGGAGCGTGTTGGAAAGATCGATGAAGATCTCAAAGAGCTTAAGAAACTCAACATTCTTATCGATCGCGATGAAGAAGGGTATCTGCTGCAGATCTTCACTAAACCCGTTCAGGATAGGCCCACTGTATTTTTCGAGATCATCGAGCGCAATGGTGCAAAGTCATTCGGGAAAGGAAATTTCAAAGCCTTGTTTGAATCGATCGAACGCGAACAAGCCCTTCGCGGCAACTTATAATTTTGCTCGAAAATGATTGAAGCCAGGTCTGATTGATCTGGCTTTTTCTATTTTTACAAACTGAAATAAACTACCATGGCGGAAGCACTTTTAGACCAGGTTCAATCCAAAGCAAAAACGTGGTTGAACAGTCCGGTGATCGATGAGAAAACAAAGCAGCTCGTCCAATTATTGCTGGACAAAGAAGATGCGAAAGAACTGATCGATAGTTTCTACAAGGATCTTGAATTTGGAACCGGAGGCTTGCGCGGAATTATGGGAGCAGGTTCCAATTGCATGAATCAATACACGGTTGGGATTGCAACCCAAGGCCTGGCCAATTATCTGCTCAAAACATATCCTGGACAAAAGATCCAGGTAGCCATCGCACACGATAGTCGTAACAATTCAAGATTCTTTGCAGAAGTTACAGCCCACGTTTTTTCAGCGAACGGCATCCACGTTTACCTGTTCCCGGAACTTCGTCCGACTCCGCTCCTGTCCTTTGCCATCCGTTATTTGAAATGTCAGTCGGGTGTAGTGATTACCGCATCCCACAATCCAAAAGAATACAACGGGTATAAGGCGTATTGGAACGATGGCGCACAGGTAGTTCCTCCCCATGATAAGAACATCATTGCCGAAGTGAACAAAATAACTTCGTTCGATCAGGTGAAATTCGAAGCCAAGCCTGAATTGATCCACGCCATCGGACCGGAAGTCGAAGCCGCGTATTATGAGGAAGTGAAGAAGCTTATTCCGAATAAAGACGTCATTGCGAAACACAAAAATATTCCCCTGGTGTATTCGAGTATTCATGGCGCGGGAATTACCATGGTGCCAGAGTGCTTGAAACAAATCGGATTTTCGAACATCCATGTGGTGGAAGAGCAACGCAAACCCGATGGAAATTTTCCGACCGTGAAGTCTCCCAATCCGGAAGAGCAGTCAGCGATGGAACTGGTGATCAAAAAAGGCAAAGAAGTCGGAGCAACGATGGTGATGGCAACTGATCCGGATACCGATCGCGTTGGCATCGGTGTTCGTAAGGCGGATGGCGAATTCATTTTGCTCAACGGAAATCAGGCGTTTAGTCTCATGATGTACTTTATCATGAAGAATCTGCCTACCGGTCAGACAGGCCTGAAAAGCGCATCGCAGGCTTACATCGCCAAAACTATTGTTACCTCCGAACTTGTCGACACCATGGCCGCAAAGCTCGGTGTCGAATGCTACAACACGCTCACGGGCTTCAAATACATTGCGGAACTCATGGGCAAGCTTGAGGGGACGAAAAAATTCATCGCTGCAGGTGAAGAGAGCTATGGCTACATGGTCGGTGATTTTGTGCGCGATAAAGATGCTGTTTCCGCGTGCGCTTTTTTTGCGGCAATGGCAGCCAATGCTACCGAAGACAAAAAATCGTTGTACGACTGGCTGATCGACATGTATGTGGAGTTCGGATTCTACAAGGAAACTTTGTTGAATTTGGTACGCAAGGGCCAGCAGGGTGAACAGGAGATCAAAGCCATGATGGAGAAGTTCAGAAATAATCCTCCTCATGAGATCAACGGAACCCGCGTGGTTCGTGCGCTCGACTATAAATTGCTCCAGGAAAAAGATCTTCGCACCGGTAAAGAATCAACACTTGATTTTCCAAAGTCGGATGTTTTGCAATTCTATCTTGAAGATGGAACCAAGGTTTCTGTGCGCCCATCGGGAACGGAGCCAAAAATAAAATTTTACATCAGCGTGAATACGAAATTAAAGTCGGCCGGTGAGTTTGAAAAAATGAGTGCAGAGCTTGACAAAAAAATCAAAGGGGTTGAACAATATCTCTTAAGCGCATAATGTGAAAAATAACCTCACCAGCTCGTTTATTTTTTTGTTTGAACGCGATCTCGCCCGGCTCGAATCGGAGATCAGGCAGTATCCCGATGAAGAATTGCTTTGGACAGTGGCGGGAAAAATTCCGAACTCGCCCGGCAATCTTTGTCTTCATCTCTGTGGAAACCTGCAGAACTATGTTGGTGCGATTCTCGGAAAGTCAGGTTATGTTCGAAACAGACCTTACGAGTTCGAAGCAAAAGGCTTGTCGCGACAGTACTTGCTCGAAGAAATCGCAAAAACAAAGTCAGCAGTGTCAGGCACGTTGAAAGCAATGAGCGATGATCAGCTGATGCTGCCCTACCCGGAAGACGTGCTCGGCTATCCGATGACTACCTTATTTTTTCTAAATCATTTGTTCGGGCACTTTGGATATCATTTGGGTCAGATCAATTATCATCGTAGATTGATTTCCGCTTGTCACTAGGGTTCGGGAGGGAATGGAAATAATCGCTACTTTAGGCGATTCTTTTCAATTCAATGAGTGAACTTATCGCAAATCTTGCTTCCGGAGTATGGACCCCGGTTCTTTTCCTGATCATTTTAGGCGGAATATTTTTTCAGATCTATTCGAAATTCATCCAATACAAATACTTCGGTCACGCGGTTCAGGTTCTTCGTGGAAAGTATGACGATCCTAATGATCCCGGACAGATCAGCGCGTACGAAGCCTTGTCTACAAACCTTGCGTCAACGGTGGGCATGGGAAATATTGCTGGTGTTGCCGCAGCGATTTCAATTGGCGGCCCTGGCGCTTTGTTCTGGATGTGGGTGACTGCGTTTGTCGGGATGTCAAGCAATTTTTTTACAAGCACACTTTCGGTGATGTTCAGGGGCAAAGATTCCGAAGGACAATTGCAGGGCGGACCGATGTATGTAATCCGCGAAGCCCTTCCGAAAAAATATTACCCATTGGCCATTTTGTTTTCGGTCTGTTGCCTTGTCGGATGCCTACCGATCTTTCAGGCCAACCAGTTAACGCAAATCATCATCGACATTGCAATCCAGAACGAATCGTTGAAAAACGATTTCATCTCTCTTGGCGGCCTTCAGATCAGTACGGCAAAGGTGATTGTAGGCTTCGGCCTCACGCTGATCTCAGCCATTGTAATTATTGGCGGGATAAAAAGAATTGGAAGCTGGGCAGGAAAAATGGTGCCGCTGATGATCATACTCTATTTTATATCCGTGCTCATGATCATTACCGTGAATTTCGCCAAGGTGCCGGGATACCTGATGCTTGTAATCACCGATGCTTTCAGTGCGACACACTACCGCGGTCAACCACTCCTT
>CBHROW010000406.1:0-4492 GCA_966080355.1 uncultured Chryseosolibacter sp.
AAAAATAGAAGAGGTATTGAAAAATGTGGGCAGTAGAAATTTCAAACTAGTTAATCTTCCGAAAGTGCCTCATTTGAAAGATATTTATAGAAAGGGAATTAATCTGACGTTTGCCATTGAGGAATTGTTCCCCTCGAATATACTCGACCATGCATATTCAAAAGGATGGCTAGAATTTAAAACAGATCTCGTAAAGACTTTTGACAATCCCACTATTTCTTTCTTGGAATATTGTACAAATAATCTCAATATCACAGATAAAGAACTTTTGTACATGCATAAGGTAAAGATGCAAAAGAAGACTACTTTTTGCAAGTATGTTGTTGGGCTTACAGGTGACGAATTGATAAAGGCATTCGAACCAATGAAGTTTTTAGTCAAGGAGCTTAAGAGAGCTTTTTCCATTGATGGAAACGATCAGAATCCTGAATTGGATCTTTAGATTAGATTCCACGCTATGTTTTTGCATTTGTGTTAACTCGCCTCCATGCCGATAGACATTGATGATAATGACTTTCCAATAGTAAGAAAGAATTTGAACATTTTGAGCGTCATCATCCTGATACTTGCTTTTACTAATGCAAAGGTAGATACCAGTAGTTTTCTTGGGGTTAACGTGGAGTTGGATGGCTCAAAATTATATGTAGCCTTGTATGTCGCGTACGCGTATTTCATCTGGCGATTCTGCACCAAGCTGCCCCTGCTCAGTGGTTTTTGGAACGACTTCCTTCAGTTTTATACACAACGGCATGGTGGAAAAAACATGAAACGCTCTTTTATCAAATATAGAGACAGGTTTTTTGCAAATAGCCCGGAACTCGAACGCTTGTTGAGAACAGATCGGGATGCAAGACTTCTTCAGGTGACGACAATTCGATTCGAAGGAAGAGGTATAAGGAGTATACGACTGGTCGCGAATTTTCAATCGTCAAAAGCAGCTCCGAATACTGATAACAATTTTTATGCAACCCACGACCTCACTGTGAGTGTCTCATTCTTCTTAAGAAACTTCATACTTTTTTGTGTGAAATATGACAAATTCGGGGATTATTTGTTCCCATTCGTTCCCATCGGTGTAAACACTATTTTCTTTTTCGCGAAGGGAGATTGGCAGGGGAGTTTTCATAAGTTAATTCTCGGATAAAATGTTGCTCTAGTACGCATGATTTTATCTTGACAACTTATTTCTTCTCCAGATCAAAAGCCATCAAATCTCTCGGATGGACTCCCAAACCCATTGCGAGATCAACAATCGTGACAAGTCTCAAATCCTTTTCCCCATCCTCATATTTCTTAATATCACTATGATCAACATCACATTGGGCTGCCAGTTCACGATAGGAGAACCCTTTCTTTAGTCTTATTGCCTGTAGGTTTTGCCCAAACTTGATCAGTATTTCCTTTTTCTTCTTTTTACTTTCCATAGAAAATGGGGTGTAAAGGAGAAGAAATATGAAAGTATTGCCAGTAATAAGTGTTGGGGAATAACCCTACACCAGATATTTTGAATATATTGTCAACTGCGTACGCTTTCCACCGAGATGCCCATAAAGAAAGAGTACAATGGAAGAAGAAAACAACAAACCCTACCTCACACCCGAAAGCATCGAGATCCTTGACCACCTTTTCTCAGCCGTACCTCCGGAAGAGCTGCGGGAGAATTTACTTGAGGTCTACCACACGTATCTTATTTTGATGAAGGGAGATGTGCCGGGAAACGTGGAGAGTATCGCGAGAAGTATGTATCACTTGATTCACTGTCTGGCAGAGGTGAAAAGGAGCGAAGAATAGTGTTGTGTAGAACTAGTCGTGGTTGGGAAATGCAGATTAACCGCAGAGTTCGCGGAGCGCGCTGAGGGATCGCTGAGAAAATGAATGTAAGAAAAAATCCTTTGCGAAACTTTGCGTTCTCCGCGGCTTTGCGGTGAAGAGGAATAGTGGAAGGAAGAACAGGCTATGAGCCGTTCCCACCTTCCCGGCATCCGGCACCTGGCACTAATTCACCACCGACTTCCTCCTCTTATTCACTTTCACTTCCGGTTTTGTTTTCTTCTGCAAGGAAGTGAGCTTACCGATGGTCAGTCCCTGTACAATGATGGAGAAGACAACAACATAGTAAGTTATCGCGAGGAAAAGACTTTGATTGAGTGCTTCATCGATGGTCAACGCAAGGGCTACGGAGACACCGCCACGCAGCCCGCCCCAGACGAGGATGGTGATGGTTTTCCTGTCGAACGTGCCGATGTTGGGAACAAAGCGGATCGGAAGCCAGATGGAAAGAAATCGAGCGAGCAAAACTATGACGATCGCAATGCTGCCGATCTGCCAGTATTGTGTGATGTCGGGAATCAGCAAGATCTCAAAACCGATGATGAGGAACAGGATACCGTTGAGGATCTCATCGATGAGCTCCCAGAATTTATCGAGATAGTCCTTGTCGGACGCAGACATGGCAATAGCTTTTCCATAGTTACCGATGACAAGCCCGGCTGCAACCATGGTGAGCGGTCCGGAGATGTGAAGGTAACGCGTGACCAGGTATCCTCCCATCACCATAGCAAGCGTGATCATTACGGTGACGTTATAATCGTTGATGCGCCTGATGGCCTGCGAGCCAATATATCCAAGCACGACTCCGATCACCAGTCCACCGATGGCTTCTTGTAGAAACAATCCGGAGATGTGTGCGAACGTGATGTCGAACTCGTTGCCGCGGGCGAGTTGCATCAGGATGGTGAAGAGCACCACAGCCACGCCATCATTGAAAAGAGATTCTCCTGCAACTTTTATTTCCAGCGACTTCCGGATTCCCGCTTTCTGCAAAATGGCGATCACCGCGATGGGATCGGTTGGCGAGATGAGCGCACCAAAAACCAAACATTCGATGAACCTCACCTGCATGTTGAGCGCCTGGAACGCAGCGTACATGAGCGCGCCCACTGCCGCGGTGGAGATGATCACCCCAACGGTTGAAAAAATAATTACGGGAATACGTTGTTTACGCAAGTCGTGGAGACTGATATGAATCGCACCGGCAAAGAGCAGAAAGTTGAGCATGGCTCCCATGAGTACCTGGGAGAAGTCGACACTGCGAATGAGCTCGGAGAACTGCAGATGAAAATGTGGCTGCGATTTGCCAAGGCCGACAAGGCTGACCGAGGCCAGCATCGCAATGATCATGATACCGATAGCAGATGGAAGCTTGATGAACCGCACGTTCAGGTAAGAGAAAAATGCCGTCAGCACAATGAGAACAGAGAATGTGTAGTATAAATCCATCGCAACGTATTTGTTGAACCTCGAATGTAGAAAAAAAATTGATCACTTCTCAGTTGTGTGCTGCAGATAGAATCACGTTCACGGGTCACTGTTGACCGTTCACAGTTGTTTATCAAATGGCTGGCTGTCGCGCTTGAAGATTCGAAAGTAAGCAAGATAAGCAAGGTCGCCAGTGGATATTCTGATTAACGCTAGTTCACGCGCACATCGTAACGCGCTACGGCCATTGATCTTAAATAAATGGTGATGACATAAGTGCCTCGTTGCGGAAGCTCGCAGCGAACATGGCGCTGGCCGGTATTATCAACAGTGATGCTCGGATTGACCCACTCGTCTTTGTTTTTGCTTTTTAAGTGCACGGCCGCAGTTGCCGGCAGCTCAGCCTGATTGCTCGTGAAGCTGAATACAAATGCTTCTTTATTTTTAAGTTGAATTGAACCCACCTGCGGATAGGTTGTATTTATTTGCAGTGCATTTGTGCCTCGATAAAAGATCGGTTGTTGAAAGAACTGATCTCTTGTCGGTGGTTCTGGTAGCAGCGCCCACGAAATATCGACTGGGTAGTGATTGCGGATGAACCAATGCGGAGGTGTGAGAAAGTAGCTGTTGGAATATTTGCGATGATATTCTTGTGAAGCTTCATCATATACTCCAGCCGCCCATGTTGCATCAGCCAGGTACCATTTCCCTTCGAGCTGAACAGCATTCCAGGCATGGTTAGGTCCACCGGATGAAATTGTCATCGAAGTTCTGCCGTGCCCCGAAATAATTGTACATGGAATGTTGGCCAGGGAACATAAAGTGTCGAGGAGCATGGCATAGCCCGAGCATACTGTACGGTACTGTGTAAAAGCGCCAGTCACCATTCGCTTGTTGAATGTTTTGGTCCACCTTGTCAGCTTGACACGATCGCGGGCATATTGTTTCTTTTTCGTTTTGTCTTCAAGGTAGAGTTGAACGTCATAGTCGATGTTGTTGGTAACCCATTTGAAAATCGCCCGAAATTTTTCGGCATTGGATGAAAATGGTGCAGTAAGTTTTCCGGTAAGCGATTTTGCATCCTTTAATGAATGGCGGGGATACAATCCGGCAACGCTGTCGGCAGCATCGAAATTGGCACGGGGAAAATCTGCGAGCTGTGAAAAGCCCGGCAACGCGATTGTGAAAGCCAACGCACACAAAAGGTTTCTGCCCCGCAATAAAGTTTTAATGA
>CBHROW010000407.1:0-4487 GCA_966080355.1 uncultured Chryseosolibacter sp.
TACAGTTCCACCCGTAAATGAAATTGCCGCAATATCTGGATTTTCAATAATTGCCTGTCCTACTTTATTTCCCAATCCGTGCAGAATGTTCAACACACCTTTAGGCAACCCCGCTTCAATGCAAAGTTTTGAAAACAGGAATGCTGTCATGGGTGTGAGCTCAGAGGGCTTGGCTACAACCGTACAGCCAGCCGCCAGGGCAGGAGCGATCTTCCAGGTAAACAAGTAGAGCGGAAGATTCCACGGTGAAATGCAACCTGCAACACCGACAGGCGTTCTGGTTGTATAGTTTATCGCATCCTGATCCGTGATATGGGCTTCGCTGGCAAAATGAATGGCCGCTGTCGCAAAAAATTTCATGTTTGCTGATGCGCGGGGTATATCCAACGTTCTCGCAACTTTAACAGGCTTCCCGTTGTCAATGCTTTCCGCGCGTGCAAGTGAATCAAGGTCGCGATCGATCAACAAGGCGATGCGCGATAAGATCTCTGAACGTTTTTCAACCGGCATTGCTGACCATGCAGGAAAAGCTTTTTGTGCCGCATCAACGGCTCGTTGAACATCAGTTGCATCGGAGTCCGGAATAAGACTGTAAACTTTCCCTTCGGCCGGGCTATAGTTGTCGAGAAAATTTCCGGATGCCGGAGGGACTAAATCGCCATTGATCAGGTTGAAAATTTGAATCATTTTATTATTGCAGGCAAAAGAAATAGCCACGCAATCACTCACAAAGCTTTGAGCCTTGGTGTCTTTGTGGCCACAGGCTCAAAGGTAAACAATTCGATTACTTCTTGACAATCTTGAACTCCACTCGCCTGTTGCGCTGACGGTTCTCTTCAGTGTCGCTCGGTGCAATCGGACGTGATCCCCCATATCCTCTTCCGGTGATCCGCTTGATTGAAATTCCTTTTTTGATCAGGTAATCTTTCACGGCATCCACGCGCTTTTCAGACAGCTCCAGGTTGGCATTAGCTGCCCCACGATTGT
This sequence comes from uncultured Chryseosolibacter sp., assembly GCA_966080355.1. Taxonomy (GTDB): domain Bacteria; phylum Bacteroidota; class Bacteroidia; order Cytophagales; family Cyclobacteriaceae; genus Chryseosolibacter. The sequence goes on from CBHROW010000407.1 coordinate 988, forward strand.
CAGTGTGCCCACTCAGTTCGATCTCGATCGTAGGATTGTCTTTCATGATCTTCACCAATCGATCGAGCTCGGGATATGATTCCGGCCTCAGCTCAGCTTTGCTTTGAACAAAGAATACGTTTTTCAATTCGATTGATTCACCGATCTCGATAGGCACCAACACAAGATCTTTTACTAACTCATTGTATTCTTTGAGGTCATTGAGTTCAAGATTTTCACTTACCGACAAATAACCGCTCGCTGCAGCGTGATAGCCATAGTTTTTTCCGGCAGGCAATGCAATCTTATATTCCCCGGTCTTTGGATTCACGCGTGCTTCACCAACTTCTTTTCCCGTTGTCAGATCATCAAAGCGGATCATCGCTGCCAACGGTTTTTTTGTTTTCGAATTCAGCACACGTCCTTGGATCAGAACCACAGGATCGGGCTTTACTGACTCAGGAATTTGAAATCGAATAATATCAGTAAGGCCGAGTGTCTTGATGTTGCTCACCATGTATCCGAAATCACCTGACGCAGGAAGTGTGTAGTATGCATCGAACCCAACCGTGTTGATACCGAGACCAAGATTGACTGGCTGTGACCACGAGGTCCAATCATCACCAAGCTTTCGCGACATAAAAATATCAACATCGCCATAACCTGGCCTTCCATTGGTAGCAAAGTAAAGCGTCTTACCATCGGCCGACATGAATGGAGAGAATTCGTCACCGGAAGAATTCAGGATGCGGCCAGTATGGATCGGTGGTCCCCAGGTTCCATTCACATTTTTTACACAAACATAAATATCGCGCTCAGGGTCGTTGGGACGATAAAATGCATTCGTTTTCAACTTGGCCACAAAGATGATCGCTTTACCATCCGGGGAAAGGCATCCTTCCAAAAAATTCGATTCATTGTCAAATTCGATCCCAAGGTTTTCGAGCGGTGACCATCCTGTTGCTGTGCGGTGCATGAATGCGAAACCTTCAGGAACATGGAAAAGTAATGTGTTGCCATCTGTGCTGATGGCGATCAAATTATTAGACTTCGGAGTATTGACGGGTGGGCCGAGATTGACTGCCTGAGACCAGATCTTCCCGTCAGCGCTTTTACTTTCCCAGATGTCTTCCTTGTCTTGTATTCCACCAACATTTTCGGGACTGAATTTTCTTCCAAAATAAAGCGACATCCCATCTGAAGAAATTTTCGGGCTCACCTCATCAAACTTCGAATTCACGGCTGCTCCGAGATTCTCTCTCACACCAGGCGACTCCGGAGTTGGCGGAAGGTTGATCTTGATATCATGAGCAAGGATGAAATCATCGATGTACAGCAACATTTTTGTATACGTAACAAATCCAACATATCGACCCGGCCACTTGAAGTTTCGCGTTGTTGTCAAGAGTTTCCCGTTCACATAGAAATTCAAGCTTCCATTTCTATGCTCGACCTTCAACCTGTTCTCCTGCCCGAGTCGTTTCACATGCGGAGTTTCTTTCCACTCGCCTGACACGCCACTGACGGGATCGGCACTTTCTATCCTGTAAAATCCATTGGTTGTAACGGTAAAGCTATTGGTCGAGCCCTTACCATCATGGCCAAATACAAAGCCCATTCCATTATCGACATTTCCCCGTATCTGTGTGAACGTTGCCTCAAACGAAAAATTCTTCCGGGGTTCGATGTAAGGCGTGACATAAGAGATCCATCCCGACTCGGAAGTCTCCATTACATATTTGCCATTCTTAACTTCGATCTTGTGATCTGCCGTTTCCTGTTCATACCATCCATAGCGATTGTTGTCAAATGTTTCATTGACGATCACGGGAAGCTGTGCAAAACTTTTGGCGAGGAAAAGAGAGAACAATAAAATAGCAGTAAACCTCATACAACTCACAGGCTACCAGTCCGTCCTCCGTCCACCGGAACATTGATCCCATTGATGTAGCCAGCTGCAGGTGTTGCCAGGAACGCTACGGCAGCCGCAACCTCCGAGGGCTCCGAGATCCGGCCAGCAGGAATTTCTTCTTCCATTTCTTTTTTTAACTGTTCGTAACTCTTTCCGGTTTTTTGTGCGCGATTGTTAATAATGGACTCGAGTCGTGAAGTGAGGCTCGCTCCCGGCAACACGTTGTTCACGGTAATGCCGAACGGTGCTAGCTCTACAGACAAAGTTTTCGACCAATTGGCGACCGCACCGCGAACGGTATTGGAAACACCCAGGCCTCTGATCGGAATTTTCACTGACGTACTGATGATGTTGATGATCCTGCCATAGCCCGCCCGTTTCATAGCCGGCACTAAAGCCTTCACTAAGATCTGGTTGCAGATAAGATGCTGTGAAAACGCAGTTGTGAAATCTTCAAGCTTGGCATCCATCGCATTTCCTGCGGGAGGACCACCGGTATTATTGACCAGGATGTGAATGTCGTTCGAATCGGCATAAACCTCTATCGAATGTTTAAGATGTTCGGGAACAGAAAAATCGACAACCAGGTAATCGTGATGTTGGCCATTTGGTCTAGGCAGTTCCTTGTAAACCTGCTTCAGCTTTTCTTCATTGCGCGCGATCAGCGTTACATCAGCGCCAAGCAGCGCCAGCTCTATGGCACTGGCCTTTCCGATGCCTTGAGTACTTCCGCAAACTATCGCTTTTTTTCCCTGCAGATTCAGATTCATGGTGCAAACAATTACTGTAAATATACCCTCAAAGTTGTTAATTTAACCCCTGAAATGCGATACGAAGAACCCTCATATTTTTGAATTGAACCCTTTTTGATACGCTTAAACTTTTCACGTTATGGCCATACGCAGACCGTTCAACCTTAATCAATGGATCGCGGAAAACAGAGACAAGCTGAAGCCACCCGTTGGTAACAAAAATCTTTATGCCGATGCGGGTGATTATATCGTAATGATCGTGGCAGGACCAAATGCCCGGAAAGACTATCACTATAACGAAACTGAAGAACTCTACTATCAACTTGAAGGAGACATCACTGTCAAGATCCAGGAAGATGGTAAGGCTGTAGATATTCCCATCAGGCAAGGTGATATGTTCCTGTTGCCCGGAAACACACCGCATTCGCCCATTCGCCCTGCTAATACGATCGGCCTCGTGATCGAATGCAAGCGCGCTACAGCGGAAGAAGATGGACTTATGTGGTTCTGTGAAAAATGTAACAACAAACTGCACGAATACAGGTTTCACCTCGAAAACATTGAGAAAGATTTCATACCGCGCTTCCGCGAATTTTATGCATCGAAAGAATTGCGCACATGCAAAAAATGCGGAACGGTAATGGAAGCTGATCCGAGATTTGTATAGAATAAGCAAAGAAAGCCGAAGGTCCCGGTAAGTGTCAGCGAAATCAAGGCAGAAAGCCAGCGTGTGCTTGAACAGGGTTATCGCCAAAATATGATCGAGCAAATCATTCAATTTTCTTCCCACCGAACGGATCTGATCAAATTTCAAGGCGACTATTTCCTCGCAATTAAGATGGGATCACCTGTCACCG
>CBHROW010000408.1:0-4466 GCA_966080355.1 uncultured Chryseosolibacter sp.
AAAACCATTTTTGTCGATGGAGGCTTTTCAAGAAACGTTCCTTATATGCAATTACTTGGCCGTGCATTTCCGGAGTGCGAAGTATTTGCTGCGGAGCTGTCGCAGGGATCAGCGTTGGGTGCCGCGCTGGTCATACATCAAACATGGAACAACGAAAAAATTCCCGGCAATTTGATCGGGCTTCAGAGAGTCGATGCTCGCAAAACTGCCGGCAATGCGTAGATTTGATTCTATGAATGTTGCGCTATTCGTGCCGTGTTACATCGATCAGTTTTATCCCCAGGTAGCCATTGCCTGCGTTGAGCTATTGGAGAAACTTGGAGCAAATGTGACGTACCCGACAGAACAAACTTGTTGTGGTCAACCCCTCGCAAACTCAGGCTTTTCATCCCTCGAACATTCATGCGCGCAACTATTCGAAAAGAATTTTGCAGACGCAGATGCGATCGTGGCGCCATCGGGAAGTTGTGTTCTTCACGTGAAAACACACTTGCGCCAGCAATTGAGCTCGAAGGTATTCGAACTCACTGAATTTTTAACGGATGTCTTAAAAATTGAAAAGCTCAATGCGGCATTTCCTTTCAAGGTGGGACTGCACCAAAGCTGCCATGGACAGCGCGGACTCATGTTGGCACAGATGTCCGAACGTGTAGCCACACCGTTTTCAAAGCCAGAGAAACTGTTGAACATGGTTGATGGGCTTCAACTCATCTCACTCGATCGTCAGGATGAGTGCTGTGGATTCGGAGGAACATTTTGTATCGCTGAAGAAGCCGTATCGGTCAAAATGGGAAAAGACCGCGTGGCTGATCACGAAGTGCATGGCGCAGACTTTATCACCGCGAGCGACATGTCATGCCTGATGCATCTCGAGGGAATTTTGAAACGAAAACGCAGCGCCACGAAGGTGATCCATATCGCTGAAATATTAAACGCGTCCCGATGAACAAACACCATGGCGATCATGCGACTCGCGCCCATGCATTCAATCGCGATGAAGCTCGCGTTGACTGGCACGATAAAACTTTATGGTTCGTTCGGCAAAAGCGCGACAGGGCCGCACATCAGATCCCCGGTTGGGAAAACCTGCGCGATGAAGCCTCCTCCATTAAAGATCATGTGTTGAGCTATCTTCACGATCTGCTGATACAATTTGAATCGAAAGCGATCGGGAACGGAGCTATTGTCCATTGGGCAAAGGATGCGGAAGAGCATAATCGCATCGTTGCGTCAATCATTCAAAAACACAACGTCACCAGGATTGTGAAGAGTAAATCCATGTTGACGGAAGAATGCCACCTGAATGAATTTCTCGACCTGCGCGGTATCGAAGTTGTGGATACAGATCTCGGTGAGCGGATTGTTCAGCTTGCCGGTGAACCTCCCAGCCATATTGTACTTCCGTGTATTCATTGGAAGAAAGAGGAAATCGGAGAACTGTTTCATCAACATCTCGGAACACCCAAGGGCAACGTTGACCCGGTATTTCTTACGAACGCTGCGCGGGAACATCTGCGTGAAAAATTTCTGACCAGTAAAGTCGCCATCACAGGAGTGAATTTTGCCGTTGCAGAAACCGGTGAGGTTGTTGTCTGCACGAACGAAGGCAATGCCGATCTCGGTGTACAACTTGCAGACGTGCACATCGCGTGCATGGGCATCGAAAAAATAATTCCCGAACGCAAAGACCTCGGTGTTTTTCTTAGGTTGCTCGCACGAAGCGCAACGGGTCAGCCAGTTACTACCTATTCTTCACACTATCGAAAGCCGCGACAAGGTCAGGAATTTCATATCGTATTGCTCGACAACGGAAGAAGCGAGCGCCTCGCCAGCGATGACTTTCGGAACGCGTTAAAATGCATTCGGTGCGGAGCTTGCTTCAATACTTGCCCGGTGTACAGAAGAAGTGGAGGTCATAGCTATCATACTGCCATTGCCGGACCGATCGGCTCCATTCTTGCACCCGGGCTCGATATGAAAGCAAACGCTGATCTTCCTTTCGCGTCAACGCTTTGCGGCTCATGCTCGAATGTGTGCCCGGTAAAGATCGACATCCACGATCAGCTTTTTAAATGGCGGCAGAAGATCGTTGAGACCGGATATGTGTCTAGCTCAAAAAGATCTGGAATGAAGTTTCTTTCATGGGTGTTATCAGATCCGGGTCGTTACAGGTTTGCAGGAAAATTCCTTCGAACAGCAATGAGGGTCGCGCCTTGGCTCATGCAGAATAGGCTCAATCCGTGGTATAAGCAAAGGGAAATGCCCACACCGCCTGCCGAATCTTTTCGCGAATGGTATTTAAGAACGAAAAAGAAATGACAACCCGGGAAAAAATATTATCCGCGATCAGAAAAAACAGTCCTGCGCCTCGCGATGCACAACGCGTCACGGCAGAAACACCACTCGATCCCGATCGCATTGAAAAGTTCAAAGAGGCTCTGGTCAGCATCGGTGGGTCGGTTTTGGAGGCCTCTTCCGTACATGAAGCTTCCGATTTGATCGATCGGTTGATCTCAACAAGCGGCTACACCAACGTGGTGGGTACACGCACGGAAGATATGATGCATCTTGGCAGCGACCCGCATCTTTTGGCGAATATAGACCTGGCTATTTTGAGTGGTGAATTCGGTGTCGCTGAAAATGGCGCGGTGTGGATAACCGAAAGGTCAATGGGTGATCGCTCACTTCCTTTCATTTGTGCAAATCTCATGGTCATCTTAGAAAAAGGAAATATTGTAGGCACTATGCGTGACGCGTATGAACGCATTGATGGCGACACGTATGAGTTTGCAACGTTCATTGCCGGCCCATCGAAAACCGCGGATATTGAGCAGAGTCTTGTGCTGGGCGCACATGGTGCAAAGACAATGACCGTGATCCTGATCAGATGATCAATCGGCTTTCGTAAGCTGGCCCATTCCCGTGATCGTAGCGCGGACGATGGGCGGATCACCTTTGTACTGTACGCCACCGATCGAGTTGATAAAGACGTTCAGCACCTGAGTTGTATTTATCAGTGCGTCACCAACACTTGTGGTGTTCACATATGTGCTGTCCGTAACAAAGTTAAACCCGCGATAGGTAGCAAGATTCGTGGTGGCTACATATAAGAACGGAGCTGAACCTGACAGCCGATACGTGCCTGTGTTATCGGCATGAATATAAATCAGGTTGTTAATACGAAGATCAGTCATGTCCATTCCGCCAGCGTGCATGTACACGTTCAAGGTATCCATCACGAGAGGTTCGGTGCTCTCCAGGCTGCAACCATTGCACCAAAGTGAGGTGATGTTCCGTACTGCGATGGTCATTGTACCGCCTGCTGAATTAATCGAAAGCGTTCCTCCCGACACACTATAAGAGTTATCCATCATTGATGTGGACACAATATGATTCTCTACACCCTGAATGAACTTGAAGGAAACGAATCCATTGGAGCTGATATTCTTGAACGGGCCATGAGGAGCAACTTCGTGCTCGTGGGGATCACACGACAAACAAATGACACACACAATCAACACACAGGAGTGCAGCTTCAGTGGCATAGGTGGAATTATCGAATACAAATTTACGGCATTTTATAGCCGGCAAACGCTGTAACCTGGAAGGAAAACATACGTCTAAAGAGCCTCAAGGAACACCATACATGAAGTTTTTTATTGCATTTACGTGGCTGATGGCTGCATTCACTTCGGCCTTTTGTCAGTCGGAATGGCTAACCACGGCTGAAAACAAATTCAAACTAGAGTACACATCAGCTGACAAGGAAAGAATCGAAACATACATTCCCATTTTTGAAAAAGGTGTCGCTGAGGTCTCGGCATTCTTCGGGAATCCGTTCAAAGACGAATTCAAAATACGTGTTCATCCAAATCGAAACTCGCTCGACAAACAATGGCAACTCGACTGGAATATGCCCTTGTTCAAATCGGAGTGCTGGATGGTGGCCAGTGGAACCGCCTTGGTGCTCGATATCATTTCGCCCTTCGAATGGAAAGCGCAAGCATGCGAACATAATTTTGATGACCGCGAGTTATCGCAACAACTCATTACGCACGAAATGGTTCACGTATTTCACGGACAACATAACGCAAGTCCCGATTTTTCAGAAACACAAGGGACCGATTGGTTTGTCGAAGGGCTGGCCACGTACGCCTCGGGTCAGTGCACGAAATGGCGCGTGAAAGAAGTGAAAGCGAGCATTATTGCGGGATCGGAACCGAAAGCGCTGGATGATTTTTGGAAAGGCAAAATGCGCTATGGCATCTCCGGATCTTTAGTAATGTATATCGATGAAACTTTCGGCCGGGAAAAGGTCAATGAGTTGTTGGCGTTCAAGAGCAAATCACAAATACTGTGTAATAGCTGGTACTTGATCTGACAGTTGAGCTGGCATTCCTTCCTCACAGGCAAAGGTAGCCACCGCTCCAAATAAGTCAAGGGCTACGCGAGTGGCCGCGCAAAAT
>CBHROW010000409.1:0-4463 GCA_966080355.1 uncultured Chryseosolibacter sp.
GCCCCAAACTCACCGAAAAAGATTTCGGAAAGATCAGCACTTACATCCAGCGGAATTTTGGCATCAAGCTTCCACTTTCAAAGCTTATCCTTGTTGAAAGCCGTCTCATCAAGCGTGTTATCAAACTTAATCTTGAAAGCTTTGCGGAATATGTGAATTATGTTTTCAGCGCAGAGGGTCGGCATGAGCAGGTTGAACTGATCGATGTCATCTGCACCAACAAAACCGATTTCTTTCGCGAGGATCATCATTTCAAATACCTCGAAAAACACATCCTGACAACCGGGTCGATCCGGCCAATCAACATCTGGAGTGCCGCATGTTCCAGCGGTGAAGAACCCTATACGATCTCCATGGTACTTGAAGAGCTGAGAACGCATGGCTTCGATCGGCTCTATTCAATTCTTGCAACGGATATTTCTTCTGCCATTTTGCAAAAAGCTATCAAGGGAGATTATCACTCTGATAAGGTTGCCTGCGTTCCAAAAGCGCTACAAAAAAAATATTTTCTCCAGGTACAAGAAGGTGCCAGTGCGGGGCAGTTGTTGAAAAAAAATGTCGTGTTCGAAAAATTCAACCTGATCGATGACAGTTGCTACGCACGCATAGCCAAAACCTTTGAATATATCTTTTGCCGCAATGTGCTCATCTACTTTGACCAGCCTACACAATTGAAAGTGGTTGACAGCCTCACACGGAAACTTGTGCCGGGTGGAATTATATTCCTCGGGCATTCAGAAACTTTGCTTGGGAGGAATTTCAATTTAAAACAGGTTGGTCCCACCATTTATCAAAAGCCTTATGCGTAACATCAGCGTTTTGATCATTGACGATTCGGCAGTCACACGACAAGTGTTGAGCAAGATCATCTCGACTGATCCGGAGCTCCAGGTCGTAGATACCGCCCTCGATGCATTTATCGCGATCCGTAAAATTGAAAAGCTCAAGCCCGATGTGATCACGCTCGACCTTGAATTGCCACGCATGGACGGCATTACCTTTCTCAAAGAGCTGATGCGCGTTTCTCCGGTTCCGGTAGTTGTTATCTCCAGTGTGAGTGAACGTGGCTCACGCAAAGCTATCGAGGCGCTTGAAGCAGGAGCAGTTGACGTGATCACCAAGCCCGATATCAGTAGCCCGGAAAAGCTCGCGGCTGTAGCCCAAAATATTCACGAAGCGATCAAAGCTGCATTTCAAGCGCGCGTAAAAAAAACAAGCAGCATCCGCACTTACGCGATGCCTTCTGAGTTGCCACTGATTAAAAATGCGTTCACCAGCGCAAGCTCAAAAATCATAGCCATCGGAGCTTCTACAGGGGGAACCGAGGCGATCAAAAATATCTTATGTGAGCTGCCTGCGTCTTCACCCGGCATTGTCATCGTTCAGCACATGCCCGAAATGTTCACCAGAAGTTTTGCAGAACGATTGGACACAATCTCTAGCATCACAGTTCGCGAGGCCGCGCATGGTGACGAAGTTAAAGACGGATGTGCATTCATCGCACCCGGTAACAAACACATGACGATCATAAAACGGGGCGGAAAATATTTTGTTGAACTGAACACCGCAGACAAAGTGAACAGACACCGGCCCGCTGTTGATGTACTCTTCAAATCCGTAGCCCAAATGGCCGGAAGCAATGCGTCAGGAATACTGCTGACAGGCATGGGAGAAGACGGTGCGGCTGGCCTGCTCGAGATCAAAAATACCGGTGGCCATACCATCGCACAGGACCGAACGTCATCGGTAGTGTTCGGTATGCCGCGAAGGGCGATCGAGATCGGAGCAGCAAATGAAGTGCTATCACTCGATCAAATCGTAAAATACATTCAAACACAAATTTCTGTCTATGAAAAATAACGCTGATAACTCCACGCACCACATCATTTTCACCGTGAACAATCAATCGTTCTGCATACCCGTGGTCAACGTCAAAAGCATCGTAAAGCTTCCCCGTGTGTTTCCGGTTCCACAGGCTCCAGACTATATCATGGGCGTTGTCAATGTCGATGGTCATGTTATCCCGCTTGTGAACGCCACATTGAAATTGAAAACGGGCAATTATAAAGAACCCGAAAATCCTACGATGCTGGTACTCGAATTGGACAAAGACAACAAAGTACAATTGCTGGCACTTCATGTCGATGAAGTAAAAGATGTTATTGAATGTGTCAGTCACGAGCTGCGTCCGCTTCCAACATCACGTTTTGAATTTGACGAACGCCTCGTTGATGGCATGTTCCAGGTTGAAGGTGACTTCATCATGAAAGTCAATTCGGCCAACTTCTTCAAACACAATCTCGATGAATTGAATCCTGAACTCACCCTAACAACAATTTGATATTATGAAAACAATTCTTGTCGTTGACGACTTCCAAACCACCCGCAAGGTGATCATCAATTCTCTGGTAAAATTCGGCTATAAGACGCTTGAAGCAGGAGATGGAGCTGAAGCCCTTTCATTGCTCGATGGCAGGCCTGTGGACCTGGTCATTACCGATTTCAACATGCCGCAGATGGATGGTGCTGATCTGATCATGTCGATGCGAAAGCGTGAAGAGTACGCATATATTCCCGCGTTGGTGCTTTCCACAGAGATCAAAGAAGACAAAAGGACAAAAGCTGAAAACGCGAAGATCACCGCATGGATCCAGAAACCTTTCGATCTCGAAAAGTTCATCAAAGTAGTTCAAAAAGCAATCCAATAATTTTTATGGAAGAGTTCATCGGAGAATTTAAAGCTGAATCAGGTGCCATCATTGAAACGCTGCAGGGATTAGTCGTGTCTTATCACGAAAGTTCTTCGAAAGAGCAGATGGCCGAAGAGTTGTTCCGGGGCATACACACGCTGAAGGGAACATCCAAAATGTTCGGATTCGATTCTATCGGAACTGTTACCCATCAGCTCGAAAACATTCTCGATGAGCATCGTAGAACGAAAACGACCTTCAGCGAAACGCTGACCCAAATTATATTATCGACTCTCGACTTTTGTCTTCAAGCCCTCGAGCGTAAGGAAAGCGAACGGGTATTGAAAGATCTCCTCCAAAGTATCAATACCTACCAGATCCAATCTCCGGAGCAAATTGCAAATACCCAATCTACATTTTGTGTTGTGTTGACGCCCGAAAAAGACATTTTTGAACGTGGAGTGAATCTGATGACCATGCTGAAGGAACTAAATGATCTGGGCACGGTGAATCGTTTTGAGGATGAAGGCGCATCATCGTTCGAAAAGCAGATCGAACAAAAAAGACTTACTTCGAATTGTTTCGACTTCTGGCTTGTAACCGGCAAGGGCGTTTCAGATGTCGAGGATGTGTTCATGTTTTTCAAATCGACAGAGTTCAGTATCATGCCGGTGAATTCTTTGAACGAGTTGAATGCTGCATTTGAAAGATTAACAGAGTCACGGAAAAGATCTATTTCAGAAAATGAACGGTCGCTCCGCATGGCATTCGTGAGCGACCATTGTCAGTCATCGCATCAACAAAGTTCCGCTGACCAAACGCCTGGTCGAACACGTGGCACTGAATTGGTCAGAAAGGACACTGAGAGCGGCAACGAAAAACAAGCTGAGGTTTCTAAGCTGAATTACATCAACGTATCGCTCGACAAGCTTGACAAAATGATGAACCTGGTCAGCGAATTTGTAACGCTCACGGGTGAGGTGAAATATTATGCATCTCTCCTCGGCAACGATGGATTACAAGGTATTGCCGAGCGATTGGAAAAAGTGAGCACCAACTTTCGCGACAACGCTTTCAACATGCGCCTTGTTCCGATTCAAATTTTGAGTGTCAAACTTCAGCGCTACGTAAAAGAACTCAGCCAGAAGCTCGGCAAGAAAGTGCGGTTCATGACGGAGGGTATGGATACGGAAATCGACAAATCCATCATCAACCAGATCGAGGCACCGCTCATGCACATCATTCGTAATGCCATGGACCACGGACTAGAACTTCCGGGTGAACGTACCGCGAAAGGAAAAAGTGAAGAAGGTATTTTAAAACTTTCCGCTTTTTATTCCGGCACCAACGTGTTCATTCATATCCAGGATGACGGAGCAGGTATCGACATCGACAAAGTAAGGACAAAGGCAATTGCAAAAGGATTGCTCAAATCTTCGGATGCGCTCACACAGCAGGAAGCTATTGCGATGATATTTCAGCCGGGTTTTTCAACTGCCGAAAAAACCACCGAGATCAGCGGACGTGGGGTAGGAATGGATGTGGTCAGGCAGAACATCGCTGACCTACGGGGAAGTATAGAAGTGACGACCGAAAAGGACCTTGGAACTTCATTCGCGATTCGCCTTCCTTTGGCATTGTCTATTATGGATGTAATGATCATCAAGGTTGGCGGATTGAACTACATGGTGCCCAATGCAGAGATTGAATTCTGCACATCTGAAAAATTTACGCACCAGGTGCAGCGAAAGGGTTTCAACCTGAGCTACAACA
>CBHROW010000410.1:0-4450 GCA_966080355.1 uncultured Chryseosolibacter sp.
CATAATCCAAATGCGTAATGCTCAAAGAAATGCTGTATTTGATGCATTAATCCGCTCATAAACCTGCCATTTTTTAACATTCAACTCTTGAAAAAGTTGATTCATCGACCAAAAATCCGGCTTACAAATATAAGGCCATACCCGCTCACCCGTAATCGCTGGATTCTTATTTTTTTGAGTATTATTGCAAAAAAATACATGTAAGTTTAGTTTTAAACCCTGATAATAAACAACATAACTCAAAATCCAATGAGAAAAATCGTTTACTCATTTTTGGTTGTCGGAGCATTTAGCCTGGGAAGCTGTACACTTCCCAAGATGGTGAAGATGTCGAAAGATCAACAGTTGACTGTTACTCCAAACCCGCTAGAAGTTCACAAGGACACTGTTGCCTTTGACATGGCTGCCAATCTTCCAGTCAAAATGCTGAAGAAAGGTACTGTTTACACCCTCAATACTTTTTATAAGTACGGAGACAAAGAACAGGCCCTGGATCCTATCCCGTTCAAAGCTGAAGATTATCCGAATGCGGGAACGGAACAACCTAAAGTAACGAAGAGCTTCTCGTTCCCTTACGCGCCTGCTATGAAGCAAGGTGTTTTGGAAGTTGAGGGTGTTGCTTCAAAAGGATCGAAATCCAAAGCAACTCCGCGCATGCAGGTTGCCACAGGTATCATCACCACATCCAAGCTTGTGAAGCCTGTCTATTATGCTGCATTCGCTGAGCACGGGTACAACAACCAGGAAGAGATCGAGGCCGTGGTAATCCCTGACTTCATTTTCGAACAAGGAAGATCAGTACTGAGAACTTCCGAGATCAAGAGTGCAAAAGGAAAGCAACTCGATGCATTCATTGCTTCAAAGAATGCAACCCGCACCGTAACAGTTACCGGTACCCACTCCCCTGAAGGTGCTGAGCGTATCAACAGCAAACTTTCTCCGGACCGTGCTGCTGCGATCGAAAAATTCTATCGCCAGGAGATGAAGAAATACGACTACAAAGGAATGGCTGACTCTGTGAAGTTCGTGCTCAAGCCTGTAGTTCGCGACTGGACTGAATTCAAAAACGCATTGGCGAGCTATGATGGAATTACATCTGAGCAAAAAACCGAATATCTCAACATCATTAACGGTGGCGGAACATTCGAATCTCAGGAAACAGCCATGAAAAAACTCGGCACTTACAAGAAAGTGTTCAAAGATGTATATCCTACTTTGAGAACGGCTAAGACCGAGATCCTCAAGATCAAAGACAAGAAGACTGATGCAGAGATCTCCGTACTTGCTAAACAGATCACGCAAGGACAAGTAAATGCCGACTCATTGTCTTACGAAGAACTGATGTACGGTGCAACCCTTACCCCTTCACTCGAAGAAAAAGCGAAGATCTACGAAGCTGCCACCAAGAAAGGTCAGCACTGGCAAGCACACAACAACCTTGGCGCGGTGTATATCGCTCAGGCTATCGAAAATAATTCAATGTTGGCTGCAAATGCTGACAAGGCTCAGGCTCAGCTCGAACTTGCATCACGTATCCAGGATGCTCCTGAGGTAAACGCGAACCTCGCATCCGTTCAACTGATGAAAGGCAATCACTACGCTGCTTATAACAACGCAAGCAAGGCGCTTCGTGCCGGCCTCCAGGGCGACAACGCTTCAGGCGTGAATGGTGTAAAAGGTGCTGCTGAGATCAAGATGGCGAAATACGCTGACGCAGTTCGCTCCGAGTCTGCCGCTGCCGACAATGCTGACAACCTCTTCAACAAAGGTCTTGCTCAGGTATTGAACAAAGACTACCAGAACGCTGCTACTTCGTTCAACGAAGCGATCCGTAAGAACAGCAATCTCGCTGTTGCATATTATGGCGCTGCCGTAGCTGCTGCCCGTCAGGGAAATGCTGACCAGGTAGTGAGCAACCTGACCAACGCTGTAAAAGCTGATCCAAACCTGAAAGAAGCTGCTTTGTCTGACCTCGAATTCGCAAAATGGTCAGCCACTGAAGCTTTCAGAAACGCATTGAAATAATCGAATTCATTGGATTTTTAAAGGACCCCGTTCCAGGACCTGGAACGGGGTTTTTTATTGCCCCCAGTTTTGCCAATCACCCCCAACGTACTATTTTTACGACCTGTCCACCGAATTTAGGAAGGACTTTAATCACAACTATGAGAGAAATTCAATTCCGTGAAGCCCTCCGTGAAGCCATGAGCGAGGAAATGAGACGCGATCCACGTGTTTTCCTGATGGGCGAGGAAGTAGCTGAGTATAATGGAGCTTACAAGGTTAGCCAGGGAATGCTGGATGAATTCGGCCCAGACCGCGTGTTGGATACACCCATCGCAGAGCTTGGATTTGCCGGTATTGGCGTAGGTGCAGCGATGAATGGCATTCGCCCGATCGTTGAGTTCATGACCTTCAATTTTTCACTGGTTGCGATAGACCAGGTGATCAACTCGGCAGCGAAGATGATGTCGATGTCAGGTGGGCAGTTCAATGTACCGATCGTATTTCGCGGACCGACCGGGAATGCCGGAATGTTAAGCTCGCAACACTCTCAAAATTTCGAGAACTGGTTTGCCAATACGCCCGGATTAAAAGTTGTAGTTCCTGCAAATCCATATGATGCCAAGGGGCTTTTGAAGTCTGCTATCCGCGATGATGATCCTGTGATTTTCATGGAGTCTGAATTGATGTATGGAGACAAAGGTCAAGTGCCGCAAGAAGAGTACCTCTTGCCGATAGGTGTTGCCGATGTAAAACGCGAGGGCACTGACGTAACCATCGTGACGTTCGGGAAGATCTTGAAAGTGGCTCTCGCAGCAGCAAATGAACTTGAGAAAGAAGGTATTTCTGCTGAGGTTATTGATCTGCGTACAGTTCGCCCGATCGATTATGCAACGGTAGTTGAGTCGGTAAAAAAGACAAACAGACTGGTGATCGTTGAAGAAGCGTGGCCGCTGGCTGCAATCTCTTCCGAAATCACTTATCATATTCAAAAACACGCATTCGATTATCTCGATGCACCGATCCATCGAATCAACAGCCTTGATGCGCCTCTGCCCTACGCGCCAACATTGATCGATGCTATCCTTCCGAACGTAGCACGAACAGTGAAAGCGGTGAAGGCAGTGATGTATCGCGATTGATTGATCTGGCTGTTTAGAAATAAAAAGCCGTGGAGTGATTCACGGCTTTTTTATTTCCTCTATTCACCGTTCGACACGTTATCGGAAGACAATTAACTCAAATTTGAAATCGAACAGTGCATTTATAAAGTACGGAGAAAAGAAGCGCTAGTTCATTCCAAAAAACATAATCATTTACGCCATTGGCGAAAACATCAGCACTACCACATCGTTTGAACTCCACGAGATAGATTCTAGCAGCGCATGTATTGACCTTCGATCGAAAAATCAAGCATTTTGAAAATACTGATTCCATGCGATCGCCAGATCAACCTGCATTGCGAGATCTTCCCTGCTCATTCACCCATCAATAAAAAGTCGTTGATAATCGTAAATAGCGCGGGTGGCGTTCCGAAAGAATTCTATTTCGGATTTGCGAAACACTTGAGTGAGCGTGGCTTCACCGTACTTTGTTATGACTACGATCTTGCAAAGAATCCCGGCCTCGGTACGTGGGGCGATGCACTTATAGAAATGGGAAGCGTGCAGTTTGAAGGCGTACTGAAATGGGCGGGGCGCACATATCTAAAACATACGCTTCACGTCATTGCGCATGGAATCGGGCTGAGCATCATCGGTTTTGCCTCGTCATGCGATCGAATCGCATCTGTCATTTCCATCGGTGCCGGGATAACGTCATCCGGCACGTGGCTACGAAACAATCTCATTCATTATTTACTATGGAACTCGATGCTGAGATCGGCCAGGTTCAGGTTCACCAAAAAATTTCATATGATGGACCTGCGCAACCTCTCGAGCAGTTATGCGATCGCAAAAAACAAACGTCTTCTCCGGACATCTGCTTTTGAAATGCCTTCAACCATAATCCGTAAAGGCCCATACTTTCCGCGCTTCAAAGGAAGGTTGCTCACACTGGCAATTCACGATGACCTGATTCCTTTTGACGAGAATACGCAATTACCTGGTTCACTTTTCATCAATAGCGTGAAGCGTGTCCGACATCTTTATACGGAAGATCTTGATGATCCCTACGTGGGTTTTTTCGGATCATTCACTCATCAAAAAGAAAACATCATCTGGAATATGATGGCCGACTGGTTAGCCGATGACACCGTTTTTCACGAGCCGCCATTCGGCAAGTTCGATGACCGAGAATATCCACTGGTTGTTATCACGATCACCGATATCGATCCTACTCCCGAATTGCTGGAAGACTATCTTAAATCAATGCAATATTATTTTGAACGTGGACCGATATTCATACTCGTGGACCTCACCCATGTCCATTGGGCAGATAGCCGGCT
>CBHROW010000411.1:0-4424 GCA_966080355.1 uncultured Chryseosolibacter sp.
CATAAGCTTGTTCATACAGGACAAAACTACGACTATGAACTCAACCAGATTTTTTTCGATGATCTCGGAATCCGGAAGCCAGACCATTTTTTGAATGCGGCTGGCGCGACAGCAACGGAAACAGTTGGTCAAATTTTAATCAAAATCGATCCACTCCTCGAGAAAGAACAGCCTGATGCATTTTTGGTCCTAGGCGATACGAACAGCTGTCTTTGCGCAATTCCAGCAAAAAAACGTCATATTCCAATATTCCATATGGAGGCAGGCAACCGCTGCTTTGACCAGCGTGTGCCGGAAGAAACAAACCGAAAAATTGTCGATCATATTGCCGACATAAATTTGACCTACAGTGATATCGCGCGCGAATATTTGTTGCGCGAAGGATTGCCTGCAGACAGGATCATTAAAACGGGCTCGCCAATGTTGGAAGTCTTACAGCATTATCGCAAGTCAATTGATCGGTCTCAAGTATTGGGACAATTGAGTCTTGATGCAGCGAAATATTTTGTCGTATCGGCACACCGCGAAGAAAACATCAACTCGGCAAAAAACTTCAATTATTTAATTCAAACGTTGAATGACCTGGCAGATGAGTATAAGCTTCCGATCATCATGAGCACGCATCCGCGAACGCGAAAGAAAATCGACAGCGTTAATATTATGGTTAACCCGCTCGTTCAGTTTCTTAAGCCATTGGGCTTCAATGACTACAATGCCCTACAAATAAATTCGTTTGCCGTGCTTTCTGATAGCGGAACTATCTCAGAGGAATCTTCTATCCTCAATTTTCCCGCCTTGAATATCCGAGAAGCGCATGAAAGGCCGGAGGCAATGGAGGAAGCTTCTGTGATGATGGTGGGACTCAATCCACAAAGAATAAAGCAAGCATTGTTGCATTTAAAGAGTGAACGTGCAGACATTCGCGTAACCCGAACTGTCAACGACTATTCTATGCCGAATGTAGCCGAAAAAGTTGTGCGCATCATCTTGTCGTATACTGACTACATAAAAAGAACGGTTTGGGAGGAGTGATTGCAGAACGATAAAATGAAAGTCCTTTTTTTAATGTTCACTTTTCCAGACATGGAGAAGTCATTCAATATGTACACTACGCTCGTACAAGAGTTTCATCGTCATGGGCACGATGTTCAAGTAGTCGCACCTACTGTAAATGACCAACCAACTTGCCAAAGGGAAGAGAAAGGAATATCTGTAATTCGGGTTCGAACATTGCCGCTGCGTTACGTTCACAATTACTTAAGAGGAGTCTCGAGCATTTTGCTACCGTATCAGTTTTCTCGTGCGCTACAGAAATTTGCAAAAAACGAAACCTATGACCTCATTATTATCCCCACCCCGCCAATAACTCTGGTAGATCTAGCCGCTCGGCTTAAAAGACAATGTACTGCCAAAGTCTATCTAGTCTTGCGCGATATTTTTCCGCAGAACGCAGTTGACCTCGGGTTCATGAGGGAGTCAGGAATCATGCATCGCTATTTCAGAGCGAAAGAACGCAAGTTATACAAGGTAGCCGATGCGATCGGTTGTATGTCTCAAGGAAACATCGAGTATGTGCTTAAGCACAATTCCCAAGTGGCCCGACATAAATTGCACATATTACAAAACTATCAGATACTGAATAATCAATACCCGGAAAAGGACTGCAGCATCAAGGAAACCTACGGCCTTAAAGACAAATTCGTTGTCGTGTTCGGAGGAAACATGGGCAAACCTCAAAGGCTTGAGAACGTAATTGAACTTGCGAAGAAATGCCTGGAATACCGTGACGTAGTCTTTCTCCTCTTGGGTGAAGGCGTCCAGAAAAAACGAATTGAACAACTCATATCACAAAATGCTGTAACTAATATAGTTTTACAAAGCACAATACCGAAGGCTGATTACCAGAAACTGATTTCTGCTTGTGATATCGGACTCATAAGCCTCCATGAAAATTTTACTATTCCCAATATTCCCAGCAAAATTCTGGATTACTACAATCTTGGTATTCCTGTGCTCGCGTCCATTGATCGTTGCACAGATTTCGGAAATATGCTTGATGAATCTGGAGCGGGGCTCTGGTCATTGGCGGGTGATATTACCACCTTCAAGGCCAATTTTGATCTCCTCTATAGCGATCCGGAAAAACGGAGGGCGATGGGGGAGAGTGCCCGGGCATATTTTGAAAAATTCCTTACACCCGAGATCGCTTACGAAACTGTGGTGAAACATGCTGGCGCAGATCGATGATGAACGTCAAAAATTTTTTAGCCCGCAATTTTAAAAATGCTTTTGGCTGGTCGACCAAACGAAAAATTATAGTTTTTGAGGTTGATGATTATGGCGCGGTTCGTGTCGCGTCAAAACAGGCGCGCGAGAGATTGGTCGCAAAAGGCCTTCAACTAGATAAAAATAAATTCGACTATTATGATGCTCTTGAGGACAAGGATGATCTTACGCAATTATTAGACACCCTTTCCGGCATCAAAGATTCGCAGGGCAAGCACCCTGTCTTAACTGCACTTGCAATACCCGCAAATCCTGATTTTGAATGGATGAGACGAACTGGGTATCACGAGTATCGGTATGAGCTGGTGACAGAAATCTGGAAACGAATGCCAGAGTATGATGGAGTGAAAGATTTGTGGCAACAAGGAATTTCAGAGAGACTCCTTTTTCCTCAATTTCACGGCCGCGAACACTTGAATGTGAAAGTACTAATGCAAAACCTTTCGCAGGCCGACCCCGAGACAATGGCTGTAATGACGGAGTCGTCATATTGTGGGATTACTTCAAGGCCATTCCCGACTATCGATTACGTTGCCGCTTTTCAGTTCACAGACTTCTCCGAGAATGAAACACTTAAGGAAATTATAAGGGATGGCCTGAACTGTTTTGAAAACGTATTTGGATTTCGCGCGCAACATTTTGCTGCACCGGGTGCACGTGAACATCAGACGCTTGCCAAAGGATTGAAGGAGGGGGGAGTTGAGTACATCGATACCGACCTGCTTACCAATGAACATCAGGGACAAGGAAGGTATAAGCGGTCAATTCATTTTACAGGAAGCGTCAATGCTCTAAATCAAATCTATTTTGTTCGCAACTGCGTTTATGAACCAAGCCCAGGTGATAATATCGATTGGATTAGCTATTGCCTTCAGCAAATTGCAATCGCTTTTTTTTGGAATAAGCCAGCAATCATATCCACGCATCGCGTAAACTTTGCAGGACATATCGACCCAGCGCATCGGGCGCGAGGGTTACAAGATTTGGATCAGCTTTTAAGAAAAATAGTCAAGAGATGGCCTGCGGTTGAATTCCTGACTACAAATGAATTAGGTGATTTAATTTTGAAGGAAAGTTAGTTCATGTATCGTTTTTTTTTCAAACGGCTGATCGATGTCTTTGTATCAGCGATTGCCGTTGTCGTCCTTCTTCCGTTGATGTTACCGTTGGTTGTGGCGCTCGCGGTGGTAAATCGTGGCACACCTTTCTTTTTCCAGCAACGAGTTGGCCTTGGGGAAAAGGTGTTTGACGTAATCAAACTCAAGTCGATGAGTGATGCTAAAGACGGAACCGGAAAACTACTGCCGGATAATCAGCGTATCACGCCTCTCGGAAGATTTGTCCGATCAAGCTCGTTAGATGAACTACCGCAGCTTATAAACATCCTTAAGGGCGATATGAGCCTTATTGGCCCAAGACCCCTGCCACCAAAATACCTTCCTTTGTACAATGAAGAACAACGCCTTCGTCACACGGTACTTCCGGGAATCACGGGTCTGGCACAGGTGAGTGGACGCAATAGCATTTCATGGAAAGAAAAGTTTGCGTTCGATGTGGCATATGTACAGAGCATTTCATTTTTCAACGACATTAAAATCATTTTCCAGACGATTAAAAAGGTGCTAATTAGGGAAGGTGTTAACCAGTCGAGTGACCGACCTATGCTTCCGTTTAACGGGTCTAACTGAGCATTAAGATACATGAGAAATACTGCATTTTGGATACTTGATCGATTGAGGGGCGGAAAGATTACAAATCATTTTCGTGATGTCCAGTCGTTGCTCGCCAGGCCGCGTTCGGAGTCTACACTTGCATTGAGAAAAACATATCTCCAAAACCTGCTGCGACATGCTGCAGAGTCCACAGAATTTTATAAGCCATATTTAAACCGTCCTTTGCACGACTTTCCAGTGGTCAGCAAGAACATTGTGCGCGAAAATTTTGATCGGTTTAGATCGTCCCGATATTCGGATCACGACTTAATTCCGATGATCACTAGCGGTTCTACAGGAACACCCTTTAAAATACTTCAAGACAAGAATAAGAAGGCGAGAAATAGCGCAGACACGATCTACTTTGCACACCGAGCTGGCTACCAGCTCGGTGACGAGCTAATCTACATGAAGATATGGAACACA
>CBHROW010000412.1:0-4388 GCA_966080355.1 uncultured Chryseosolibacter sp.
CAAGATTGTTCCCTCCGGCAAACCCAAGGTTGTTTTTACTTCGAATGAATTTGACTTCGGGAAATTGGGACGTGATCAGTTGAGTCGGATCTTGTGGCGAACCGTTATCTACCACGATAACTTCAATATCGGGATAGGTCAATTGGCGAAGCGATTGCAGTAGCGCACACGTTACCGGAGCCTGGTTGTAATTGATGGTAATGATAGAAACACGTTTCATTCGCTTCAGGCTTTTTCAACGTTGGTGGGTTGTGTCTCCAAGTGACCATGCGGGGTGTGGATGAAAGTCTTGTTCGCACCTTTCAGCTTGAACATGAGCATGAACATCTTTGCAAATATTGTTGGTATGAGTATTATCGATCGCACCAACTTCATAGAATAGAACCTTCTGGGAATAGCGAACAAAATAGATAGTGCGTTCACTGTCCACAGTGCAAGCCAAAGGATCGGATTGAACACAAGGTAAGTATGTAAAGCCAGGGCAGCAAGTGTAAACAATGTCAGCAAGCCAAGATTCAACAAACGCGGGAGTTGTATGTTTCTCAGTACTGCGCTGTTGAAAAAGCCGAAGTCGCCTTTCAATGCACGTTCAAATCCCGGCTTAAAGTATTTTTTCAGGTAAAAAAACTGACTTGAGATCCATCGCCTGCGCTGACGCTCAAATACCTCGGTGCTGGCAACCTTTTCATCGAATACAACCACATCTTTTGCAAAGTAAACGTCAACCCCGCGCTCCATGAGTTTAAGTTCCAGCTCCCGGTCGAATCCACCGATCGAATCCATGCCCGCCAGGGTCTTCTTGTAAATCCCGTACTCGAAAGCCATCCCCGAGCCGTTCAACGATGCGGAACCTCCGAGCGCAACTGTCCCCTGCCGGTAAATAAAATTATTGATCGTTTCACTCAGACCATCGAGCAATGCCATCGAATTATTGTCATTTTTTGGTTCGCGTTTTCCCTGGATCGCCCGGTGTCCGGTATCGAAAAGATCATTCATCTTGCGGAGGAAATTTCGTTCCATCAGGTTATCCGCATCCAGTACTACAGCGCAATCGTAGTTATCACCGATCACTTCCATAGCACGGTTAAGCGCCTTTACTTTGGTGCTCTTTTCGAACGATACTTCGATCGTTTTGATCGGCAAACTGTGGAGTTGTTCCAGGGTTTTTGGCCGAAGTGAGTCGGCAATGACCACGACATCAAATTTATCAGCCGGATAATTTTGACGAAGCGCATTCATGGCGACACCGAGGATCACACCGTCTTCTTTATAGGCCGGGATCAGCACAGCCATCTTGCGTGTAACGCGGGCCATCGGTGGAACATGTGCGCGGTAGAGCAGTCCTCCAATACTCAAAATGAATGAGTACAAGGAGATATACGTGAAATAAACAAGCAGTAAAAATTCTAAAAGAAACATGGTGATTTGTATTGAAAACCAGAGTGGTTTGGTGACCCTGGTTGTTTGTTGCCTGTTATACTTTTTCTTTTTGAAGCAGCGCTGGGATCGTTGAGAACAGGATCTTCATATCGAGCCAGAACGAGTTTTTCATGGCATATTCCATGTCGAGCGCAATCCGCTCATCTTCCGACATATTATCTTTTCCGCGTTTGGTGATCTGCCACAATCCCGTGATTCCCGCAGGGGCGAGAAACCTCCAGGCGATCTGGTCCTTCGTCAATTTTTCCGCTTCGTACAAGGGCAGCGGACGATTTCCAACCAGCGACATATCACCGAGAAGTACGTTGATCAATTGGGGAATTTCATCGAGACTGGTGTTGCGAATGAATTGACCAAAGCGGGTGATACGCGGGTCGTCCTTGATCTTGAAGAACACGCTTTCACCATTGCCTTGCCCGTATTGATTCATATGCGAAAGCTTTTGGAGTTCGGCATCCGACCCGGTGCGCATCGAACGAAATTTGTAGAAATTGAAAATGCGATATCCGGTTCCAGCGCGTTTCGACACATAAAAGATCGGGCCTCTCGATTCCAGCTTGATGATCAAGGCTATGATAACGCAAACTGGAAGTGCGACCAGCAATGCCGTTGCCGACACCAGGATGTCGAAGGCGCGTTTCAGCGACCATAATTTGATTTGTGGAACCTGATCCAGCGTGACGGCCACGTAGGGTCTGTTGCCGCGGAGATTCTTGTATGATTTTACTTTCTTGATAAAGTCGAGGCGTTTCAACAGCGTTGCATTGATCCCACCGAAGTGATAATCGTCTGCGAAAATGCTGAACGCGATATTTTTTGCAGAAGGCTCGTACGCAGATGTATGTAGGATCACGGGAACTGCGTTGACCTTGGTAGCTTCTTTTAATGCAAGCATGTCGCCTGTGATGCTATCCGGACTTATCAGGATTGCATCAATGGTTTCGCCTCGCTGGAGCATGGCGATTGCTTCCTTCAGGGTTGCGCTTGTGATGCTAACGTTCTCGTTTTCGTTGTGGATCTTCCGAAAGACGTTTTCGATTCGAACAATGTGGCGGCCGTGTGTAACTGCCACTTTGCGTTTCGGTTGTTCTAAACTTATACCGGGGGCTTGTAATACCAATTCCATAACAGAGAAAGAGATTAATGTGATACAAGAACATTTTCAACCTGCAGGGCGAGTGCACGATCGACTTCACTCATGAACTTCCGAGGCTCGAACGGTTTAACCAGGTAAGCAAACGCTCCAAGCTCAAGACATTCTTTTCTCGAATCTTCAAATCCCGAAAGCATGATAACAGGAATGCTTTTGAACAATCCGCTGGATCTTAGATTTTCCAGCAGCTCGATGCCATCAAGTGAAGGCATCTGTACATCTGAGATAATCAGGTCGCAATTATTGCCGTCCGACAACCAGGACCAGGCTTCCAATCCGTTGTTCATGACGATTACTTCATACTTACCTCTCAAAATTCTTTCCAGCAGCCAGCACAATGGCGCGTCATCTTCAATGACCAGTACCTTCTTCATTTTTTTCAACACTATTAATTCCAACTACACACGTGACAGCTATAAATTGTGATGCCAACCGCTCGTGAATCGGCTGCACAATTACATTTATAAGAAAGGTAAGAGAATCCTAAAGTGAAGAGCCCGGAATAACTCCGGCATTGCGAATGGTTTGCAAGCGATTGATCTTCCCATTCTCTGTGAAGATGAATTTTGAAATCACACTGATCTGTTTGGGTATCTCGAATGGAGCCAGCCGGTCGCGTACGTATTCCAATGCAGCGCGAGCAGCAGTTTCTTCTTCATCTTTTCCTTCAACGAACAATGTTATCTTGGAGCCAAGTATTTTGTCATTGATTCCATGCACGAAAAATGGGATTCTTCTGCCGCCCGTTTGAGCGAAGGCGTCCGCAACGGCAGCTTCAATTTTTTCGGGATTGACTTTCACACCGCCTGTGTTGATGATGTTATCCCATCGGCCGAGCCACCTGAATCTATCATTTGTGATGAGCTCAACAACATCATTGGTGTAAATAGGTTGTGGGAGATATGGTGCGTTGATAACAAGACACTCACGCTCATCCCGGGCGATGTTAACGCCAGGCAATGCACAAAACGAAGTTTCCCTCGTAGGACCGTTCAATCTTTGTAGTGCAATGTGCGAGATGGTCTCCGTCATGCCATAGGTAAGGTAGAACCTGCAGGTGTATTTGTCAAGTTCGTGTACCGTGTCAGGATGAAGCGGAGCTCCTCCGATAATTGCCGTTTCAATAGACTCGAGTAAATGTGGATGTTTTGACCCAAGGATCTTTTCAATTTGAAGAGGAACAAATGCGGTGAAATTTACACATTGATCGATCGGAATTTTTTGAAGTGGATTAGCGCAAGGATCGACTGCGAAAATTTTCATCCCCAATGTAAACGCTCGCACCAGCATCATTAGCCCACCGATGTATTTTGTGTCGATGCAAACGAGACACGTCATATATTTTCTCAAGTGCAGCGCCTCGGCAGTTTGCATACAGCTCGCGATCATTTGCTCTCTGGTGATCGTTATTTGTTTTGGTGTTCCTGTCGAACCGCTTGTTGTGATCGGAAACTCGTGCTGCGGTGAAAACCATTGCTGGATGAACCGGAATGTGGTGCCTTCGAATTCGGTTCTTGGAGTTTCTTCCGCAGCGATGATGGAATCAAGCTGTACCAAGCGGCCATTGATCCAAAGCTGTTTGTATGGATAGAGGTCGATCATTGCCGCACTTCTTTTACTTCCAATTCAGCGAAACCTGTGGCAGCATCGATCGCTCGAACAAACTCCATGTCGTGCCCTTCCTGGATTGCAACCTCCGCAGTGGTGTAAATGATATTCCCTTCGAGTAAATGGCCGCCAGTGGTTTGACCTGATCCGTTAGCTAACGCGATGTGAAGATGACTTCCGTTGACGG
>CBHROW010000413.1:0-4384 GCA_966080355.1 uncultured Chryseosolibacter sp.
CATCTCAAGATCTCCCATACCCGGTCTTCGTCTTTTCAGGGTTGCTCATTTGGAACATGTTTTCATCCGGGCTAACGAATGCGTCAAACAGCATGGTGGCGAACGCATTGATAATTAAAAAAATTTACTTCCCACGCCTGGTAATTCCGGTGTCTGCGGTTCTTGTTTCGCTGTTTGATTTAATGATGGCCTTCTCAATTTTCGTGGCGATACTCGTGTACTATCACCAACCTGTGAGCCTGCATGCACTTTGGTGCTGGCCTCTTTCTGTTGTTATTATGACAGTAGCAACTCTCGGTCCGGGTACATGGCTAGCTGGGCTGAACATTAAGTATCGCGACTTTCGGTATGTGATTCCATTTCTGGTGCAAGTGTTATTCTTCTTGACTCCGGTTATATATCCAGTATCGATGCTCAAGCACCCGGTGTTGAAATACGTTTTGGTTGCGAATCCGATCTATTCCGCGATTGAATTCTTTCGCTATCCGTTGACGGGTACGCTCCCCGATCCCGGTATGGTGGCAACCAGTTTGATTTCCTGCTTCCTTTTCTTCGTGATCGGGACAGTTTATTTTAGAAGAACAGAAAAATTTTTTGCCGACCTGGCTTAGACCATGAAACCCATTTTGGAGATAAACGAAATCGCAAAGCAATACCGGATTTCGCATCAGGCCGGAGGTTATCTAAGTTTTCGCGAACGACTCACCAACGTTTTCACCCGCAGTGCCAGTACCCGCGAGGAGTTTTGGGCCTTGAAAGATGTTTCATTTAACGTGAGGGAAGGAGAATCCATAGGAATTATCGGAAAAAATGGCGCAGGAAAATCAACCTTGTTGAAGATCCTTTCAAAAATAACACCGCCAACAAAGGGAAAAATTATCGAGCGTGGAAGGATAGCAAGCCTTTTAGAAGTTGGAACCGGATTTCATCCTGAACTTACGGGTCGCGAAAATATTTTCTTCAATGGTTCACTGCTGGGAATGAAAAAAAAGGAGATCGAAAAGAACTTTGATGAGATCATCGACTTCAGCGGAACGGAAAAATTTCTAGATACGCCTCTCAAACATTATTCGAGCGGAATGCAATTGAGGCTTGCATTTGCAGTAGCTGCCTTCCTCGAGCCTGAGATACTGGTGATCGATGAGGTACTGGCTGTGGGCGATGCTGAATTTCAGAAGAAATGTTTGGGGAAAATGGAAGCTGTTAGTAAAAGCGGGCGAACGATATTGTTTGTCAGTCACAACATGGCTGCTGTTCAGAGCCTATGCAACAGGGCCATTGTCCTGGATAAAGGTGCGGTGGTCAAAGACGGATCGATCTCCGATGCTATCTTGTACTATCAGCAGATCTCACCCGCATCCAAAAACATTGAAGTAGCGAGCCATAAGCCTCTGTATATTTCGGATATCAGTGTTGAGTCAGTTGGAGGAACAGCATTGACATTGTCTTCAACAGTGTTCAAGGTAGAAGTGACTTCTTCCGTAACTCATAACAATGTGTTGATCGGTTTTGGAATCAATGATGTTTCCGGTGGTAGATTGTTTACGCTGTATAGCAAATTCCGCGACAGGAAATATAAGGTCAGCCCCGGTAAAAATTATTTTGAAGCTTCAGTGGATTCTTTACCATTGAAACCAGACCTCTATATGGTAGAAGTATATGTCGGAGATGGTACAACTACCTACGATTATTATGATAAAGGATTCTCTTTTGAGGTCACCTCTCCGGAGTCGATTCCTTACAATTTTTTACCTGATAAGACCCAAGGTTCTGTTGTGGTCGATCAGAAATGGTCTTAAAAAGATGAATATTCTAACTTATGAGTCTAGAAGACGAAAACTTTGCGCTAAGATTTGAATTGAACGCGCTTGCCGAACTTTCAATCTTCGGCAAGGCGGAGCGTTGGGTGCCGGGTTTTATGTGGAAAGGAATAGACGAAGAACATCGGTCGCGCTACCACCTGGCATGCAAATATGTGGGGGGAAAAAAAGTCCTGGATCTGGCATGCGGGAGCGGATATGGCTCTTATCTGTTGGCCGATCAGGCTGGAGCTGAGCACGTCTTGGGCTTTGACCTGGACAAAGATTCTGTTCGGTATGGGGATGTTCGTTATCCGCATCAACATGTAAAACGGCAGATACAAGATGTTCAACAGTTTACATTGCCTCCGACCTTTGACGTGATCGTATCCTTTGAAACCATCGAGCATCTGGACGATCACCACGCGTTTCTTAAAAATGTGTATACGGCATTGAAGCCGGGCGGAGTGTTCATTATTTCTACGCCCATTGTGCCACGAACGCGAACTGAATGTGACAACCCGTACCACAAGATCGAATGGAGTTTTACAGACTTCAGGGACCTTATTGGAAAATACTTTCAGATCAGCGAGACTTTTGTTCAAAGTATTCAGCTGAAAGTTGTAAAGCGCAATGCGTTTGTCAGGGTGCTAAAAAAAGTGATGAACGAGTTTCGAGGACCGCAGCCGCCAAAACAACTCAATACAGTGCCGGTACTTTTCAAGCAACAGTTTGATGCAGGTAATGTGGCGTACGGTTATCAAATTATTGTGGGCGTCAAGAACTAAATAAAGAAAATTGCTAGTCTCCGTCATCATTCCAAATTACAATCATGGCCCTTATTTAAAGCGGAGAATTGAAAGTGTGTTACATCAAACTTACCAAAACTTTGAGGTTATAATTTTAGATGATCGTTCCTCGGATGAGAGCAGAACCGTAATCGAAGAATATCGATCTGATCCCAAAGTGAAGCACGTGATCTTCAACGATCAAAACAGCGGTTCAGCATTTAAGCAATGGAGTCTGGGCTTAACCCACGCGACTGGTGATTGGATCTGGATTGCCGAGAGTGACGATTACTGCGATAATGACTTTCTTGCCAAATTGTTGGAGGGCCCACGTCTCGATGTTTGTGCATTGCATTATTGCAGCTCGATTCCAGTTGATGAAAACGAGTCGGTCATTCGCGAGTTTCAGTACGATATTGTCAAGGAGGGCGTGTATGATGGAGAAAGCTTTCTCGATACCTACCTGCTCCAGTCCAATGCAATTCCAAATGCAAGCGCTGTTGTTGTAAAGACTGATGTCTTAAGAATCGCATTGAAGGAAGTTGGCCCCCAGCTGCGAACGTTTCGGTTGCTTGGTGATTGGTTGGTCTGGATAAGCGTGAGTTTGCTGACAAAGATCAGCTATTCAAAACAGACAAGGAATTATCATCGCTGGCACAGGAATACAGCCCGGGCAGCGTCATTCGACCGTGATTTCTATCTCGATGAGCAAAGAAGGTTTCGTAAAGCGGTTGAACGCATCTTGCTCGCGTCCGAGCTTACAGATAGACATCGACTGGCAAAAAAAAGCAAGGTTGCGGCTGCCCATGAGCTCGGCCTTTATAGTTGTCGACTAATCAGGAATGGAAAGACTTTCAGTGCGCTCCCTTTACTTTTGACAGCTACGTATCGATTAAATCTTAATATGTATTACGTGAGAAGTGCTGGCTATTGGCTATGGCGCAGCCTCGGCAGATCAACTCACGGAGCAGCAAAATACGAATGAGAAGCAAGAACATTATTGTTGCGTGCGATACTTTTAAAACTGGCGGTGCCGAAACGTTTGCCCTTCGTATGGCCAGGTATTACAAAGAACGAGGACATACCGTTTATCTGTTTACCTACTTAGGCGATCAGATCGATAAGGCATTGGTTGAACAGAATGCAGGAAGTGATATAGAAATTCTAACTTTCCTGCCCGGCAAAATTTCGAATTGGCTCTTATATAAACTTGACGGTCTCTTATATCGCCTTTCATTTTTTTTCACCCTTCGCAGATTACTTATCATCCGATTCTGCCGAAAGGCAATGAACGAAAAGAAGATCGACATTGTCCATACGAATCTTCTGGGGAGCCTGGACGTCTGGTCTCATGCGGCAGCAAGAAAAAATAATGTAAGGATCATTCACACCATACATGGCGACATGATCAGCTATTTGTACGCGTCAATTACAAATCGTATTGAGACGCTCAAGGAGCCTGAAAAATTTTACATCAGGAAATTGATGCCTTTGATCCTGGAGCGCGTCAATATCTTTGCATGTCCGGCCGAGATGCACATCAGTATCTTCAAGGGTTTTGGGTTTGACCGTATGGAGAAGATCAGAAAGCTCTACTATCCGGTGGATATTCGCACACGACCTGATAGTCTTGTTACAAGGTCGATGGTATCAATACCCGAGGACGCGTTTGTGTTTGGCTCAGTTGCGCGTTGCACAAAGAAAAAAGGATGGGAAGAATTAATTGAAGCCTTTCTGGATGCACGCCTTCCGGATACTTACCTCTTGCTTGTTGGTGACGGAGAATTTCTTCCACAC
>CBHROW010000414.1:0-4369 GCA_966080355.1 uncultured Chryseosolibacter sp.
ATGTGACCAGAATCCGGTTCCGAAGTCGAATGCATTTTCCGGCAGCTCAGCATTCACAGGCCTGTTCGGTGTATAACCCTCTACCTGATTGTTGTTGATCAGCTTGTAATCGGTGTTGTTGAACAATTCGGTCCGCCTTGCCCAGTTCCATTTTGTATTCACGGTTACAAATGGACTCAATACCCTGCGATAGCGCAGCTCCCAATAGTTGCGTTCGTAGATCTTCATCAGGTTTTTCTCGAGGAACAACGTAGTGAAAGTGTTGACAATCGGAAGGATCGGATCGTCAGGATTATATTGATCTACATAGATGCCCCGTTCGAATTCCAGCCTATACTTCCGGTTCGACATCCGGGCGGTTGCATAGCCGAGTAATTTTTTTCGTTCGAATGAATAACGTACGAGAGGGGTGAGACTGAGTCGCGTTTTGTTTGTATCAGACAGCACCGTGCCAATAGCAACTTTGTAAATGATGTTCACACCTTCAACGGTATTGAAACCTCCGGTTGGCGTGTAGATCCTGAAGTTCGAACGTTTGCCGATGCGATAGCTGTCACCGGTGAGAATGTCCCACGGTTGGAAGCCTTTGTGTTTCGATTGCTTGATGGTGTCGCCTTCCTCTTTCCTTCGTTCGATGGCCGCAACGCTGTCTGATTTTTCGTAACCTTTCACTTCTTCCTGAGTGAGCGGTATCGGACGGATAGTTGCCCAGTACGAGGAGTCTTTCTTGTAGGCAAGACTGTCAACCTTGAAATTGTAATCGGAAACAACTTCGGGTTCCTTTTGCTGCTTGCGTTCTTCCTTCTCGTATTCTTTAACGATTGTTTTCAGTTCTTTCCGGGTGATCTCTTCGCCTGCTGCAAGTCTTTCCTTGAGTTTCTCCGTGTCAGCCGATGATTTCTTCTTGGTGATGGGCTTTTGTTTTTTCTCAACCTCTTTAGCCAACGCCTTGTCTTTCTTTTCATCGATGACTTCCATCTTTTCAACATAGAGTTTCGGATTCATCGCGATCTTGTAGTTACTTACCGATGCGAGGTAGTTGTATTCGAATTCAAAGCCGAACACCTTCCCATCTACTTTGAATTTGTGCGTTACCGGTAACCATGCTTTGTCTTCGATAGGAGCGCACATCATTTTGATAAAGATGTCGATGCCGAGTTTTATGGTGTGGATGTCGAGACTGTGGATGGCCCACGAATCTTCCACGATGTAGATCATTCCATCGATCACGTTATCGCCCTTGGAACGCGGAATTACTTTGATGCGGCTCACATCGTAGTCGCGATCTTTGAACGTCCCGTGGTATTCGAATTTGTAGTATGAAAATGCTTTGGGAGAAAGTGGCGAGATGGTTTCGGCAACCTCCGGCTCATAAAAACTTCCGAAGATGTAAGAGTTTGGAGATGTGTTGTTGTCTTTGCCATCGCTTCGGATGGAGATCACTTTTTCTTCAAACTTGTTCGGCCTCGTAAACTTGATATCGCTGACAGACTCGGAAATATAGACGCGGCCTTTTTCGATTCCTTCCTTTTGAAGTTGCTTCTTCGCCAGCCAGGGGTAGTCTTTCAATTTGCCTGCGCCTTTAATGTATACGCGGGCCGAGTAACTGTCGAGGATATTCCGATGGTAATTTGCTTTCGCGATAGCTTTGCGCATGATGCTGTATGCGGGATCTTCGTCATCGGCATCGATGGTCACGGTTTGGAGAACGATCTCCTCCGGCTGCAGCGTGATGTTGAGCTGCACAAACCCATCTTTCACTTCAACAACGCGTACTTCGGTTTTTCGTCCCAGGTGTTGGAATACCAGATCGTATCGTCCATTGCCCGCCTGGATCTCATAGTTTCCATCTTCGTTGGCAGTTGTGCCCGTCTTCAATTGTTTTACGAAAATGGTAGCGAATGAGAGCGGGCTCCCGTCTTCAGATCTTATGGTGCCGCGAATTCCGCTTTGTTGTGAAAAGGATGTCGTTGAAAATCCGAGAATAAAAACCAATAGTGGTAATAGAGCTGTCTTCAAGCGAGCGAATTTTAGTGGAGGTAAAAACCTTTGGTCCGGATCATTTCCTCAACGGGATCCGGAACCAGGTAACGAACCGAACGACCTTTTCTGATTGTTTCACGAATAAAAGTTGCAGAAATATCGAGTAGGGGCGCATCAACCATGGTAACGTTAGGATGCTGTTTTAGTTGTGAAGGTTGCGTGTTCGGCCGCGGGTAAACGTACAATCCATAATCTTGTAAAATGATCTCGTAGTTCTTCCATTTGGTGAAGCTTTCGAGGTTGTCTTCACCGATAATGATCTTGAATTCTTTATCAGGATGTTTTTCCTTGAGATGGACAAGCGTGTGGATCGTGTAGCTGGGTTTTGGAAGATGGAATTCGATGTCGGAGACTTCCAGTTTATAATTGTCGTACACCGCAGCGCGCACCATGTCGTAACGATCGTGCTCGTGAAGTAATCCTTTGCTGGGTTTGAGCGGATTTTGCGGAGACACAACAAACCAGACTTTACTCAGATCACTGCTCTCAGCCATAAGATTGGCAATGATCAAATGACCCACGTGTATGGGATTGAACGAACCGAAGAATAGACCGATTTTATTTACCACTCTCGAATGCTGGTTAGCCACAAAGGCTCGAAGGCACAAAGAAATTAATATTCTGATTATCGAGCCCGAAGTAAAGATAAAATACGTGCGGCTTTAAAACTACCTGATAAATCGTTTGATTCCATCTTTCATCAATCGGACATTGAAGTTTAGCAGGAAGCCAAGACGCAGGTCTGTTAATTTTAAATGGCTTAATATCTGCGCCTCCCAAACTTCATGCACTTTGTCGACTGCCTTTAATTCTACAATAACCATTTTGTTGATCAGCAAGTCGAGTCTTATCCCTTCATCAAATTTCACATCATAATATTCTATGGGTACGCTGACCTGCCGTTCTACCTCAAACCCTTCGGAAACTAATTCATACTCCATGCAGGCCTCATAAATTCTTTCCAGTAGGCCTGGACCTAACTCTTTATGAACTGCAATTGCCGCATTGACTATAGCAGTAGCAATTTCTTCTTCTTCCGTTGTTAGTGACCGAAACTCACTCATGACTAAAATACTTTGATCCGTAAGTAACCTAGCTAAAAGTTGCTAAACGCAATAGTCCTAAAAACTGTGATTGTGGATTAAAAATTAAATTCTTTGTGCCTTCGCGTCTTTGTGGCTAAGAGTTTTTGAACTCGTTATAAAGCCGCTGCGCTTCTGCCAGAGATTTTTCCAGGTTTTCATTGACGAGTACAACATCGAATTTATCCTGGAAGGTCATTTCGAATTGGGCTTTGAACAACCTTCGCGAGAGACTTTCGGGTGATTCGGTTCCGCGGTCGTGCAGACGGGATTTGAGAACTTCGAGCGAAGGCACTTTTACGAATATGGACAATGCTTTGTCGCCAAAATATTTTTTGAGATTAAGCCCACCTTTAACATCCACATCGAAGATCACGTTCTTGCCGGAGTCCCAGATGCGTTGGATCTCGGATTTTAACGTGCCATAAAAATTTCCCTCATAGACCTCCTCCCACTCGATGAACTCATCGCTGTCGATCTTTTTTTTGAAATCGATAGGCGTTAAAAAGTAATAATCCTGGCCGTCTTTTTCAGTGCGGCCGCGTTTATCACGGGTTGATGCTGAAATGGAAAATCCCAGGTCGGGATTTGTCTTGAGCAGGTGTTTTACAATAGTGGTCTTTCCAGAGCCTGAGGGCGCAGAGAAAATGATCGCTTTACCGGCCATTTACTGCGCGAGATTTTGTTCAACTTGTTTACGGATTGACTCGACAAGATCTTGTGGCGCGTGCTGTGAACATTTGGATTTGAGCAGCTCGCGAATAGCAACCTCAAGATGGTAGTTTTTGTAGCAGGGCATACATTGCTCCAAGTGCTCTTTTAAGAAATGATCCTTCTGCTGGGTGCTGGCTTCACCATCGAGGATCATCTGAAGCATTTCAAAACACTCTCGCTGGTTCTGACATTCCTGCTTCATCTTGCTCTGGTCCGGGGAGTTCATAGGATAGTTTTAAGCGTTCTTATAGCCCATTTTTTTTGCGTATTCACTCAATTTTTCCTTCAGAAGATTACGCGCGCGGTGCAAGCGACTGCGCACAGTTCCGATCGGGATATCTAAAATCTTCGCCATCTCTTCGTACTTAAACCCTTCCAGGTCACACAATATAATCACCGTTCTGAAGTCAACATCCAATGAATTCAAAGCAACCGAGATCTCATCACCGATCATGTCTTGAAGCGCCTCCACGCGAAGGTCGGGTGTGATCTGCCGGTCTACATCTTCGGAGTTATAATAACTTTCTACA
>CBHROW010000415.1:0-4355 GCA_966080355.1 uncultured Chryseosolibacter sp.
TTTACAAGGGATTGGATGATTATGCTCGCTCAGCTGCTGCTGAGTCTCTCGTTTCTGGTTGCTGTGCATGAGTTCGGGCACCTCATTGCTGCAAAATACTTCGGCATGCGTGTCGAACAATTTTCAATCGGCTTTCCTCCGAAGCTTTGGTCGTTTAAGCGCGGTGAAACCGAATATGCGATCAGTGCAATACCGCTCGGTGGCTATGTGAAAATCTCGGGAATGATCGATGAATCGCTCGACACCGAAACCATGAAGCAAGAGCCGCAG
Source organism: uncultured Chryseosolibacter sp. (assembly GCA_966080355.1). Classification (GTDB taxonomy): domain Bacteria; phylum Bacteroidota; class Bacteroidia; order Cytophagales; family Cyclobacteriaceae; genus Chryseosolibacter. The sequence continues at coordinate 271 of CBHROW010000415.1, forward strand.
CCCTGGGAATTCCGTTCGAAGCCGGCCTGGCAGCGCTTGATCGTCATGCTGGGAGGTATCACCGTGAATGTTATTGTCGGTGTGATCATCTTCATCGGGATCACCTTCGCGTTTGGCGATACATACATTTTGAAAGACGCCATCAATAACAACGGTGGATTCCAGGTTGGTTCTGTCGGAAAAAGCATCGGCCTTCAGACGGGCGATAAGATCGTCAAGATCAATGGAAAGGATTTCAAGTATCTCGAAGACATCATCAAGCCAGAGACATTGCTCGGAACGGATGCCTATTACACGGTTGAACGTGACGGCAAGCTGATCGATATCAATATCCCTGCTGACTTTATTCAAAATTTCAACAAAAAGGAAAATGCCACAAACTTTGTCATGTTCCGTTTCCCGCCAATCATCGGTGAAGTGGCCAAAGGCACGATTGCTGAGCAGGTTGGATTGAAAAAGGAAGATCGCTTTGTAGAATTCAACGGAAAACCCATCACGTATTATGATGAATTGCTCGATGCGGTGAAGTCGTATCATGGGGATAGCATTTCATTCTCAGTGATGCGCGATGGTCAGCGCCTGGCTTTCAAGGAAGATTTTCGCAATGCGAACAATCAACTCGGTTACAGGCCAATGATTGAAGAACACTACCTCGACAACGCGAAAGTCAGTATCAAGTATGGCTTCATCGAATCTATTCCGCTGGGAACAACAAAAGCCTTTACAACATTGAAGACGCAGATCACCGCGTTCGGAAAAGTTATCTCAGGCGTGCTTTCGCCACGTCAATCGCTCAACGGGCCGCTCGGTATCATGCAGGCATTCGGCTCAAACTGGGATTGGGAAAGATTCTGGAGCTTGACAGGGGTTCTTTCCCTCGTACTTGCATTCATGAACCTGCTGCCCATCCCGGCTTTGGATGGCGGACATGTGATGTTCCTGAGCTATGAGATTATTTCGAGAAGAAAACCTTCTGACAAATTCCTCGAGACTGCACAAAAGATAGGCATGGTGTTCCTGCTTGCGCTGATGGTCTTCATCTTCGCGAACGACATCATCAAGATGTTTTAAAACATAAGATCGAAAAAATAAAAGGTCACAGTGATGTGACCTTTTTGTTTTTATGTGTTCTAATCCATCTTCCGAGTGACGGGGCACAAGCAACGCTTCAGCCTGAGGGCAAGATCTCTACGGCAATTGGCCAGAATTCAAACCCGTTTATACCTTGATGTAGACGCCTGGCTTCGATTATGTGCTTGAGCTTATTTCTGCTTTGCAGGTGCGGGTTGCGATGGCTTCACTTTTTCCTCTTTCATCGTGATTTCGACAACTCCATTACGGCCGCGCTCTCCCCATTTCGTTGTCGCATCACCATCTTTTAAAACAGTGATCATTTCAATATCGTCCGTCTTGATCTTCGAGACATCCGTGTCGTTTACAATTTTTACGTCAACAACATACAATGGAGGATTAGCCTTGAACGGGAGACTCAGCGCGGCACTTTTTTGTTCGTGCGCTGTTGTATCCTTACGTGATTCCTGCTGCGCGAAGAGGGGACTGGCAACGAACAAGCAGATGACGATGAACGCGGCTTTCATTTTGTTTTTGTTTTAAGGTAGCGAAAGTTTTATCATTTCGTCTATGTATTTTATTTGAACTAGTCTATCGAAATGATATTGTTTTTGATTGCGTATCGAACCAGCTCGGCTGTGTTTCGCAAGCCGAGCTTTTCCAGGATGTTCATTTTGTGTGTCTCCACGGTTTTTACACTAATGAATAGCGCCTCCGCTATTTCACTATTGGTTTTTCCTAACGCCACAGCTTCTATTACCTCGCTCTCTCGTTTTGTTAATCCTTCAACTTTCTTCCGTTCACGCTTTTTGTCGTCCTTTTGACCGAAGTAGTAGTCTTCGAAGATCAGCGTGGTGATGGTCGCATTGAAATATTTTTCTCCTTTATGCACCGCGCGTATGGCATTGATCAACGTTTCACCATCGACATCTTTTGGGAGATATCCATCGATACCGCATTTGATGCCGAGTGAAACCAGATCTTTTTTTATTTCGGAGCTCACGATAATTACTTTTATTGTATTCGTTTGCTCCTTGATCCACCGGGTGGCTTCGAGGCCTGTCATGCCCGTCATCATGATGTCCATCGTGACGATATCCGGTTTGTATTCCTGACAAAAACTTACGGCCTCTTCTCCGCTTGAAAGCTTGCCAACAATTTCGATGTCGGACGCTGCACTTAGAAGAGCAGCTACGCCATCGCGCACGATCCTGTGATCATCTACAAGAAGGACTCTGATCTTGCTCATTTTTGGCCTTGGTTGATTTGATGCGGGATAACTACTGTAAACGTGCTTCCTTCGCCTGCACGACTTTGAACGGAAACATTGCCACCGAGTGCTTCAACCGCTCGCTTGACAATTGACAATCCAAGTCCGGTTCCTTTGATGTTCGATACATTCGACCCGCGCTGAAAGGAATCGAAGATCTTTTCCATGTCGGATTCGGGAATTCCAATCCCTTGGTCCGTTACCCTAACCGTGATGTCTCGGGCCGATGCAACCGATGACACCATCACAGGATTTTCAGGCGAGGAATACTTTGCAGCATTCGAAATCAGATTCACAAATACATTGCGCAACAACTTTTCATCACTGTTTGCCATTTGCACCGATGGACTTGCTTCGAGTCTAAAATCGTGCTGCGGATACGAAGCCCGAACTTCTCCGATGATCGTTTCGATAAGCCCCACAACATTGAACATTGTTTTAGACGCAGTTATCTTTGCCACTTCGGTTCTTCCAACATTGAGCACATCGTCAATGAGACCCTTGAGATGGCCGATCTGGTTTTCGATGATCTCAATTTGATTTTCGACTGCAGGATCTGAGTTGTTATTTTTCATTTTACTCACTGCGACCGAAATTGTTGAAAGCGGAATGCGAAATTCATGCGAGGCGATAGAAACAAATTTGTTCTTGATATCGACCAGCGCTTTTTCTTTGTCAAGCGATTCTTTAAGACGAGCAGTGCCCTCTGCGATCTTTTCCTCCAGCGATCTTCTGTATGCCGACAATTCCGTTATGTCGTGACCTACGAACAATATGCCTACAACTTTTGATTGCGCATTCAACTTGGGCGTAGCATTCAGCAGCAATGTCAATATAGATCCGTCTTTCCGCTGAAAATGCAGTTCATGACTTGAAACAGGTTCTCCACGAAGTATCCTTTCGATGAAGGGAATATACTCCGTCCGGTGCGAGCTTTCTATAAAACTTTCGAGCTTGCGGCTGAATACATCATTTTTGTCGAGATGAGTAACCTGCTCGCATTGACGATTCCAATCCGTGATATAACCCATGCTGTCGAGCGTGAAAATGATCGCATTGGCGTTCTCGATCATAGAAGAGTACTCACGAAGCAGTTGCGTGGCCCGTTTTTCGAACAACTTTTCAAAAGTCTTTTCACGCAGAAAAACGCAAATAAAATTCAGCTTGCCCTCAGCGGTAACAGGTTCGAAGATCGAGTCATAGTAGACAGATCGCCCTGTGTCATCTTTGAATTCGCTTTCCAGCACTTGCATCATATGGTTCCCGTTCACCGATTTCAAGACATGCGCAATCATATCGCGCCTTCCTCCTGATATGATATCGGTGAAACGCGACCCCAGCGGGATGTTTTGGTTTGACACCTTTTCGAATTCCCTGGCTTTTTCATTGACGAAAACCACCTCGTGGTCGGAATTCAACACGATCATCGCCTCGGGGATGTGATCAAGGAACTCCTGAAAAAATAGTTTGTTCATAAAAAAAAATACCCATCGCTTCAAGCCTTATTGGCTTAAAGGATGGGCTCCTCATAAATATACCTTCGCAGAAGTTTTTAAACAACACCTTGAACGATGTGCTACGTAGAACTACGTAGATCCGAGAGGTTTCCTGAGACCCTGACGAATGCGTTTTACTCCGTCTCTCAAGATCGAAAGGCTCAATTCTGTTAGAAATCGACATTTCCATTGAAAAACCAAGGGCTAACCTGAATTATTAAAACTCAGTTTTTCTCGCACAAATCCGG
>CBHROW010000416.1:0-4352 GCA_966080355.1 uncultured Chryseosolibacter sp.
GTCGGCCAGGGTTTGTATTGAAATTCTTTCGAAGTATTTCTAGTAGTTCGATCCCGCTCTGATCATCGCACAACGGAAACCAACCGTTGCTGTTGCAGAATCCTGATCGAGGTATCTTCTTGTACCGGGAGACATCCAATAAGCAACATCTTTCCATGAACCGCCTTTGTAAACACGGCTGCGGTCGGTGATCAAAGAAGTGAATGCTGTCGGATTCTTTTCTGCGTTGTTGTAGTTCTTATTGTCATCGAGGAAACCATCTCTGCGGATCGGGTTGAGGTCATCGAAATCCTGGAAAGACATCGGGCGGTAAACGTCCATCACCCACTCGCTCACGTTACCAGCCATGTTGTAAAGTCCGTAATCGTTAGGAGGGAATTCGTAGATGTATGAAGTGATAAGCGCACCGTCATTCAGGCGACCAGCAATACCGGCATAATCACCGCGACCTCTCTTGAAGTTCGCCAGCATGAATCCCATTTGCTTTCCGTAGGGGTTACGAACAGCGTGACCATCCCAAGGATAGATGCGCTGGTGTGTTTGCATTTCTTCGAGCCACTGAGTTCCAATCAAAGCCTGTGCAGCGTATTCCCACTCAGCTTCTGTTGGCAGGCGGTAAGAAGGAACTACAATGCCAGATTCCAATGGAATGCGGCCATCGCTCTCAGCATATTCTTCGCCAGCATCCTGAGCAAGCTTGATGTTTACTGCGCGTGTTCTCCAAACCGCATATTTGTTAGCCTGGTTCCAAGTAATACCAACAACAGGGAAGTAACGGAAGCCAGGATAACGGAAGTAGTGCTCAACATAAGGGTCGTTGAAAGCGAGCTTGCCCACCCAAACCATAGTGTCGGGAAGGGCAGCCTGATATGCTTCCTGAGATGAATCTTTAGCGAGGTAGTGAATGTATTCGAGCCAGTGAATGTTTGCGATCTCGGTTTCGTCCATGTAGAACGATGCTACTGATACGGTACGCTCGAGGTTATCGCGATAAGACATTACATCTTCCTCGAATGAACCCATAACCGCGCGGCCACCTTCGATAAACACCATGTTTGGCGCGTCTGGCTGACCTTCGACAGCGTTAACCATAAAACCGCCCGCATCCTCATCGTTGTATGCCAGACCAGTTGCCGTACTCAATTGTCCTGGATTCTGCGCTGTGGGTTTTCCGCCACCGCCACCGAATAATGAGCAGGCTGAAAGAGCGACCGATCCGCCAACCACATACAAGAGAGCTCTGAAAGAATACTTCATTGTGAGTTTAGATTTAAAAAGTAACTGCTAATATAAGGAGATAATCGAGTGTTTTCCAAGCTGTCTATTTCGATTTCATGAATCTTTAATGGAACCGTTCAGGCACCAGAGTTCAGATCAAAAACGGTATGATTCAAAAAGTATTGTGTCCGGGACTTTCTAATCCAGATCTGGGAAATCGAATCAGTAGAAATACTTAAAATCAATCGATCTGCAGCACTTTCGCTCGCCCAGTCACCATTGGAGCGCTTTTTGGTATATATCGCTGAAAATCTACCTAACATGTATACCCTGCAGGATTTTCGAATCATGCCATTCGAAAAAAAGTGCGATGTAATTACGTTCAACGGAAGTTATCTAAGCCAACGTACGTTGGGCGATTGCAAGGTGTTTCTCTACCATGCCAGTATGTTCTTCATCGAGGTGTTCTATTCGCCAAAACACCAGAAGGTTTTAATGATCAACGCTTTTGACAAGCCTATCGGTCTCGATCCTTATTTGGACAAGATCTCCTTGGCCGACCTCAGAGGCTGACCATTCATTTGAGCGAGGAGTTCGATCGCAGCATCCACGGTTTTAATATTTTCTACAGCAAGCATGGCCTTGCCGGCACTGTCTTTCATTTTGCATTGACGCGGATGCTTTTGCACGAATGCGAGAATGCGACCGAAGGTTTCTGACTTGAAATATTCATCCTTCCCCGAAATGAAATAGGCGCGAAGACGATCGTTCTTTAAGCTCAATTTTTCAAATCCGAGTGTTTCACCCAACCACCGCAGTCGCACCGAGTTGATGAGCTCCACGACAGATGGTGGAATGATGCCGAATCTATCGCGCATTTCGTTGGTGAAACTTTCAAGCTGAGGTTCGTCTTTTATGCTATCGAGTCGCGAGTAGAGTTGAAGACGCTCGCTGATGTTGTTGACGTAAGTTTCGGGAATGAGAATTTCGAGGTCGGTTTCGATCACACAATCCTGAACGATCAACTTTGCTTTCTCAGCAAGCTCAACGGCAAACAGATCTTTGAACTCGGTTTCTTTCAACTCTTGAATCGCATCATCGAGAATTTTATGATAGGTTTCGAAGCCGAGATCATTGATAAATCCGGTTTGCTCGGCTCCGAGGAGATTACCAGCCCCGCGAATATCGAGATCGCGCATGGCCACTTTGAAACCGTCTCCTAATTCCGAGAATTCCTCAAGGGCAGCGAGGCGTTTTCGAGAATCGGAAGTAAGTACAGATGCGGGAGGAGTTAATAAATAGCAAAACGCTTTTTTGTTTGAACGTCCAACACGCCCGCGCATCTGATGAAGGTCTGATAATCCGAACATATGTGCGGAGTTAATGATAATGGTGTTGGCATTCGGAATGTCTAGCCCGGATTCAATGATGTTTGTCGAAACCAGAACATCGTATTCCCCATCGATAAATTTCACCATCACTTTTTCGAGCTTGTCGCCATCCATCTGACCGTGCGCAATTCCGATCCGGGCATCGGGCACCAATTTGTAAATGAGATTGCCTAACGATTCGATGTCACTCACTCGGTTGTGCACGAAAAACACCTGGCCGCCCCTGCGCAACTCCTGGCTCACCGCATCGCGAATGATCTCTTCATTGAACGTGTGAAGCTCGGTTGTTACAGGCTGGCGATTCGGAGGAGGCGTTGAAATGATACTCAGATCGCGCGCGCCCATCAATGAAAAATGCAGTGTTCGCGGAATAGGCGTGGCCGTGAGCGTGAGCACATCGACATTTACTTTGAGTTCCTTCAATCGATCCTTCACCTTCACACCGAACTTTTGTTCCTCATCGATCACAAGGAGGCCGAGATTTTTGAACTCAACATCTTTACTCACGATCCGGTGCGTGCCGATCAGGACATTTACTTTTCCATCTTTTGCGTCTGCGACAATCTCTTTTATTTCTTTATCTGTTTTGAAGCGTGAGACATATTCGATCTTTACCGGAAAATTGCTGAGGCGCTCCGAGAAAGTGCGATAGTGCTGCATGGCGAGGATCGTGGTCGGAACAAGAACAGCAACTTGTTTACCTTCTGTGGCAGCTTTAAAGGTAGCGCGAATGGCAACTTCGGTTTTCCCAAACCCCACATCACCACAAACCAATCTATCCATGGGGTGAGGTTGTTCCATGTCGCGCTTAACGTCTTCGGTGGCCTTCGCCTGGTCGGGTGTATCTTCGTAGAGGAACGATGATTCGAGCTCAGCTTGAAGAAATCCATCCGGGGCGAAGGCAAAACCTGGTGCCGTTTTTCGCTTTGCATAAAGCGCGATGAGTTCCTTCGCAATGTCTTTGACGCGTTTTTTCGCCTTCGATTTTTTGTTTTCCCACTCTTGCGACCCCAGCTTGTTGATTACCGGAGGTGCACCATCCTTGCCGGAATATTTCGAAATTTTATGAAGTGCGTGAATGCTGACGTACAACAAATCATCATCGCGAAAAACCAATCGGATGGCTTCCTGTTCGTGACCGTTCACTTCTTTCTTTTCGAGGCCGGCAAATTTACCGACACCATAATCGATGTGAGTTACAAAATCGCCAGGTTGAAGAGTTTGAAGTTCCCGTAACGTGAGCGCTTTTGTTTTGGAAAAACGTTCTTTAGCCCGATACCGATGAAAGCGTTCGAAGATCTGGTGATCGGTATAGCAAACCAGTTTTAATACATGGTCGACAAATCCCTGACGCAGTGCAAAGTCGAGTGGTTGGAAATGCAGTCGGGCGTTGATCTCTTCGAAAATGCCTTTGAGGCGATCGAGCTGCTTCGGCATGTCGGCAGCGATGAAATTGCTCATGCTTTTTTCCTGATGCTCGATCAGGTCATTGGCCAGCAATTCAAAATTCTTATTGAACGAAGGCTGAGCAGAAGAATGCCATTCGAACGTCTGAGCATTTTCGAGAGAAAAACGACTTCCGAATTCCACGCAAGTGAAATTGGCGATCTGTGTCGTGAATGTATATCCTTGTTCGAAAAGCTGTTCGGGTCTTGCAACAACTTGGGTCTGTCCACTTTCTTTCAGAATTTTATCGAACGACTGTTCAACTTTTTCGAAACTCTTTTGAATGATATCGGCTGT
>CBHROW010000417.1:0-4348 GCA_966080355.1 uncultured Chryseosolibacter sp.
TGATGACGATGGTAACGTTGTGCTCGATGAACTGGGAAATCCGGTGCTCATCTCCTCCGCAGGCACACTCGCACAATTCGATGTGACCACCGGATGGAATCTCAGTGAAAAATTTTACCTCGGCCTGAATACCACCTATCAATCGGTTGGAGCGGGTCAGGCTTTCGTTGCTGAAGGAAATGTGGAAGATTCAAAAGGCAAATCGAAAACTTTCATGGGTGTTGCACTCTACCCTAAAGTAACGTTGTCTGAAACTTTCGCTCTTGGATTGCGCACAGAATACATGAAAACCACCAACGGACACCTTGGCGTTTTCGGTGCTGATTCGAAGGGTAACGGAAGCGTGGTAGAGTTCACCCTTTCGGGAAATTACAAAGTGAATGGACTGACATTCATCCCTGAGTTCCGGATCGACAAAACTGCCGAAGACTCTTTCATCGATGCGGATGGAAAAGCAACTAACATGATGGCGAGCTTAAGCCTGGCCGCTGTCTACAAATTTTAAAATGAATTACTAGACCACTAAAACTAAACACCATGTCAAAAACAAAAACAAAACTGGAGTACATCTGGCTCGATGGTTACAAGCCGACCCAAAGCCTGAGGAGCAAAACCAAAGTTGTGAGAGATTTCAACGGAACCCTGGATGACTGCCCTGTGTGGTGTTTCGATGGAAGCTCAACTGAACAAGCTCCCGGAGGTTCCTCAGATTGTCTGCTCATGCCCGTTGCCCTCTTCCCTGATCCTGCAAGAAAATCAGCGTTTCTGGTGATGTGCGAAGTATTGAGCCCGGATGGAACACCGCATCCATCCAACGGCAGGGCTACCATCGAAGATGATGATAACGACTTCTGGTTTGGTTTTGAACAGGAATATTTCCTCTGGAATCCAGAAACGAACAAACCCCTCGGCTTCCCTAAAGACGGATATCCCGCACCTCAAGGTCCATACTATTGCTCGGTCGGAGCGAAGAATGCCTTCGGTCGTGACATCGTGGAAGAACACCTCGACATTTGTCTCGCAGCGGGCATCAACGTAGAAGGCATCAACTCGGAAGTTGCAACCGGGCAATGGGAGTTTCAGATCTTCGCGAAAGGTGCCAAGGCAGCCGGAGACCAGGTTTGGGTGGCGCGTTATCTTCTTGAAAGAACTGCTGAAAAATATAATGTCGCCATCAATTGGCATTGCAAGCCCTTGGGCGCAACAGACTGGAATGGATCGGGCATGCATGCGAACTTCTCTAACTCCCTGTTGAGAAATGCCGGATCAAAAGAAATTTACGACACGGTATGCAATGCCTTTTCTCCGGTGGTTAAGGAACATATCGCTGTGTACGGTGCTGACAATCATCTGCGTTTGACTGGAAAACACGAAACGCAGTCAATCGACAAGTTTTCATACGGGGTGTCCGATCGCGGAGCTTCGATACGTATACCGATCGCTACGGTAGAAAATGGCTGGAAAGGCTGGCTTGAAGACCGGAGGCCAAACTCCGCGGCAGATCCCTACAAGGTTGCTGCCCGCATCGTCAAGACAGTGAAAACAGTTCCGGCATATGCCACAGTGAACGGACGTTAAAGATAGGCGTCTGGTTGTTTAGTAGAAGTCAGGTGGAAACATCTGGCTTCTTTTTTTTATTGATCAGGCTGTCGTTTATACGATCAACTTTATTATTACTTTTGAAAAAATATAATTGCTCTCACACTTATGATCCATCCTGATACCGAGCTCCGGTTTATCAATGATAAAATCGGGCACGGAGTGGTCGCCACCAAGCTCATCCCGAAAGGAACAATAACCTGGGCGTTGGACAAACTAGACAGGATCTTCTCCCCAAAACAGATCAGTGAAATGGGTCCTATGTACCAGGACACGATGGACAAGTATTCTTATCGAAATCCTGACGGCAATTACATTTTCTGCTGGGACAACGCCCGCTTTGTCAATCACAGCTCGAATTCGAACTGTATGACAACCGCTTACGATTTTGAAATAGCTATCCGCGATATTCAGCCGGGTGAAGAACTTACTGACGACTATGGCTACCTGAATCTTGAAGAGCCGTTCGAGGTGTTGCCCGAACCCGGATCAAATCGAAACGTGATCTATCCTGACGATCTCCTGCGTTATTTTCCTGTTTGGGACGAAAAACTTCTTCAGACATTTCCATATTTCACTAAAGTCGATCAACCACTCCTTGAGATCCTGAGCGCTGATGTCTGCGAAAAAGCAACATTGATTGCCGAAGGAAAAATAAAGATGGATTCTATTCTCAACTGCTATTATCGGAACGGATCTCCCGTGAATGGCATGAACGGAAAAGTGCATGACCTTTCCGTTCGTTCACCTCGGGTGACCTATCCTTATTGAGTCGCTATCATTTTCGATCCGATAAAACGCATCAGGTCTTCTTCTACTTTTTCCGGATCGTGCCATAAGTTTCGGCTGAACACATACAGCGAACCCCAATTCTTATCTTCCAGCAAAGCCGGAACATACGCGAAGGAGTCTTTCACCGACAGGCTGCTGAAGTAGTTGGCATCATCGGTGCGAACCAGACCGAGGTATTCACCGTTGTTTTTGAAATACAGGTCAGCAACAGGAAGTGAGTCGGTTTCAAACTCGAGGTTCGCAAACTTTTTCTCTCCCCATCTTTTAATTTTGCCGTTCAGGTACCAATCGGGTTGTTGCTTCACTTTATTTACAACTTGCGGCTTGAAGCGCTGGTTGTGAACCTCGCGGGCAAACTCAAGATATTTTTTCAGCAGCTTCGGTCCTTCGTTCTTGATATCTTCCGTTCTCAGATCTTCAGGTTTAATACTGCAAATCAGAATGATCTTTTCCCGCGCGCGTGTCACGGCAACATTCAGGCGATTCTCCCCACCTGCCATACTCAAGCTTCCGAACTGCATCGCCATTCGCTTGCGCTTGTCCGGAGCATATCCCACGGAGAAAATGATGATGTCTTTTTCATCGCCCTGAACATTCTCAATATTCTTCACGAACAGTGATGAAGGAATCGTCATGTTTGAGTTCAGAAACACCTCCTCCAGCATGTCCATGATCAGTTGCTGCTGAGGCGCATTGAACGTGACAATACCGATTTCTTTAGTTGGATCTTTTTGCAGCAACGTCACCACGCGCCCAACCACCATACTCGCCTCGACCTGGTTCACATTGTTTTCCCATACACCATCTACCTGGCAATATTCGATGCCCGCTTCCTTTTGGTTAAGGATATTTCGATCGGGTAGCAGTTGAAGGCGCCCCTCGTAAAAATTGCGGTTCGAAAAATCGATGAGATCCATGGAACGGCTGCGATAGTGTCCTTGCAAGTGCACCGTTGGCAGGTAACGTTCTGCCAGGGCGAGTAATGAATCCACTTCAACATCAGGATGATCGTATTCATCGTCCCACCGGATCTGGTAAAGTTCGCTCGGTTGAAGCTGCATATCATCTCCGGCAACAAGCACCTGCTTGCCGCGATACATGGCTGGAATTCCGCGTTCTGAGAAGCACTGTGATGCCTCATCGAATATCACGAGATCGAACATTTCCTTCATGGGAAAGATTGCCGATACTGATTCAGGCGAAGCCATCCAGCACGGAAGTAAATTGAATATCTCCTCTTCGTAGTCGGTCACAACTTTTCGCAGCGACCATATCTTTTTCTTTTTGGTGAGCTGATGATACAGATCGCGATAGGTAACGCGGTTGTTCAGGCGATTGTATTCAATTCGCTCGTAAACGCGTTCCTTCGCGCGAAGCAAAAGCATGCTCGTGCTAAGCTTTTGTTTTTCCTCCACAAGTCTGGATAGCTCTTGCTGTTGCTCCTGCATTTTGCGGGACGACACGCTGCGAAGATCCGGATACTTCGCTTCGATATGCTCGATCCAGGCCAGGCGCAAACTATTTTGAAGAAGTTCTTCCTGTTTTTCAATTTCCCAACCTGCCGCTTCCTGAAGTCTGTTGATCACATCGCGCTCGTGCGTTTTCAGATCCTCACGCAGTCGATCAAACTCACACAGTGAATCGAAATCTTTCCGTAGTGCTTTAAGATATTCCTTTTCGAGTGAAGGATCGTGCACAAGGTGTCTCACCTGGTATGGGCTCAAATACTCCAGCCACGCCTTCCTTCTTTCGGGAATTTCCGAAACGATAGCAAGGATCGACTTCAACAGATCGATGAATTCACTTCGGGATAACCGGACCGGAGAAATTGCTTTTCGGATCTCGCGCAACGAATTGAAAATAAGTTTTGCACGAATTGCCAGCTTCTGCCTTGTGAACCATGTTTTGCTCTGCGAATGATCATAATCGTCCGGCATTTCGATCAACCATGACTTTT
>CBHROW010000418.1:0-4324 GCA_966080355.1 uncultured Chryseosolibacter sp.
TTGAACGTTGTCAGATTTTTTATTGATCAGTGATTCAAGTTCTTTTAGCTTGATTGTTTTTGCTGGCTGCCCGAATGCAGTAGTGAAGCCAAGGAGAGTCAATGCAAAAAATATTTTCATGCGTGTAATGTATCGACAAAAATAGAACCAAAATCATTTTTAACACACAACGTGATGTAAAGAGTCGAACGACACTAGAGGTTATAATTCAAGAAATCAAATTTATTACTATGGAGAGCAAAAAAGATATCAACAAAATATGTGAGTTATCCACAGCCCTCGTAACGACCATAATAACACATTGAAATACAGGTATTTACAATTATATCGGTAAATCTATTCTTTGTGGACAACTTATTTTGAGCAGAAGGTGAGCACAAATAATTGAAAGGATTCGACATTTTGCCGGTCTTAAACTGAACTTGATGAACAATCCACTTGATCCCGTGTCTAAACTTTTTTCGGTAGATGTGCCAATCGTACAGGCAGGTATGGTTTGGTGCAGTGGATGGCGACTTGCATCGGCCGTTAGCAATGCCGGAGGTCTCGGCCTCATTGGCGCTGGTTCTATGTATCCCGAAGTTCTTCGTGAACACATTCGCAAATGCCGAGCTGCAACCTCACGGCCGTTTGGTGTCAACGTGCCTTTACTCTACCCTGAAATTGATAAGATCATGAACGTGATCGTGGAGGAAAATGTAAAGATTGTTTTCACGTCCGCGGGAAACCCATCTTCATGGACATCCTTTTTGAAAGAAAGAGGAATTATCGTGGTTCATGTGGTGTCGAGCGTGCGATTCGCAAAAAAGGCTGAGCAGTCTGGTGTCGATGCCGTAGTGGCTGAAGGTTTTGAAGCCGGAGGTCACAACGGAAGAGAGGAGACAACCACCATGGTTTTGATTCCGATGGTTCGCGATGCGGTTTCCATTCCATTGATTGCTGCAGGCGGAATTGCTGACGGACGTGGCATGCTCGCTGCAATTGCGCTGGGCGCGGATGGCGTTCAGATCGGGAGCAGATTTGCCGTAGCGAAAGAATCATCAGCGCATGAAAATTTTAAGAATAGAATTGTTTCATCAGCGGAAGGCGAGACCATGCTCACGTTAAAGCAGCTAACACCTGTGCGTCTAATTAAAAATAAATTCTTCAATGAAGTTGAAATAGCGGAAAAACGGGGCGCAAGTATCCAGGAACTTACAACGTTATTGGGAACACGCAGAGCGAAACGAGGGATTTTTGAAGGTGACACGGACCAGGGTGAATTGGAGATCGGGCAGGTGGCAGCCGCCATTCGCTCAATCAAACCTGCCGGAGAAATACTCCGTGAAATTCTTAATGATTATCAGGCAAGAAAAAAACAGATCTGCGCATGAACATCATCGGCATAAAGGAAACCTGTATTTATACCAAGGACCTTGAATCGGCAAGGCAGTTCTATTGTGAGGTTCTGGGTCTCCCTTTAATCCATTTTATGCCCGGCAAACACTTGTTTCTTCGAGCAGGTCACTCTGTTCTTCTGATCTTCGATCCGGATGACGCAAAAGTGAAGACTTCGCCTCCGGGGCATTTCGGTCAGGGCAAACTTCATTTTGCATTTGAGGTTGAAACGAAAGACTTTGGGCAAACGAAGGCAAAGCTTATAGGCAAAGGCGTGAACATTATAGATCAGGTCACATGGAAAAGCGGGAAAGAATCATTTTACTTTAATGATCCTGCGGGTAACGTGCTTGAAATTGTTCCTGACGAAGGTATTTGGGACTAGATCTTATCCAGTGCCAGCTCGCCAGAAATTTTCAGCTGGCTCGCTGCCATTTCCTTTGCGATAACAGGTTGCTTTACTGAATAAATAGTTTCAAACCAATTCAGATAGTCTTTGTATTGAAGACATTGGCTGACAACTTTACCTTCGATTAGAATTTTAATGAAAAGATTGCGATTGATAGTCTCAAAAAGTCTTTCACGTTGTGCTCCGGGTAGCTCGGTAGCTTCTACGTATTCAATCCCCTTGAAAATTTTTCTTTCGACCTTCATAAGCAACTGCACATTTATTGTGGTTAACAATGATTTGTAACCAGTGGGGATGCAAAAATAGCAAACAATTACTGAGCTTCACGGTTTGGTGTGTTACTAAATTTTGAAATTGGAAATCGACTCACATGCGCTCTTTTTTCGATACGCCCATTGAATTTTTAAAGGGTGTAGGCCCGCAACGTGCCCAGCTTCTGAATAAAGAGCTTCGCATCTTTTCGTTTGGCGACCTCATTCAGCACTATCCCTTCCGCTACGAAGACCGCACGAAGATCTATTCCATAAAAGATATCGATGAAGAACTTCCCTATGTTCAACTGAAAGGCCGGGTTGTCAACAAAGAAGTTACAGGTACAACCTACAAAAAGAGACTGGTTGCCACCTTCACTGATGGTACGGGAATGATGGAACTTGTGTGGTTTCAAGGAATCAACTGGGCTACAGAAAAAGTGAAACCCGGAGTTGAATTGATGGTTTTTGGAAAACCGGCCCGGTATGGCAGCAAGTTTTCGATCGCTCATCCGGAAATTGAACCGGTCACACCGCTGGCCGACCAAAAAAATCTGACACTTCATCCAGTCTATCCGATAACAGAGAAACTCCGTGCGCGTCATGTGGACAGTAAAGTCATGTCGAAGTTAATGCATGAGCTTCTTCCGGTTTCCCGCGATAAGATTCGCGAAACACTCCCGACTTACCTGATTGCGCAGAATCGATTTGTATCGAAAACCGAAGCGCTGATCAACATTCACTTTCCACCTGATGCCCTAGCTCTCGCAAATGCTCAGCGGAGACTTAAGTTTGAAGAATTGTTTTACATTCAGCTTCGCCTGTTGAAGATGAAGATCATCCGTAAAGACAAATTCAAAGGACAGATCTTCAACGACCCCGCCATCCTTACCGAATTCTATAATCACCACTTGCCTTTTCCGCTCACCAACGCACAAAAGAAAGTGATCAAGGAAATTTATGCTGACCTGCGATCGGGCGCACAAATGAATCGGCTGTTGCAAGGCGATGTAGGTAGTGGCAAGACGATCGTGGCGTTTATCTGCATGCTCCTGGCCATCGGAAGTCATGCACAGGCAACGTTGATGGCCCCAACGGAAATCTTGGCACAACAACATTTCAAAAGCCTGAAGAAGTATGCAGACAAAATGCAAATTCCGATCGAGCTACTCACGGGTTCCACAAAAAAATCTGCGAGAAAAAAAATTCATGAAGGGCTGCGCGATGGCTCGCTGAAGATCCTTATCGGAACGCATGCGCTGCTGGAAGAAGAGGTTGAATTTCAAAATCTGGGTTTGGCGATCATTGATGAACAGCACCGCTTTGGTGTAGCTCAACGCTCGAGATTATGGCAAAAGAATCCTGAACTCATTCCGCACGTGCTTGTGATGACCGCGACTCCAATCCCGCGTACACTAGCCATGACGTTGTACGGTGACCTCGATATCTCCGTGATCGATGAGATGCCGGCTGGCCGTAAGCCGATCAAAACCGTTCATCGGTACGACTCCCATCGTCTCCAGGTCAATCAATTCTTGCGCGAACAAATTGAAACTGGCCGCCAGGTCTATATGGTGTATCCGCTTATCGAGGAATCTGAGAAGTTAGATCTCAAGCATCTCATGGACGGATATGAGAGTGTTTGCCGCGCATTCCCCGACTATGCGATCAGCATTTTACATGGGAAAATGAAGGCAGAAGCCAAGGAATTTGAGATGAATCGTTTCCTGAAAGGCGAAACAAAGATCATGGTTGCAACCACAGTGATCGAAGTTGGCGTTGACGTTCCGAATGCTTCGGTCATGGTCATTGAAAATGCTGAACGTTTCGGTCTTTCACAACTCCATCAGCTGCGTGGACGCGTTGGTCGAGGAGCAGAACAATCGTATTGCATTTTGATGACTGATGTTAAACTTTCTGCAGATTCACGAACAAGAATCAACACCATGGTGAAAACCAACAACGGATTTGAAATCGCGGAAACTGATCTGGAGTTGCGTGGTCCCGGAGACCTGATGGGAACGCAACAGAGTGGTGCGCTCGATTTACTCATTGCTGATCTTGGTAAAGACAATCAAATACTACAACAGGCACGCGAAGCTGCATCAAAACTGCTTGATTCCGACCCGGAACTAAAATCCCCTGAAAATCGAGTGATAAAAATTCAGATCGATTCCATAAAAAAAGCAGATCTCAACTGGAGTCGCATTTCATAATTAAAAAACTTGCATCGGCTGTTTTCAAGTTTATAATCTTCTAAATTTGATATTCACCCGGATATTATGCG
>CBHROW010000419.1:0-4305 GCA_966080355.1 uncultured Chryseosolibacter sp.
TACCAAAGGAGCGCACGCCTGTGAACTGTGAACAGTCAACCGTGAACCACGATTGACACGCGCGGCTAAAAATGGAAATTATCAGCAATGAAAATGAGTCTTCCTCCGAAGATCACGAGCACGATGCCGAGCACGAGGTTCATGGTGCGAATAAAACGTGGCGTTAAAGTCTGGCGAAGTTTGTCAGCGAGATTCGCCTTGATCACATCAGTGAGAAATACTGTCGACACGATCGCGACAAAATAAGGAATGGCTTTGCCTGGAGTAGAATATCCGAGCTCGGTCGTTGCAATTCCTACCGTACTCAGCCAAAATATCAGCACCATTGGCGTAAGTCCGTTGATCACAAACCCTTTGAAGATAAGTTTTACAGGACTCTTAGCCTGCACTTTCAGCGGATCATACTTCGCGAGCTTGCGGCTTTTTACAATCAGGTAATACAAGCCCATCAACAGCAACACAATGCCTCCGAAATAAGCCAGGTATTCTTTAAAATTTCCTTTGTCGAAAACCTGGTACACACCGAGATAACAAACGGTGATGTAGAAAGCGTCACTGAGCGAAACTCCGATCGCAACAAAAAAACCACTCCAGAATCCGCGTTCGATGCTCGTTTGAATAATGGTAAAGAATACCGGGCCGATCAGGAAGGCCAGTACGATGCCGGAGAGAATACCTTTAAGAATGCTTTCCATTGGAGCGCTTTTCGAGGAATGCTTTCCATTCATCCAGCTGGGTTTTCTTCATCACCCGTGGAAACTTGTTCTGCCCTCCCACTTTTCCTTTCGACTCCATCCATTCATAAAATGTTTTCAATGGCAGCACATCAACGATCACTTCTTTCAGTGCCGCGCTGCGTTCAACGGCATAATCGTCATTGAGCACTTTGAGGTGTTGATCGATCTTTTCTTTGATAACCGCAGCATCAACCTTGTCGTCCGTTCCCACGAACCAGTGATGCGCGAACAGTGTCTGATAAGGAATGCCGGCAACCGTGAATTCTGGGATCCCGATGTTGAGTTCATTCGCGACCAGCTCGATCGCTTTGTTCATGTTGTCGACCGACAAGTGCTCGCCACATAAACTGAGGAAATGTTTCGTGCGACCCGTAATGACTATTTCAGCTTCTTCCAGCGAGGTGAACTTGATAACATCACCGATCAGGTATCGCCACGCTCCCGCGCAACTCGATAATAGCAACGCATATTCTTTTCCCTCCTCCACTTCATCGATAAGGAAAGTTTCTGCATCAGGCTTGATCTCGCCATTGCTGTCGAAATTCCTTTCTTCGAATGGCACAAACTCGTAGAAGATCCCATTGTTCAATACCAGTCGCATCGAGCGCTTGTTCGGGTAAGCCTGAAATGCAATGAAGCCCTCCGATGCGAGGTAAGTTTCGATGTAGTAGATCGGGCGACCCAGAAGTTTTTCAAAGCCTTTGCGATACGGATCGAATGAAACGCCTCCGTGCACATACACCATCAGGTTCGGCCAGATCTCGTGGATGTGATTGAGCTTATGATACTTGATAATCTTTTCAAGGAGGATCTGGATCCAGGCCGGAACACCGACTATAATTCCAATGTCCCACTCACTCGCATTGCGGGCGATCTGATCGAGCTTCAATTCCCAGTTTCTGTTCTTCGCGATTTTTTTTCCGGGTTTGTAAAAATGTTGAAACCAGAATGGAAGTCGCGCAGCCTGTATCCCGCTGAGATCGCCTTCAAAAAAACTGCCCCTGCGATTCAGGTGCGTGCTTCCTCCGAGCATAAGAATGCCTGCTTCGAACGCTTCAGGCTGGAGATCATATTTCGATAAGGTGAGGATCTGACGGACACTCGTTTTTTGAATGGCCTTCGTCATGTCTTTTGTAACCGGAATATATTTCGAAGCGGCCTCCGATGTGCCTGAGCTGAGTGCAAAATATTTCACCCGGCCGGGCCAGCATACATTCTTGCCTCCTTTTTGAGCAAGTTTCCACCAGTCGTTATACATTTTATTGTATGTATGAATGGGGACGTTGGTCTTGAAGAGCTTGTAAAAATCTTTGGAGCCGCGTTTGAATCCGTTCAGGATATCGGAGAAATTATAATACTTACCAAACTCAGTTGCACTGGCTGTGATGAGCAGCTCCTTGAGTTCTTTCTTCTGCAAATCGAATGAAGAAGTATATTCCTGCTCCAGCATCTCGCGAATGCGGATGCCTCTCTTGAGTAAATTACCGAGGATCGCCATGTTTTGTCCGTACGACTTTGGGGTTAAAAATAGGAATGAATTCGATTATCGGCCAAATCAAAGTTAGTCTTACCATTACATTGGAATTAGTGGCTAAATTGCGAAGGAAAGCGGCCATTCATGAGCATAAAAAACAGACTGTCAGAACTGAAGGAGGACCTACCCGACCGCTGTCGCCTAATCGCGGTAAGCAAGACGCATCCACCGGAAACTTTGTTACAAGCGTACGAAGCCGGACATCGGGTCTTTGGCGAAAACAAAGTGCAGGAACTTGTGCCCAAATATGAGGCGCTGCCGAAAGACATCGAATGGCACATGATCGGCCATCTGCAAAGCAATAAAGTAAAATACATCGCTCCTTTCATACATCTCATACACTCGGTTGACACCGTGAAGTTGTTACAGGAGATCGACAAACAAGGCGCGAAAGTGAATCGCAATATGAACTGTTTGCTTCAGGTTCACGTGGCGAAGGAAGAAACCAAGTTTGGATTTTCACCGCAAGAATTGCTCGATGCATTAAAGGCCGGTTCATTCTCAGAATTTGCCAACGTTCGTATTCAGGGCATCATGGCTATGGCTTCGTTGACTGATGATCGGGAGCAGATCAGACGGGAATTCAGAGGCGTAAAAAATCTTTTTGATACGATCTCAAAAATACCACTACCCAACAACTTCGATTGGAGAGAGTTGTCTATGGGAATGAGCAGCGACTACGATATTGCCATCGAGGAAGGCAGTACTTACATTCGGGTGGGAACTGCGATATTCGGGCACCGCGACTACACTACATCATCATGAACCAACGACTGACGTATATTTTCGGAGCGCTCATGGCCGGACTGGCTGTGGCCATCGGTGCCTTCGGTGCGCATGGGTTGAAAGATATTTTGATGACCCATGGAAGAACTGAAACCTTCGACCTGGCGGTGCGATACCAGTTCTATCACGCTTTTGCCCTGCTGATCACCGGCATACTGATGAAAGACTTTGTCATCAAACGGCTTGAATATGCCTCATTGTTCTTTGTTGCAGGAATTCTTCTTTTCAGCGGAAGCCTGTATATTCTCTCACTCACCAATGTCACCAAGCTGGGCGCCATAACTCCCTTGGGCGGAGTTTGCTTTTTACTCGGCTGGACATTTATGATCCTTTCCTTTCGAAGGAAGTAACGCTACTGTTTTGCACCTTCAGCCGATGTTGGCTTGGGTAACACGTTGGCCGAGAAGAAAAGTCGGTTCCCTTCCGGGTTGGACGCATTCGAAACGATCGTAACGGGCTTGTTTTGACGGCCGATCTTCGCGGTGCTATTGAAAGCCACTGTAATCTCACCTTGATCTCCCGGATTGATCGGTTCTCTGGGCCATCCCTTTGGCGTAGTGCACCCACAGGTCACCTGAACGTTTGTTATAAGAAGCGGTTGATCACCTGTATTTGTAAATGAGAACGTGTGTTCCACCTTATCGCCCTGAACGAGATCACCAAAATCAAAAGCCTTCTGATCAAAAGAAATGACAGGCCCAGTCTCTGATTTCGACACAGTTTCATTTTGCGCGAACACCCCTGTTGACCCGAAGACCATTATTGCCACAAAAAGCTTTTTCATCCTGCTCATTTTTCTACAAATTTATCGTGAACAAAAAATTATACAGCCTCGCTTAAAATCATTAACGACCACTGATCAACATCTGGTGTGAGCCAGCACATGTTTTTTAAAAGTTGCAATAATGAGACCAGTTTTAAGCGATGAGTATACCTTGAACAACAGGAAAATGGACAAAAGAGTTGCCAACGTTTATGGAAACAAGTTGAGGGTGCGTGCCTGCGGTATCTGTTGGGAAGGCGAATCCATTCTTATGGTAAATCACACTGGAATAACCGCTTCGGATTTTTGGGCGCCACCCGGGGGCGGAGTGGATTTTGGCAAGTCGATCGAGGAGACCATTCGCAAAGAATTTGAAGAAGAAACCCGGACCAGTGTTCGCCCGGGGAAGTTCATGTTTGGCTGCGAGTATATCAGCTTACCCATTCACTCGATCGAGCTGTTCTATGAAGTTTCCAAAGTTGATG
>CBHROW010000420.1:0-4297 GCA_966080355.1 uncultured Chryseosolibacter sp.
GAAACAAAACTGGAGACATTCATCTCGCAAGCTGGTACGATGTTGAAACTTGAGGATTTCAATTTGCCTTCAATTAAACTTTTTTTGGGCCAAAGCGCTGAGACGAGGATTCGAAAACTGTCATCCGGGAATATTGTCTTATTCTTTTTCCAGATAGAAAAGGAATCGCAGTACAGTCATGATGTCGCCTCGATTGAGTATTCGGACCTAATTGAAATGATCGATGCGGTTAAAGTTTTAAAGACCGATAGCGAGCTCGACCTAGCGCGTAACCCGGATTATCTTGAAAACAAATTCGTTAGTGATGATGAATTTGTGGTTGGCTACTATGTAAATGATGGCAAGTGCAAATGGTTTTTAAATCTACACAAACGTGGATCAGACAATACAATCTTTATCAATGACGTCACTGCGATCGAAACTGCATTCTTAAATGGAAAAGCAAAGATCGAAGAACTGAAAAAGCAACCCTAAATCTTCACCATATGTCAGACGACAAAACAAAAAAACGCCCGCAAGATTCAAGTAGAATCAACATTCACGAAGCGTATGAAGTTAACTGGTGGTGCGACCAGTTTAAATGCACCAGACAGCAGCTCGTTGATGCGGTTAACGCTGTTGGAACATCTGCAGCAAAAGTTCGTGCTCATTTGAAGGCCTGATCATGGAGTCAGGCGACAACACATCAAAGCTCTCGGCACTACTCACCAAATTGCGGGAAATTAACCCCTCTGTTGGTGAATATGTCGTTCACGCGCCATCTCGCAACAACGACCTTCACGTCAAGCTGTCGAATGGGAAACTGATTGTTCCGGCTGCTCTTTTTAATGACTTCGCGATTCATGAACAATTTGCGACTGCCGCGCAGCTCAGGGCATGCGCGCATTCTTTTCAACCGGATGACGCAAAAGGAATGTCAATCCGGGTTGGAAATCTAAAATTTCTTGCCACCCTCGGAATTGCTTGCGGCATTATTCTGGTCATTATTTTCGGCATTCTCGCTTTTAACAATTATAAAGAGCGCAAGGCGAAAGAGTATGTACGCTCACACATCCGCGGTTTTGTAACTGCCTCCGGAAGCAATTACGAGTACAGCTCACTCGGTGGAATTTACAATTTTAGCGTTACCGTGAATAATACGACCGAATACAACATCGACAATGTATTTGTTCGCGTGAGGTACATAAAATCCAACGGAGAAACGTGGAAGGAAGAACAACTTGATTTCAACTATCTGGCGCCACGCGAAACAAGAACGATCAGGGCGCCTGACAGTGACCGGGGAACGAAGATCGATTTCCAGATCATGCAAATCACATCGCGCGATCTAGCCTTGTATTAAGACTAATATTATTTATGGCCTTCATCGCACACCTGGTTATATGGAACTCTGTGATCTTCATTTTCTGGTACTATTATAATAAGAAGAGCGTGCAGAAAGACCTGGAGGAAAAGCTCGAACAAGAAATGATCACCGCGCGGGAAAATCTCTTTCACCTTGTTGAAAGTACGCTCGGTAAAGCGGAAGCAGACAATGTACGCGATAAAATCATATGGACTGGTATGCCTAAAGAGTTATTGGCATTCGTGATGGGTAAACCACACGACATTAAAGAGAGTGTTTCTATGGGTAACCGTGATGAGACCTGGCTTTATGGGACCAGCATCTACCGATATGCTGGAGAGATGCGTTATCGTTACAAGTTCGAGGTCTATGTTCAAAATAATATGGTCACCGGCTGGCGAGACAAATAGATGAAAATTATGACTTTGTATGAAAAACTTGATTTGGATATTCATGCAACTCCTGAACAGATAAAGTCAAACTACAAAAAATTCGCGCTGCGTTATCACCCCGATAAGAATGAGGGAAGCGCAGAAGCAAATGTTCTTTTTCGGGAGATCAATGAAGCCTATCAAATCTGATCCGGTAAAAAGAAAAACATACGACCTGACACTTGAAAAAAAGCAATTGCATGCTCGTGATTATTCCGCTGATATTCATGCAAAGATCAGCTATGCCGTTCAGGAATATATCTCAAAGGAACTTAACTGGAAGATAGCCAGGTACACTCGTCATCAGAAGCTAAGCCTGAAAAATATGCTGCTGATCTGGTTTTTCTCTTCCCTCATCATTTGGTATGGTGTTTCCACAGTTACGCAAGTACATGAATGCAAAGCCTGAGGTAAAGCCTGCAGTCGTGAAAAAACCTGACGATGTTTTCACGGCTGTTATTGATGCGGTGATCTACAGCAGACCAAACATCGAATCGCTTGCTGGCTATTCTGTTAGAGCGGGAACAGAGTTGAAAGTGTTGCGAAGAACAAAATACTTTGCATTGGTGACTTTTAAAACCGAGGCTGGGGAGAAGAAAGGGTATATTTTATTGGAAGCACTCGAAAAAAACTGAATAACACGTTGATGCCGTACGTTATTTCGCGAAGACAATATGCGGGACATCGTAGTGAGCAAGTCGAACGATAAGAGGAGGGGGGAATGTTTTACGAACGAGTCGCTTGTCTAATATCGAATAACGTGTCTTTTTCATTCGACATTCAATATTCCGTGTTCGATATTCGATATTTTTTCATCTGGTCAGCCCAGATCCAGCCACAGCTACCCCGCACCCAACCTATACCCTTTACCATGCACATTCGTGATCTTCAACTCAGGATCTGCGCTTAGTTTCTTTCTGAGCCTCGATACAAACATGTCGAGACTGCGGCCGGTGATCACACCCTCATTGATCCACACTTCCTGCATCAGCGTTTCGCGCGGAGTGAGCTCACCGAAATTAGCGTTGAGGAGTTCGAGGACCTTACATTCTTTGTCTGTGAGTGAAATGATCTCGCCACCCAATAGCAACCGCTGACCTTTCACATCAAATAGAAATTTTCCCAGTGCAGGAAATTCAAGAGCGGCCTCTTGTGCTACTGCCTTGGCTTGATGCTGCACCGGAAGTGGTCTTAGGTTTTTTCCAAAACGCCCGATCAGCAAACCGACACTTAACAATACCAGCATGCCGCTATATACAAGCGTGGTCAATGAATAGTCGGAGGTTGTGGCTTTGAATTCCTGAAGTTTCGGACTGACATTGTGATCAGTTTCAAAAGGTTTGAGTTCTTCGGCCAGGTTGGATTCCGAAACTGTCGCTTTCAGTTCTTCAGGTATTGCGTTGGCATCGTGAAGTTTTACGTTAGCCAACCTTTGTTCCTGGTGAATGATTTCAGCCTTGCTTAGGTCCACACTCGCATAGAGATCCGGAAAGTCGATTTCGATATTGTAACAACCCGGAGCTTCACGTCTGCCACGGCAAGCAATGTTGTCTGACGAATTGTTATTGATCTGAAAACCGTAAACGATGCTGGAGGATAGGCATTCATGAACGGTCAGCGTGTAACCGGAAGGAAATTGCGTCCTCGGAAGAAAGCGTTGTGTCAGGCTTACGAGCGAGTCGTGGTCGAAAATGAATTCCTTTTCGAATTCGAGCAGGAACGTGCCTTCTTTTATTTCTCGCACCGGAAGCACGCGGAAGGTTGAATCGCCCGCCTGCAGCAGCAACAGATGACCGATCTGGCGGATCAGCAGGTTGACCTGCTTGGCCCGTAAGTCGCGGCCGGCTAGGAGCGGGGTCTCGGTTCCGTCAGTGCCAGAAGCTGGCTTACACGTGTTGCCTCCGGAAGCAAAACCGTCACTGAAACAGAACGAGATCGCGATGATCATGCAATAGCTCATCATCATCCGATCGTTCACAAAGCGCTTGAAAACAGAATTTACACCCATTTACATTTCTTTTTACAATTGATTTACCAAGACCCGCAACGCAGCAGCGTAGGTTTACCGGTCCGCACCTCCCTGATCCCGGCAATTTTTTACCACGGCATCGAGGGCGCGTTCGGACAAGAATATGTGAAGTTAAAACAATTTTTACTCATGAAACTTTTTAAGAAATCGTTAACAATCGTATGGCTACTCTTGACTTGTTGCGCCCCCGACTCCCTTAAGATCGAGTCCGTTTCACCTTTATTCTCTGCTGTCAGCGCACCGGTAGAAAAGCATAATGAAAGCGATCTATCGGCTGACCTCGGATCGTCAAAACCTGCGGCTGGGGAAAAATATATTATCGATAAGAATGCAAGTGTTGTGCAATGGAGATGCTCCATGGTATTTGCCTCAAAGGGAGGTCATAACGGGTTTGTCTCGATATCAAAAGGTGAATTGATGATGGAAAAAGATAAGCTTACCGGTGGTACCGTTGAAGTAGACATGAACACCATTGCAGACGAGAAGCATAGG
>CBHROW010000421.1:0-4266 GCA_966080355.1 uncultured Chryseosolibacter sp.
TCCTTTTTTTGATCCGCGTTATTGTAACGCTTTACATAAAATTGTTTCAATGTTTCCTGGAAGCTGGTCAGATGGTTGTAAACAGTGGAATCGAACTTCGAGATCTCCAGGTCCTCCAGCCGTGTGAATTTGTCACGGCCGACAATCTCGAGCTCCTGATCGATTTCGTGTTTCAGCAAGGCAAGACTTTTAGCAACATTCTCTTTGATCTGCGGATCGGTTGATCGGTAGTTGTTGAGACAATATTGAAGTTTAGATTCAATCTTCGGTATGAAGTAAACTTTCATAAAATCCGAGTTCGCCATCATCTTGTCATAAACATAAAACTCGCGTTCGAAGGGATTGTCCTTGAACTGCGTGACCATGGCTGCCTCGAACGCCCAACGCGAAGCCATCAGATCACCAACCAGCGGAACGGTTGCCGTGTTACCGATGCTGGGATTCAACTTATCAAACTTCACGACCACGCCACTCAGTATGAGCTGTGGAATGAGAAGTAATGGAATGAGAATATAGATGGTTACCGCTGAGTTGAATGCGGAAGAAATGTTCAAACCCAAAAGGTTGGCGAAGCATGAAACCGTAAACAAAATGAACCAGTGCTCGAGGAACAATCCTTTGATCTCGAGGATATAAGATCCTACAGTCACGAACAAAAGTGTTTGAATGGCAGAAAGTATGAACAAGATCGAGATCTTTGAAAGAACGTAACTCATCCGGCTCAAATGCAGGAACGCCTCTCGCTTGAGGATCTTGCGATCGCGAATGATCTCTTCGGCACTCACCGTCAGGCCCATGAACAACGCCACGATCACGCTCATGAAAAGATAGGCCGGCATGTTCAGGTTTTTTGCAAAAGCATAACCGGTTTCGAGCACGTCATCGGTGTTATAGTAACGTACAATGAATGCGAGAATGAATGCGAGAACGGGCGCTTCCAGCAAGTTGATGATCATGTACTGCCGGTTGTGAAGCTTGGCTTGGATGTCGCGCATCGAAAACAGGTGAGCTTGTTTGAAGCGCGTAGGAATATTCAGGGTCGAGTGAGGCTGATCTTTCGACACTTCAACCTTGAACTCTCTATAATTCTGTTTATATATATCGTTCCATTGCTGCGCGGTGATCTTGCGTTCGTTCGTAAAATGACCGTATTCATTGATCACTTTCGTTTCGATGATGTTGAAGATCTGCTCGGGGTTCACATTGCCACATTCGTGACATTCTCCCTCATCGCTGTTGACCATGTTGATACTCTTCTTGAAGTACACGATAGCATCTACCGGGTTTCCATAGTAGATCTGATATCCGCCAGCATCGAGTATCAACAGCTTGTCGAACATTTTAAAGATGTCGGATGATGGCTGATGGATCACTGCGAACACGAGCTTGCCTTTCAGGGAGAGTTCCTTGAGAAGGTCTATGATATTTTCAGAATCGCGTGACGAAAGGCCGCTGGTAGGTTCATCACAGAAAAGCACCGCGGGTTCACGCAACAACTCCAGACCGATGTTAAGCCGTTTGCGTTGACCACCGCTGATCGTTTTTTGCAAGGGCGACCCCACTTTCAGATCTTTAGTTTCACCAAGACCGAGATCTTCCAGTACTTTCATGACAAGAAGGTCGATCTCCTCTTCGTTCTTTTTGCTGAAGCATAACTTGGCCGCATAATACAAATTCTGATAAACCGTAAGATCTTCGATGAGCAGGTCGTCCTGAGGCACAAAGCCGATCACGCCTTCGATCTTTTCCGGATTTTGATGAATGTTGATACCGTTGATGAGCACCTGCCCGGCAGAGGGTCTCTCAGATCCGTTGAGCACGTGCAGCAAAGTCGATTTACCGGCACCGCTGCCCCCCATCAATGCAATCAAATTGCCCGACTCCTCGGCAAGACTGACGCTGCGCAATCCCAGCCTTCCGTTCTTGAACTTGAAATCGAGGTTAAGTGCTTCAAAAGATGTGCGTCCATGGTCACTTGCCTTTATGAATTGGTTGAGTATTTGTCCGTAATAGACAGGGTCATCCTTATCCCAGCGCAGCAGACTTCCTACAGCAAGTACGCTGATCTTTCCCGACTTTACCGGAACACCATTCAGGTACACATCCGTTTTTCCAATATATTTCAGAAAATAAAGCTCGACCTTTGGGATGAAGAGTATCGCTACAAATCCGTTCAGGTGCTCTCGGATAAGATGTCGCGCCTGCCTATAGACTTTTGCGGCTGATGCATCGATGAGAAGAATTTGTTCGTAGTCCAGTTGTTCGGAAGTTTGGCCCAGCACAAAATGTTTAATACTGGCCATGTCATGGTCGCTGATCTTGAAATTTGCCGCGATGAGGTGAAGAAGTTTCTCTTCTTCGGGTGAAACAGTACCATCTGCCTGAACAATGTTGGTTAGCTCAAGCATGATCACTACTTTTTGCTTCTGCGTGAGTTGCGGGTTGATCTCCTGGCACAACTTGTGAATGACTTCTTCGTCATCACCCGAAACCGATTGCACATAGTCGTCAAAATGTTTCAGGTAAGCGTCAACGGCAGTCTTGCTAAGGTGATCCTGAAGGAAATTTTTGATCTCTTCACGCTCCTGGCGGGTCACTTCACCTTCACGGGCAACAACGGCAAACAAGCGCAGAATAGCTTTGAGCAATGCTTCACTCATGGGGGTATAGGCTTAAGTTTTAAAGATAGTCAAAGAACTAAACTCAAAAAAAAAAGGACTGGCAAAAAGTCCAGTCCTTCCCTGCAAGGCATAAGCCTCTTATTTCGTGATTTCGGTGCGAATCTTCTCTACGATCGTAGTAATTCCTTCGAGGTTCTTATCGCTTAGCACCAGATCCGCGCGGTTATTTTTGATCTGTTCTTCAATGTTAAGTTTTTGATAAGTTTCTTCCAGCGATTTGAGGTCGGTAACGATGGTGGCAATGTTGCCGGTCTGATCGATCGCGTTAAGCATTTTCAGAAGCTCGGATACCGCTTTGCGTTGCTCGAGCACTACGCGCATCAACGGAGTGAGTACCAGGTTGCGGCTGTCTTCTGGCAATATATTTTTAGGATAGCTCTTGATCAGTCCCGTTGAAATATAGAGGCCTTCAACAAAGCTTCCTGTAACGATCAATGATGCAAGTTTATTACGATTATCATCGATCAGGAAAGCTTCGGCTTGTTTGATGGTACGGTCCATCAGATGCGCAAGCGAGTCTTTATTTGAAATGTTCGCCTCAAACTGTTTTCCGAGTTCAGAGTCGAATGTACCGATCAATCCAAGGTTGTCTGCCAGGGTCTTGCATCCAGACAAATAATCGATTGCATCCTGAGTTTTGTCATAAGAAGTCAGGTATCCGATATCCGCCACGTAAACGCCAAGGTTGAGAGCAGCTTTGTCGTTGCCGATGGTGTATTGATCTACTTTTTGACGGGAATTCAGGAGCTTCTCATTATACTCAGCACCAGTTGCCTGAAGCAGGTAAGGAATTTCTGAAGGTGAAGGAATATTATAGACTACTTCTTCTATCTGACTTTTTAATGAGTCGGTTGCTTTGTCGAAGTCTTCCGCGTCAGCCGACTTGTTCTCATTTGATGAACCGCAAGAAGCCAGACCCACAGCCAACATCACAGTGAAGAAGAAATAAATGGGTTGCTTTAATTTCATGGTGATAAAGATAAATAGGTTTAGAAGATTCAATTTTAATACATTTTTTAATGGGATAAAACGTGTGACTATAATTTTGGCCGAATTTTCTGGTTTTTGATTACTTTTTAAGTAAGTTTAGATAAACCGCGTTACGGTTGCGTTATGTCGAAAAAGGTAAACAAAACGGTGTTGATTGATGATAGCGACATCGACCTTTTTATCCAACGCAGATTTCTCGAGGTGTACAATTTTTCGAATCAGCTGCTGGCGTACAAATCTGCAGGTGAAGCACTGAACTGGCTGCGAAATATCAATGGCCAGGAACCGCCAGACATCATCTTCCTCGATCTCAACATGCCTGAAATAGATGGCTTCGCTTTTCTCAAGAGCTTCGAGATGCTGCCTCAGCGAATTCGTGATGCCTCAAAGATCGTTGTGCTGACGAGCTCCAATAGTGTAAAAGACCGCGAACTCGCATTCGAAAACAAAAATGTGATTCAGTTCATCACCAAGCCATTGAAGCAGTCGGATATTGAAGAGCTGCAGAAGTTGATTTAAGATTTCTGATTTAAGATTTTTGATCACTACTGTCCGGGGAAAGCTCACCAGAACTTCCAACACCATCACTTCGATT
>CBHROW010000422.1:0-4213 GCA_966080355.1 uncultured Chryseosolibacter sp.
TTCCACTTCCAGGCCAAGGCCAGGCTTAGGTCCTCCTGAAGCATACCGGAAGATAAAAATGCAAAATGCAGATGAGGGCTCCTTTCACAAATGCTAGAAAAGGTCGTAGCGTAAACCAAAATTCGAAGATTTTTTTCGATTCTAAAATTTCCCCGGACAGTAGTGATTTCTGATTTCTGATTTATGATTTCTGATTGGACACCTACACGAGGCTTTCCTTTTGGGCGACACGGCAATCGAAAAAATCTCAAATTTCAAATGTAAAATTTCAAATTCTTCCCCAAAGGATTTACCTTTTACGTACTAAACCACCCCACTATGTGCAGACTCATGACTTACATTGGCACGCCTGTAATCATCGATAAGCTTTTGTATCAACCGAAGAATTCGCTGGTCAACCAAAGTATCAACGCCAGGGAAATTGAAGAGCCGTTGAATGGCGATGGCTTCGGAATTGGGTGGTATGCAAAGGAGCTGAGCAAAGAGCCAGTCACCTTTGTTTCCGTGCACCCTGCATGGAGTAATCGCAACCTTCGGAACCTGGCACCGAAGATAGAATCCGATTGCTTCATTGCGCATGTGCGCGCGGCAAGTGTGGGTGAAGTATCAGAATCGAATTGTCATCCGTTTCAGTACAAAGACATTCTCATGGCGCACAATGGTGGCGTGGAGCAGTTCGGTAAGATCAAACGCAAGATCAGATCTCCGCTGAGCGATGAACTCTACAATTGGATCAAAGGACAAACAGACTCCGAACATATCTTCGCGTTCCTGCTTAACGAATTACTCCGTTCGACTTCCAATGGCAACCCGACACCAGACGATGTGGTTATGGCATTCGAACGCACTTTCGCTTCACTCAAAACAATGATGGCCGAGGCGGGAATTACTG
This sequence comes from uncultured Chryseosolibacter sp., assembly GCA_966080355.1. Taxonomy (GTDB): domain Bacteria; phylum Bacteroidota; class Bacteroidia; order Cytophagales; family Cyclobacteriaceae; genus Chryseosolibacter. The sequence goes on from CBHROW010000422.1 coordinate 893, forward strand.
AAGCAGCTTATCTCAATATGTCAGTGACGAATGGAACCTTCATCGTGGCCACACGATACGTAACGGATCCAAAAGAAGAGCCGCTGACGCTTTATCACTCCGAGGGAAGTCGGTTCGTGGTTGAAGACGGCATCACGCACATGATGGCACCCGAAGACGATGATCACGCGGTACTTGTTGTGTCCGAAAAACTCTCTGACGACCCCAGCTGGACGCTGATCCCTCCCAATCATTTTGTGATCGTAGAAAATGATCTGAATGTAAGGATCAAGGCGATCAAAGCTTAGAGAATTTAAGATTTGAGATTTGAGATTTAAGATTTAATGTTTCATAATTACGGGGCAATAACCCGTAACTCGGTGAGTCGATTTACGCGAAACGAAATCATAAATCCCAAATCATAAATCTTAAATTTTATAACGCGCACTTAAATCGAAGCAAATCTTGTCGTAGTCCCGCGCTTCCTCTATTTTCGCACAAATTTTTTCAACTTGAAATACGACTTCATTATTGTTGGAGGAGGAATTGTCGGACTGGCGACCGGCCTCAATCTGCTCGAGAAAGCTCCTCAAAAACGTGTACTCATTCTGGAGAAGGAAAATCGCTTAGCCAGGCATCAGACCGGTAACAACAGCGGTGTTATTCATTCAGGATTGTACTACAAGCCCGGAAGTCTCAAAGCGAAAAATTGTATTCGCGGCTACGACATGCTGATCGATTTCTGCCGAAAGAATGATGTTCCATTTGAGCTCTGCGGAAAGATTGTGGTTGCAACGGAAGAACGCGAATTACCTTTGTTGAAAAATCTATTCGACCGCGGTGCACAAAACGGATTGCATGGTTTCAAAATGCTCAATGCGACAGAACTTCGCGAGTATGAACCGCACGTCAACGGCCTCCAAGGTTTCTTTGTTCCGCAGACCGGAATTGTCGACTACACTTTGGTAGCGGAAAAATACGGAGCGCTTATTCGTAAAAAAGGTGGCGAAATTACCCTGGGCGAAAAAGTGACCGGCATCAAGGCAACCGCATCCGGCATCGAGGTGATCAGTGAAAACAAAACCTATGAAACATCCAAGGTGATCAACTGCGGAGGCCTCTATTCTGATAAAGTTGCGCGATTCACTACACCGGATCTCCAGGTCAAAATCATTCCATTCCGTGGCGAGTACTATAAGCTTAAGAAAGAGAAAGAATATCTTGTGAAGAATCTCATCTACCCGGTGCCTGATCCGAATTTCCCCTTCCTTGGTGTTCACTTTACAAGGATGATGAAGGGAGGAGTTGAAGCAGGGCCAAACGCTGTTCTGGCTTTCAAACGCGAAGGGTATAAACGCACCGATATCAATTTCACCGAACTGGCTGAATCGCTCGCCTGGCCAGGATTCCAAAAAGTAGCAAGAAAATATTGGAAGACAGGGCTTGGGGAAATGTATCGTTCGTTCTCCAAAGCCGCTTTCACCAAGGCTTTGCAAAAATTGATTCCGGAGATCCAGCAGGACGACCTTGTTGATGGTGGCGCAGGCGTTCGCGCACAAGCATGTGATAGAACCGGAGGCCTGGTTGACGACTTTATGATCGTAGAGAAACCCAACGTGATCAACGTTTGTAACGCTCCATCGCCCGCAGCTACATCATCGCTTTCAATTGGCGAAACCGTTGCGGAACTTGCATTGAAAAATGTGTAATTTTCGGGATGTCTTTGTTGACACGCGAGGAGCTTGAAAGATATAGTCGACATCTCGTCCTCGAACAGATCGGCATTGAAGGTCAGCAGAAGATCAAGAAAGCAAAAGTTCTTGTAATTGGCGCTGGTGGATTAGGTTCGCCTGTTGTTCTTTATCTGGCTGCCGCAGGAGTTGGAACGATCGGTGTAGTGGATCACGACACGGTTCAGATCTCGAACCTGCAGCGGCAAATTATCTTCAACATGAAGGACATCGGGCTGAATAAGGCTCACGCTGCGTGCCAAAAGATCAACGCACTCAACCCACTTGTTCACGCAATTCCATTCGCGTTAAAAATTACGGCCGAGAATGCGATTGAGATCATCGCGGCCTTCGATATCCTCATCGACTGCACCGACAACTTCCCCACGCGTTACCTGCTGAACGATGTCGCAGTGCTCACTTCCAAGCCGTTGGTCTATGGCTCGATCCTCAAATTCGAAGGGCATGTGTCCGTTCTCAACCATGAACTTGCTACCGGGTTCAGTTCAACATATCGCGACCTGTTCCCCGAACCGCCTTCACCTGAGAGTGTGCAAAACTGTGAACAAGCTGGCGTACTTGGCGTGTTGCCCGGCATCATCGGAACTTTGCAGGCGAATGAAGTGTTAAAAATCATCACAGGGACAGGCGATGTGTTAGCCAATAAACTACTGATACTGGATAGCCTAACGCTCGAGCAGACCATAATTACGATTCCCGACCGAGGTGCCCGGAGCAGGGTAAAACACCTGGTTGATTATGAAGATTTTTGTGGCATAAGTCCGGATAAAAATAAATCTTTGGCGCAAAATAAGAATTCGACTATGAAAGAGATCACCGTTCAGGAGCTGAAGAAATTGAAAGACACGAAAGCAGATTTTCAGCTGATCGATGTTCGCGAACCTCATGAGTACGACATCTGCAACATCGAAGGTGAACTGATTCCCATGTCTGAAATTCCCTACAATGTGGAGAAGATCGCGCGTGACAAGCAGGTGGTGATTCACTGCCGCAGCGGCAAGCGCAGTGGCGACATGTTATTGTGGCTTGAAAAAAATCACGGCTTCGAAAATCTCTACAATCTCAAAGGTGGGATCCTCGCCTGGTCGAAAGAGATCGATCCAAGCATGCCCCAGTACTAATTTAAGATTTGTGATTTAAGATTTTAGATTTAGTGCATCCTGAGACGGACGCCCATGGTTCCCTTGCGCTCTTATTCTGAATTTTCGATTTGCCGATTTTAAAAACTTAAGCCGGCTATGCAATTCCTAGTATCTATTTCCGAATCTGACTTCCACTTGGCTTAGCAGAATCGACTTTCGAAAACGGCCCAATAAATCTAAAATCTTAAATCTAAAATTACTAGTATCCGGGGAAAGCTCACCAGAACTTCCAATATCATCACTTCTGTTAAATCTTTTGTCGCTCCGGGGCCGCTTGGCCACTGATATGCTTCATCCGGCCTTAACCCTGGCCGCACATTCCACTTCCAGACCAAGGCCAGGCTTAGGTCCTCCTGAAGCATACCGGAAAGATAGAAATGCAAATGCAGATGAGGGCTCTTTTCACAAATGCTCTAAAAGGTCGTTAGCGTAAACCAAATTCGAAGATT
>CBHROW010000423.1:0-4213 GCA_966080355.1 uncultured Chryseosolibacter sp.
GTCGATCCTATACCAAGATGGTACAGGTCAACACTCCAGTTTCATCGCCCCTCACCATTGAAGGACCATCCCAACTATGTGAAGGCGGCCAAATTCACTTGGAAGCATATCTTGGGGGCCAATCGTATGGAAACATTCAATGGTCAGATGGTTCAAGTACTATTTCCACCGACCCAGTTGTTATCATCACAAATCCAGGAACCTACAATGTCTCTGTTGTAGATCCTGGAGGCTGCCCGAAGACCTCACCGCCAAAAACCGTGACCGTGGTAGCAGGTTTGAACGCATATATCGACAATCAAAATTTAAAAGAATGCTTGGTATCTCATGAGTTAGCAATCTTGACGGCTTATCCATCCGGAGGAACGGGTTATAGTTGGTCGAACGGCATGTTTGGCCAAACAATTTATGCTGGCTCGGTAGATACTTATGTGGTCAGCTTTGCAGTAAATGGCATCCAAATGAAAGGATGCTATACGCTTGAGTATTGTAGAATCACTGGTGGCCGCCTGAATGATGACAATCTTCATCAGTGGAGCGAAGAAAGGCGGTCTGGGTTTAGTGTTTATCCAGTTCCTGCCAACCAGTATTTCACGATTGAAATCCCTGACGTGCCTCAAAAGAAAATGGCATTTGCAGTGTATGATTCTCAGGGAAGGCTTGTGCAAAACGGTTCATTGGATCCAGCTCTTTCACGATACACGGTCAATACTGAGGATTTCCCTTCCGGTATATACCTTATAGTTGTTAATTCAGGAAAATTGGTCTTAGATCGCAGTCGACTAGTAGTACAGCACTGATTAGTCAACTGCTTACAGTTGCCAGCAGTCACTTGTTCGAGCTTAAGTCGCACATTGGCTGCTGGCAATTTGCATTATGTATCTTTGCGTTGAACCTTCAATCATGTCGTTCAAAACGTATCGCGCACCATTACTTCTATTCTCTCCTCATCTGGAGACTATCTTTCCGTCACTTGTCAGGCGCGTGCAACTCCACCCCTACACGCGCGAACGCATCGCAACGCCCGATGACGACTTTCTCGACCTGGACTGGCTTCAGCAAGGCGCGCACAAACTTGTCATCATCTCTCACGGCCTTGAAGGCAACAGCCCGCGCGCTTACATAAAGGGTATGGCCAGAATATTCTTCCAAAACGGCTTCGATGTTGTGGCCTGGAATTATCGTGGTTGTAGCGGAGAGATGAACAGGCAGCGCAGGTTTTATCACAGTGGTGCCACAGACGATCTCAATGTGGTGATTGATCACGCCATAGACATAAAAAAATATAGTGAGGTCTTTCTTCTCGGATTCAGTCTCGGAGGAAATATCACGTTGAAATTAATGGGCGAAAAGAAAACCCGGCAAGAGATAAAAAAAGCAGTGGCGATTTCCGTTCCCATGGACCTGAGAACGAGCTGTGCGAAAATTTCACAACCCGGCAACTGGATCTATTCAAGAAGATTTTTGAAGAGCTTGAAACTGAAGGTGATCACGAAGGCGAAGCTCAGAAACGATCTCGATGTTCGTGAAATTGAAAGCATCAAAACATTAAAGGATTTTGACGACCGTTTTACCGCTCCGATCCACGGATTCAAAGACGCGCTTGACTACTATCAAAAATGCAGCTCGATCAATTTCTTAAGTGGAATCGACAAGCCGGTCCTCATTCTCAATTCACTCAACGATCCTTTTCTCAGTGAGGAATGTTTTCCCGAAGCAACCGTGAAACATCTCGATCATGTGTCGCTGGAAATTCTTTTGCGTGGAGGGCATGTCGGTTTCGCGCAATTCGGCAAAAATGGAGTATATTGGTCTGAACAGCGCGCACTGGATTTTATCAATCAATCATGATCGACCGTTACAGCATATCGGCCTCTCCATCGATGATGCGCGACCGTTTTGGGGTTGATGTCCCGGAATTCTATCAGGTTAAATTCAATGCTGCGCCAACGCAGTTACTACCGGTCATTACCAGCAATGCACCGACAGGACTGTCACGCTTCTACTGGGGAACTTCACCGGAGTGGTCGAAGAACAAAACGCTTGCTGAAAAAGTCATCAACGTGCGCGTTGAAAATCTAACCGATAAACCTGCGTTGGTAAGAGCCATGAAAAAGAACCGATGCATTGTTCCCGCTGATGGATTTTACGCCTGGAAAAAAGTGGGAAAGAAAACGAGTGTCCCCTACCGTTTCATTCTCAATACAAATGCAATCTTTTCGTTCGCAGGAATGTGGGAAGAATACGAAGATACCGAAGGCCACGCGATCCAAACCTTCATGATCTTCACCATGCCGGCCGACAAAATAGTCGGACAGATCCAGGAGCGAATGCCGGTAATACTTTCCCGCGAAAGTGAAGCAGTTTGGTTAGATAAAGATGCTACGCAAGATCAATTGGTGGCGGTTGTGAATTCTGCGTCTGAAGTAGAGTTCAATCACTATCCCGTTTCTTCCGCGATCCTCGATACACGCACCGATCTCGCTTCGATGATCCTTCCTACTGCGCCCGTAGATCAGCTGGGTAATTTGACGCTGTTCGATTAAAACCCATCATCATCCTCTTCCTTTTTCTTGTCAGCGTCTTTCTGCTGCGTAGCGTTCTTGTCTTTTTTATCCTTTTTCTTGAAGAGGCCCTTCTTTTCCTTCGACTTCAAAGGTTTAGGCTCTGCTGTAACGCCAGGGATCGGCTGGTCTTCAGTGGCTGTTGTGTCGACAAAATCGAACTCCTCTTTAGGCGCATTGAGCTGATCTAAGCTGTCGGTTTCTTCCTTCGGTTTCTTTTTAAAGAGGTTCTTGAAAAATCCCTTCAGGCCTTTTTTCTCTTTCTTGCCTCCACCTTTGCCATCACCACCTTCTCCTTTACCCTGACCAAGTTTAGCAAGCTTCACGTCAGGAAGCACCAGCTGATCGCGGAGATACCACATGTAATGATCCTGTTCGAGATTATATCGCACGTCAGCGATGTAGTACTTCGGTATTTGACGCACCCACCGTTGCAAGATCGAATCGTAGTCGAGACTATCCGCCCCGTTGTATTTGAGCAACCGAAGTTCCTTGTCTTTCGTGATCACATAAATGCTGTCTTCTGCAGTTGCCTTGACCGAGTCACGCTTCGGAACATCAACGATGTACGTGCTATCGATGACTGACTGCGTTGCCTTTGCCATCTCTTCCATCGAAACGGAATCAGCACCAGGATTGCTGATCGAGTCGGGTACAACCACGGGCACCGGCTTCATTTTCACCGTCTGCATATTCCGAATCCGCGTTCGATATGACACCGGCTCGGCAATAAGGTATTTGGTTTTACTGGCCGAATAGACTTTTGGAGTGGAATCATTTTCAAAATACGAGAACTTCTTGCGAAGTTCATCCTTGTCGTAAATGTAAGCACTCTGATAAGCAGGGCATATCAACCGTTCGGTACAGGACACCAGAACGATGCAAACTCCAAAGACGAGAATGACAGCCCGAATCATGGATGGGGTTAACAAGTAAAATTAAAGAAAAATACCGTAAATCAGCGCAAAAATGAGGGTTTTGATGCCTCGGAACCTCAAAATAGCAAGATTCTAACGCTGAATTGGAGCGTTTAGTGAGTTAGGGAGCCGAAAGCTTAAAGCTGAAAGCCGAAAGCCGCGGGCATGTCGAGATTGTGAAAAGGTCGGTTTGTTCTGAGAGTGGCTTGGCAATCGAACCCAAGAAACGTTTCGCCACAAGTGGATGGTTACACATTAGGATGTATGATCCATTTGCTTTCAGCCTTTAGCTTTCGGCTTTCAGCTATTTAAAGGAACCTCTTCAAAATGATGAACAACACCCCAAGCAAGAAGATAATGATCGAGATCTTATTGATCCCATGCATCATCTTAATGTTGATGTTGGTTGGCCTTGAAGGATCTTTTCTCCGGAAGAAATAACCGCCCACTTCTCCCATCCGGAAAAAATTTCGAAGCCTACCGCCCTTTTTTTCTGACTCTGTTGCCTGTGTATTCATATCAATTCACATGAGGTATGTCGATCCAGTTGCCGTCTTCACGAATAAGCCCGATCAATTCATCAACAGCTTTTGCCGTAGGAACGTTCTTCTTTACCACTTGCTTTCCACGATACAATGTAATACGTCCAGGTCCTGAACCGACATAACCATAGTCCGCATCGGCCATTTCTCCGGGGCCATTCACAATGCAACCCATGATCCCGATCTTGAT
>CBHROW010000424.1:0-4201 GCA_966080355.1 uncultured Chryseosolibacter sp.
CACCGAATTCGACTCTAAAAATCATTGGATCATAGACCGGGGCGATGGCAGGCCCTCCGTGAACCTGATCGTACTGAGCTTCGTAAACCCGTTGAAGTTATTGAATAAAACCACAGACGCGGGAAACCTAAATGGCGTTCCGCGAGGCATGACGCCTGATGTGGTGAATTATTTCAAGTCGCGAGGGATTCGCGTGATGCTTTCGATTGGCGGGATCACTTACACAGATGACTGGAACGCTGCGCTGGCAACAAACGCGACTCAATTCGGTTTGAACGCGGCCGAAGTGGCCCAACAGCTTGGTGTGGGAATCGAGATCGACTACGAGGAGAACACATCGCCAAACCTTCAAGGGCTTCAGGCATTCATCAATGCGTACCGGTCGGTACTTCCTTATGATGCTACGGGAAACAATCATGCAGCCAGGCTGACGATCGATCTTGCTGCCGGAGATCGATGGCTCATCGCCCTTTGCCGCGAGGCTACAGCCAAGTGGCTAACCACATCAAACCCGGTGCTCGATTACGCCAACGCCATGGTCACATCCCGGCAACTGAGCGCCACGCAGACAACAGACAACTGGCAAGAACACGTGGATGGAAAATCCAATTTCTCGCCCGTTATTCTTCCACTCGCACCCGCGAAATTTACTGGCGCAGTTTATCTTGTTACGGGAACACGAGTCGCCCCTGAATGCAACGACTTCAACAACTCTTTACAAAAAGCAACGGGTACTTACGTGCAGAGTGTTGCCCCGAACGGAGCAGGGACAACGGCCGGAATGCTGGGCTTTATGTTCTGGGCTGCAGAGATGCCCTCGACACGCAGAGTAACGACCGCACCGCCTAACAGCTGCGAAAATGGAACCGGGGCCGGAGCTACATTTTACAACATCCCAATTCCAATGCCTGCCCTTCGTCAACAATAAAAATGATCTCCTTCTTAAATGACTAACTCGGCATCAACGGGTTAGTCATTTCCTTTTTCTGGAGTTGATCACATTCGATGATCATTTCACCAGGTGCTGCAGATTTCGTAACTTCAAATATCAACCTTTCCGCCTATGATCCGCAGTTACCTCCTCACCGCCTTCCGCAGCATGGTGAAGCAAAAAGTTTACACCATCATCAACATCGCAGGACTCTCCACGGGTATCGCCAGTTGCCTTCTTATCATCCTGTATGTCTCGAGTGAATTCTCTTACGACAATTTTCATCGGGATGCGGAGCGGATCTACAAAATTGCGCTGGAACGAAAGTATCCGACACACTCTACCTTGTACGCTGTGATCCCTCAGTCGTACGGTGACGCAATTCAACACGATTTCGCAGAAGTGGAAGCTGTAGTCAAGCTGAGTCCACCACTCAACACTGGGGTATCTTACAAAAATGACAAGGGAGAAGAGAAAGTGTTCGATGAGGATTTTGTGATGGCTGCCGATTCCAATTTCTTCACGTTCTTCAATTTCAAGATCATTCACGGAGATGCCAAAAAAGCACTGGTAAAGAACACCGACCTGGTACTGACCAGCGAGACCGCCCACCGATACTTCGGTACAGACGATGCGATCGGGAAAACCTTGAATTTTTTTAATACCGATTTCACAGTCACCGCTGTTTGTGAAACTATCCCAGCGAATAGCCACATCAAATTCGATTTCCTCTATAAGTGGGACAATGTGGTTTTCGATCAAAGGACGATCAATTACACTTCGTTTTCTGCTTACACGTACATCAAGCTTCGGGAAGGAGCTCGGCCTGAAACGCTGGAAGCCAAATTCCCTCAAATGGTCGACACTTACGCTTCTGCGCAGATCGAGGCAAACCTGGGCAAATCATGGGCTGATTATAAAAAGGAAGGAAACGGCTATCGCTACTTTCTTCAACCCCTCCGGAGCATACATCTCGACCCACTCAATATTGAAGCAAAAATAAAACCTGGTGGCAACCGATACTTCGTTTACTTCATGGTATCAATCGCAGTGCTGATCCTCACAATCGCCTGTATCAATTTTATGAATCTCGCTACAGCCCGAGCCTCGGAGCGGGCGCGTGAGGTGGGCGTCCGCAAAAGCCTCGGTTCTGCCAAACGGCAGCTGGTCTATCAGTTTCTAACCGAATCCATTCTTATGGCCATATTCGCAGCGGTCATTAGCCTGGCCATTCTCTCGCTGGCTTTGCCGGCATTCAATTCCATCACCGGCAAGGACTTCACATTCAATTTTGCCCCTTCTGTCATAGCAGGACTCATGGCGATCACGCTCGTGGTCGGCATCCTCGCAGGCATCTATCCGGCTTTTTTTCTTTCATCTTTCAACCCGGTGCTGGTAATGAAAGGCGATAGCCTACCATCCGGCAGCACGAGCATGCTGAGAAATGCGTTGGTCGTCTTTCAATTTACCATCTCCATCATACTCATCACCGGCACACTTGTGGTGAGTCGGCAAATGCAATACATCAGGAATAAATCCCTGGGATTCGATCGTGATCAAACCATCGTAGTAGAGCGTTTATTTGCCTTACAAGAACACGCCCAGGCTTTCATCGATGAAGTCAGCGCCATTCGTGGTGTCATCGGTACTGCAGGAAGCTTTTGTATGCTGGGTGGAAGCCAAACAGGTGATTTCTTCGGGGAGCAATGGACCGTGCCGGGATCGTCAGAGATCCACACCACTAAAACGATGACAATCGATGATGACTTCGCTGCACTCGTGAATTTAGAGATTGTTGAAGGGAAAAGCTTTTCGCGTGATGTTAACGACTCGCTCAACCTCATATTGAACGAAACAGCCGTCAAGACCTTCAAGCTGGAAAACCCTGTTGGCAATAACTTTTTACAGACAGTACAGACGCGTGATGGAAGTCAGCTCGTGAGCTTTACGATCATTGGCGTGGTAAAGGACTTCAATTTTCAAACGCTTCACGATCCGGTAACTCCGCTGACGATCAGAAACACCGAAAGTTTTCGAAGGGGCCGTGCACAATATGCTTATGTCAAAGCCAATGCAGCAAACCTTGAATCTGTCGTCAGTGACATCGAACAGAAATGGAAGAAGCTTGTACCGGCACAACCGTTCAAGTTTTCGTTCCTCGACCAGACGCTCGAAAGTAATTACCGTGCCGAAAAAACATCGCAGACAGTATTTACAATCTTCTCTTCACTCGCCATCCTCATTGCGTGTATCGGATTGTTTGGTTTGTCGGCCTACACCGTGAGCCGCAGAACACGGGAAATAGGCATTCGAAAAGTGTTGGGCGCTTCGGTCCCTGGCGTTGTCATCTTGCTTTCTCGCGACTTTTCCAAGCTGATCCTGTTCTCCATTTTGCTAGCAGTTCCAGCTTCATGGTATTTCATGGAGCAATGGCTTGGCAACTTTGCTTATCATGTTCAGCTGCGGGTTGCCGACTTTCTGCTGGCCGGAATTAGCGCCTTGCTGATTGGATGGCTTACAGTGAGTTATCAATCGGTGAAAGCTGCGATTGTTAACCCGATAAAGTCACTGCGAAGATTGGACTGATCGATCGAGCTTATATATTTTAAAGAATTCGGACTCGTGAGCCACAGGCAAATCGAGAGCGACATCGCCATATAGCTTTTTAGCGATAACAACGAACTTACATCCACGCGACTGGATGGAGTCGATGAACGATGAATTACCTTCAACCATCCAGTTTTCAAATGCCCACCCGCGTCTATGTGCAAAATACATCGCGGTTGGGTTGTGAAGTTCTCCGTTGATCGCGACCAGGTCATTTCGATCTGAAACACTGTCCATAATTCCCTCGAGAGTTGAAAGCGATTTGAACGGTTCTCGAATCCTTATACGAAAAAATTGGTCTCCAAGGCTCTCGCCACAGGCAGCGAACACGGCTAGGATCATGATCATGGGTTTCGGAATCTTCTCTATTCCAAGGCCTATCAAAAACGCGCAAGCAGGAATAGAAGTCAGTATATAGTATTTATCACCGATCATCGCGTTTCCTGTTTTCACAATCATGAGAAAGAAAGAGAAATAAGCAACCATGAAAACCCCTAATCCGATCCATAGCCGGTGACGAATGGCAAGGATCAGCGCGATAACAAAAATGACAAAGCCCGAATATTTGCTCGGGGTAATCGCCAACCTGAATAATACTGCCCGGAGATTATTCGCAATGTCGCTAAGGCCGTCAGCATAGTTCATGCCCATAAAAAAATGGTC
>CBHROW010000425.1:0-4170 GCA_966080355.1 uncultured Chryseosolibacter sp.
GGTTCCAGACTTTTTCAAAGCGATCCGGAAAATTCTTTCGAAGCCAGTCTTCAAAGATTTTCCCGATCGAGCCATTCAGTCGCACAACAGTCATGCCCGCGCTCCGGGCACCATGGTCTGCAGCTTCTTTGATGATGGTCGGAATTTCATGATGATTGAGTCCCGGAATAATAGGCGCATTCATCACGCCAACGGGTATTCCTGATTTCGCTAATGCTTCAACAGTCTTCAACCGCTTAATGCCACTCACCGTTCTTGGCTCCATCAAACGTCTCAGATCTTCATCCAGTGTGGTAATGGAAATGTATACATGCACCAAATTATCCTGAGCCAGATCTTTCAGAAGGTCAAGATCGCGCAGTATCAAACCATTCTTGGTGATCATACCCAGTGGATGCCGGTATTGCGCAAAAACCTTGAGAATATTTCGGGTGATTTCGAATTTCCTTTCTTGTGGTTGATAGCAGTCTGTATTTCCAGACACTGAACGAGGAACCGGTTGCCAACTTGGATTTAGGAGAAATTTCTCAAGCAGTTGCGGGGCATTCTCTTTGACGATGATCTTCGATTCAAAATCCAATCCTGCGCTAAAGCCCCAGTATTCATGTGTGTTCCTGGCATAACAATAAATACAACCATGCTCGCAGCCCTGATATGGATTCATGGAATACATCATTCCCAGGTCCGGGCTGGTTACTTTATTGACGATATTCTTCGGACGCTCATGAAAGATCTGCGTGGTAGGCGCAGTCATCAAAGGCTCGTCAAGTCCTTCAACATGCTGTTCGACATATTGCGCCTTCAAAAATTTGTTTGCGGTTTTGATCTGGGCGCCTCGTCCTTTAAAATATTCGCTGTTTTCTTCCTCCATGCCCAACTAATGTTATTAGATATTCAAAACTAACAATTTTAGTTAATAATGATTCGGATTATTCGCGTATTTTTTCGTCAAACATGATCCATTACCAGGAAACGCCAATCGTTGAAATTCATGACAAACTAGTCGAACGCGCAGGCGTGCGGCTGTTGGTGAAACGCGAAGATCTTAACCATACTCGCGTTTCCGGAAACAAATGGTGGAAATTGAAATACAACCTGAAATATGCGATCGAAAACTCGTTCGACAGCATTATTACTTTCGGTGGCGCATTTTCAAATCACATCTATGCAACTGCCGCAGCTGCGAATGAGATCGGTTTGAAAAGTGTCGGAATTATTCGCGGTGAAAAGATCGAACCGCTGAATCATACATTAGAATTCGCACAACGTCAAAAAATGCAACTGGATTTTGTGAGCCGGAACGATTACCGAAAAAAAAATGAGCCCGAATTTCTGAATCGATTGAACGACAGGTTTGGGAACTGCTATATCATTCCAGAAGGCGGAACAAATTTTCCGGCTCTTCAGGGTTGTGAAGAATTTGCCCGCGAAAAGATCGCCCCGGTCGAATTCAATGTTCTCGCGCTTCCGGTAGGCACAGGTGGAACAATGGCGGGATTGATCCGGGGTTTACAGGGAAAAAAAGAAATTCTCGGTGTCTCGGTTTTGAAAGGCGAGTTTCTACATTCGGAGATACAGCAGCTTTTAGAAAATAGTTCTGATCCCTCGTATGGAAATTGGTCTGTGCTTACATCTTATCATCATGGAGGTTATGCCAGATCGACAAAAGAATTGTTGGATTTTGTCGGTGCCATGAAACAAAAGCATGAACTCCCTCTCGATCCTGTGTATACGGGCAAGCTCATGTGGGCCCTTTGGAAGGAGATAGAGGCCGGGCGATTTCCGAGGGGAACTACAGTGCTTGCTCTGCACACAGGTGGGATGCAGGGGCGATACTAGTTCGATGTGTGCTCGCAAAGTTCTTCCGGCTTATCAACCTTCTAATCAAGGAAAGGAGCAGCTGGTTGTTACAACGCACGGAGAGTGACGATTAAGCTGGCCCTCAAACGGATGATAGACACACTGCGTAAACTCAGTCATTCCTTTCCTCGAGGAGAGGGACGATGGTGAGTGAAAAATCGTTGGAAGTAGCTAAACCATCATGAACACTGCCGCAACGAATGTCATGGCGATGATGAACCACCGATATGTTTTTTCTGCCAGTGACTTCACAATGAAAATACCAGCGACACCTCCGATAAGAATAAACGGGATGGTGGTCAGATCGAGTAGAAAAGTTTTCAGTGAAATTGTGTTCCACGCAAAAACGTGAAAAGGGATTTTGAACCAGTTGATCACCATAAAGAACCACGCTGTTGTTCCGATGAATTTGTGTTTCGGCAAACGCATGGAAAGAAAGTAGACCGCCATCACGGAACCAGCAAGATTGCCCACCATGGAGGTGAATCCACCGGCAACTCCGGTTAACGCAGCAAATGTTTTCGAGTCGGGAATGTCTTCGCTATGGCCGCGCTCGAGCCACAACATAATGACGACACTAAGTAAGATGACGATCGCCATGATCACCCTGAAAACGTTGTCGTCAATCATTCCACCAACGAGCGTTCCCGCAATGGTTCCAACAACTGCCCACGGGAAAAGTCTTCTGAGATGATATGACGAGGCATGTCGATGATAATACCACACGCCAAAAATGTCTGCCAGGCAAAGGATAGGAAGTAAAATTCCTGATGACTTTTGACCACCGAAAATCCCGGCAAGCAATGGTACGGCAATCATTCCCGCGCCATGCACACCGGTTTTCGACATGCCGATGAGCAGAGCAACGAAAAAGAGAATGCTGAATTCGGTTGTTGTGAGTGATGATATCAAAAGCTTGCGCGCAAAGTGGCGAAAATATTTCTTCCCGGGGCATTGATCCCCGAGGCAAAGGTTCGGTATTGAAGATCAAGCAAGTTATCAATGCCCACCTGAAGGGAAAGGTTTTTGAGCACCGAATAACTCACCCGAAGGTTGATCGTGTACCATGAGGGCGTTCCTTTTGGGGTGGCATATACTTCATTGTCTTCTGAATTCAAAAAATAATCATCAAGGTGCTTCCACCCGCTAAAGTTGACGAATACAGAACCTTCAAGCTTACTATTTCTATAGCCAAATGCCACGCGACCGAATGCTGGCGAAATATGATCCAGTGGCGATGACGCGGGCTTCGTGATGTTGCCTTTGGTATAGTTATAAGAAGCATCGGCAGTGATCGAAGTTGTGATCTGTGCGTGGATCACAGAAGAAAATCCATAAAGCCTTGCTTCACGTTTGTTCTGATTGGCCATGATGGGAGTTGGCTCTCCTTCATATTCAGTTGAGCTCAATCCATCGATTTGAAAATTATCGAGAACGATCGCGTCATAGAATTTTGTGTAGTAGGCAGAGTTCTCCCAACGCACTTGGTCAGAGAAATACTTTGTAATACCCAAGTCGGTCGTCAGTGTCTTCTCGGGTTTGATGTCAGGGTTTGGCACGATCAGCGCCTCACCGCGTACAGTTTCATATACCTTGGCCAGGTCATCGATATTCGGAACACGATAGCCAGTCGACTCCATCAATGAAAATTTCCAGCCCGACTGCGGTTTACAGACCAGGCCAATACTTCCGCTGGCATAGGCATTGCCCTGGCTGATGCTGTTGTAAGGAAACGGAAAGAATGTTTTGTCGATAAAATCGGCTTGCAATGAAGCTGACCCGACTCGCAACCCGGTATTCAAAGTGAGTACATTGTTAAGGTCTGCCGTGTGCGTTCCGTACAACGCAAAAAAGTTCATGCTGTTCTTGCCTGCCGGGTAACGTGTTGCCGCAGGAGTTGTAACACCTGTCACAATGTTTTTGAGATTTGCAGTGGATGTGAGTGAGTTGAATTGCGCATCGATACCATAACGCAACTGGCTGCGGCCAATTCTTTTTTGCAGGTCGAGATTGAAGCCTGTCACCTTCACTTTTTCAATCTGGTTTCTCCGGCTGTTATTATTGAATTGCCTGTCGTGACGGCTTTCTTCGATGCTCTGGTTGCTGAGTGTTGCAACTAATTTATCGGCTATGGCACCTTCTGGCACGTCAACGTTAAGGCTATACGCAAGCATTAACCGTTTCTGTGGGCCATAGTACCATTCGGCATTACGAAGACCAGAGCCTGCCGGGTCCGTTAAGCGATCATAGCGTGGAACATCGCTTGAGCTCGAATACTGGATATTGAAAAGATGCTTTACATTTTCCTTT
>CBHROW010000426.1:0-4167 GCA_966080355.1 uncultured Chryseosolibacter sp.
AGGCGATTTCAATCATCAACTCGACTACATGATTCCGGCCGAATTCAGAAAAAATCACATTCACAAAAAAGGAGCGCTTTCGATGGCGCGGCAGGACGAGGATAACCCGGAGTTAAAGTCTTCGTCAACAGAATTTTTTATCGTGCAAGGTTCGAAGTATGCTGACTACCAGGTTGAGACCGAAATCGAAAATCTCGGACTGCAATTGACGGACGAACAAAAACAAATCTACATGACGGAAGGCGGATACATGTCGCTCGACCAGCAATATACGGTGTTCGGAGAAGTGATCGAGGGAATTGAAGTAGTAGACAAGATCGCAAGCGTAAAAGTTTATCAGGAAGACAAACCTTTAAAAAAGATTCCATTCAAAATTTCGGTTAGCCACTAAGGCACGAAGACACAAAGTATTTTAAAGTAGCAACGTTGAAAAGATCACTCCTGCTAACTCAGGCTTAATTTTTTTTCGTGCATTTCGTGCCTTGAAAGCTCATCTCCAGATCAACTTCGCAGAAGGCACGAACAACTCAGGCGATTTTTAACCCGGGCCTATTTGATTTCCGGCTCCTGGTCAACCTGTAACTGGCAACCGTGTTCAGTTCACTTCCCTCGTTGTTATCAAGTCATTTCGGTTCACACAATTGCCTATTGCTTGCCTACTGTCCACTACTACCACTCGCCTGGCATTCTTTTTTATTGCTGGCTGGCAGAATCTCTCAAACAATTTTTATGAATCAGTCATTTGTGAAACCTTCGTACGTGGCGTTGCTACTGATCCTTGTGGTATGTGGATGTGGACGGGACCGCGTGGGCATTACGGAGAAACCAGACAAAATCATTTCCACCAAAGCATGTCCAACATTGTATTCGAGCATCATGGAGCAGTTTCCTGAGTTCAAGGAGAATACTACGAAACAGGAAGTCTTGTTTCAGGCTGGGGTAAAAAAGAAGGTCGTTCTGCTTAAAGAATCGGAAGTGTACGTATCATTTATTTCTGAGGGCGCGGGCTATAACAACTCGTTCGGTTACTACAGCTATGATTCTGCTGCACCTCCGGCAGATCCTTCCCAACTCGAACTCAAGATCTTGTTTCCAAGTGTCTCCGGTAAAATATTGAAGCAAGGCGATATGCTTCAGCTGGGGTCCGGAAAATTCAAAGCGGGAACCGTGATCGGTTTTTTCCTTATCGTTGGTGGCTGGGAAAACAAGACCGTTAACTACGATAAGTTAAAATTGTACACAGACCTTCAATTCAATCCTTCGGGCGCACAACAACACGTGTTGTTCAAACAAAAAGACTGCGGTGATGTGGTGCTTGCGTTTGAAGATCGTGTGATCAGCGAGTCAAGCGATGCGGATTTCAACGACATTATTTTCACAGTCACAGATAACAGATCAGATCTCGAAATATCGACCTTCGACCTGCGTTCGGTGATCTGGATGTGAGGCTGCATTTTTTTAAACTATTGGAAAGAGGAAGCAAGTCGCTTCCTTTTTTAGTCAAAAAATTTTCGGAGACTCTTTTTTGTAAGGATTTTGCTGTTTTTAAACAGTCGGAGGATTTTCTGGAGGCAGGATTGAGATAGAAAGCGAAGGGTTCTTTTTAATAAAGCTCTTCTGCAGGCCAATCAGTCACCTCAAGTGTGCACTTTTCTACCAAAGAGGCTCAAACCCAGACCGCAACCAAATTGAAAATTGTTCGGTTAATTAGTAGTGTGAATCTGGGGCTGTTGATAACCGCTGACGAGCATCACGATGTAATGGCCCCTTCAGGCAACGGTAAAGAAGATGAGTATGACAACAGAATTTTTTTCCTCATTATCGGAACCTCAGCAATTCGAACTTTTGCGCGAGGACGGAAAAATTGTGAGCCGTGTAAAATACTTTCGTTTTAACGCCACGCTTTTTTCATTGAACTCCTTGTTTGTGGAAGTGTTGTGTTACCAGGGGTCCACAGAAATTGAAAAGATCGAAATAGCGGGCGATGAGAAATTGGTGAAGTATCTCAACCGCATCGATCTTGAAAAACTGATGGGGCAGGGAGCAACTTTCTAGCCACTTCCGATCGGTAACCTTTCATCGAAAATAAAGGCTTACAGTTCCAGCACGACCACAGCGAATGGCGGAAGCTTGACATGAAGCTGGTCTCCGGAACGTTGTACAGCCCGAAACTCTTTGGGCGAAATCAAATCAGGTTTCTCGAACGTATTGTGATCGGAGACTTTTGCGGAGGACAGCATCCTCCCTACAATTCCTTCTGACGGCAATCCCTTCGCATTGATCACCACGTTCTGCGCTTCTCGCGGATTGATATTCACCAACGAAATGTAGACGCGGCCATTTGCCGACCGGGAGGCGGAAGCCGAGATTGATTTAAGTTTTTCACTTCCCTGCACATAGTCGGTTGAAGTCATCTCTACCGGAATCATGATCGACTCCTGGTGCACCTTGTACATTTCAAGCACGTGATAGGTTGGAGTCAGGATCATCTTTTCCTTATCCGTGAGAATGACTGCCTGGAGTACGTTGACGGTCTGGGCAAGATTGGCCATTCGCACCCGATCGGCATGCTTGTGAAATATATTCAACGTGATTCCCGCCAAGACAGCATCCCGCATGGTATTCTGCTGATATAAGAAACCGGGATTGGTTCCCGGCTCCACATCGTACCAACCACCCCATTCATCAACCACCAATGCGATCTTTTTGTCGGGATCTTTTTCGTCCATGATCTCACAGTGCTTCGCGATAAGTTCATCCATACGAAGAGCCTGCTGCATCGTTTTGAAATATTGCTCCTCGGAGAAACCAGTTGCAGGGCCTTTATGATTCCAATCGATCACGGAGTAATGATGAAGGGCAAGTCCTTCGAGCATGTGGAGAGGAATATTGCTCATCAGGGTTTTCGTCCAGTGGTAATCGTCTGAGTTTGCTCCAGAGGCAATACGAAAGATCCGCTCGGTGTTTGACCAGCCAGTCATGAACGTTGCGTATTGGCGGTAGATATTGGCGTAAAATTCGGCAGTCATATTTCCTCCGCATCCCCATGCTTCGTTTCCAATTCCCCAGAACTTCACGCCCCATGCTTTTTCACGGCCGTTCTTCGCACGCCAGTCTGACATGGGGCTAACGCCTTCGAAGTTCACATACTGCACCCAGTCTGCTACTTCCTGCACCGTACCGCTTCCAACATTGGCCGACAGGTAAGGTTCAGCACCAAGCAGGTCGCACATATTCAAGAAGTCATGCGTTCCAAAACTGTTATCTTCCGTCACGTTTCCCCACCACCGATTTACGATCGTTGGGCGTTTCGTCTTGTCTCCCACCCCGTCCTTCCAATGGTAAGTGTCTGCAAAACATCCTCCCGGCCAGCGAAGATTCGGGATGTTCAGTTTTTTCAGCGCATCGATAATATCATTTCGCACCCCTGAAGAGTTCGGTATCGACTTATTGTTTTCGCCAACATAAAACCCGCCATAGATACATCGGCCGAGGTGCTCGGCAAAATGTCCGTAGATGTCTTTGCTTATTTTGTCTTTCGCGCGCTCGGGGAAAAGCGTAATCTGGTTTTGAGCGATCAGGTTCGATGCTGTCATCATCAGTAAAAACAAAGTTCTCACAATTTTCATGGCGCGGGGCTGTGAACGATCAAATTACTGAAAATCTGTGATTGATAAATTCTCGGGTTGTCACACTTAAAAAAAAGCACGAGTCATTCGCCCGTGCTAAGTTACGTTCACAACGGCACCGCCTACGCAGTAGTTTCTACGGCATCATGACCTTCTACCTTCACGAGTTTGTTATACAACCCGAACAGCAACATAGGCGCAGCCCACTGGCCGATAAACAATGCGAGGTGATCCTGCTTGAAAAGTTTTAGCGTCAGCGAGACGGACATCACGCCTACGCCTGCCCAAAGGAAAGTATCAGACGGCAGCTTTGAAGTTTGACTTTCGATGGCTTTCGCAATAGGACCTTCTTTTTTCATTGGGTTAAAATTAGCAGCCTTTCTCTTCAAGTCTGCTGCTACGTTCTTTACATCTGTTTCCATAGTCGATTGTGTTTTAGTTAAACTTTTTACATCACAGAAATCGTAATTCGAGAAAGTCTAAATAATTATAACGTTGGAATAAAAAAGCGGCTTAATTGGAGGGCGATGCAAGTGAG
>CBHROW010000427.1:0-4162 GCA_966080355.1 uncultured Chryseosolibacter sp.
CCGGATGCACAGGAAGCAATTCTTTTACCGTGTCGAGGATCGAAGTCACATGCTGGCCTGTGATTGCCGACACAGGAATCACTGTCGAAACATTCGGTAACATCTCCTTCCAGTAGGCTACCTTATCATCAACTTGCGACCCTTTTGCCAGATCGATCTTATTCAATACCAGAATGATCGGTGATTTTATTTTTTTGAACCGGGAATAATGTTCTTCGTCAAATTTCTCACCAAGCTCTACCACCAACAACACTACATCGGCATCCTCCAGCGACACTCTTACATAACTCATCATCGCTTGATGAAGCGAGTATTTCGGCTCTAATATGCCGGGTGTATCGGAGTAAACAATCTGAAAATCATCGCCATTAAGAATGCCCATGATGCGGTGTCGGGTGGTTTGGGCTTTGGCGGTAATAATGGAAACATTTTCGCCAACCAGCTTATTCATCAATGACGATTTGCCCACATTGGGTTTCCCAACGATGCTTACAAAGCCGGCCTTGAATTGTTTTTGTTCCATCAAGCCGCAAAGGTACTTGTTTTTTAACAGCTAAGGTTCTACTTTTGTCCTCCATTTTAGAGCCAGGGAGCAATTTTCAGGTACAAAATTGGAACTCGTGGGGAAGGGGTCGGGTTGTATTAGGAGAACTTGACATTGAAAGATCAAAGAAGTTGATCAAAAAATATATCGCGGGGTGGAGCAGTTGGTAGCTCGTTGGGCTCATAACCCAAAGGTCACAAGTTCGAGTCTTGTCCCCGCTACTAAACCAAAGGAAGCAGTCTCTGAAAAGAGGGTGCTTTTTTTCATTTATGGGCTTTTCTGTTTATGTCTTGTATTCGCCATTATTTGATCAGATATACATCGGTTATTCTTCCGATGTTGATCAACGGGTTAAGTCGCATAATGAACTTGGCACTCGGGGATGGACGATTCGCTATCGACCGTGGGCACTTGTACATATTGAAGAATTTAGCACGAAGAAGGAAGCGATGGTTCGCGAGAAACAGTTGAAATCTGCTAAAGGTCGAGAATGGATCCGCAAGACACTTATTTCAAAACATTAGCACGTTGGGCTCATATCCGCCAGCAGGCGGACACAAGTTCGAGTCTTGTGCCCGCTACTAAACTAAAAAAGCTTTGAAATTGATATAGTTTCAAAGCTTTTTCGGTTCGATAAATTTCGTCAGCTATAAGTTGTGTTTGGCTACAGTGAAATCAACTCTGCATTTAAGGAATATCTTCTTTGTTCCCAACTATTCTGCGTACTTCTCCTGCAATTTTTCACTCGCGCAAAGATAAATGATCGATCGCACGTTAGTAGTTATGCGATCGGGAAGTTGCGAAAGACAAGAGACTTCCTGTTTTTTTATTATTGAAATGGGCTACTCATTCATTCCTCAGATTTTTTGAAGGATTTTCCATTGACGCATGGAATGTCTGCGATAGGATGGTTATCAATCCAACGACAAGTAGTAAAGCAAAACCCGATAACAGAGGTGTAACCCCTAATGCGATCCGGTTGACAAAATTGATCAGGAAGAAACTGCTCAACAGGTAGCCCACCGGGATGGCGATCAACCCTGAAATAAGAAGCAACTTTATGTAACCTGCAGAAAGCAACGTCATGATCTGGGTAGCGCTGGCTCCGATGATCTTACGAATGCTGATTTCTTTTCTCCGTGTTTCCACAGTGTACACAACTAGGCCGAGTAATCCCATTGTTGCAATGGCAATCGTCATGAAAGCAAGGAACCCCAGCAGCGACATGCCTGCAGTCTGATCGTTCATCTCTTTAATTTTTTTATCGAACCAGGCGGATTCGAAAGTGCTGTCAGGATAAACTTTTTTCCATGCCGATTCAATCCTTGAAGCCAGATGTTCCCGTACACCGGGTTCTGCCAGGATAACCATCTCGCGGAATTGCTGTGGAACATTTCTGAATACCAACGGTTCAATGGTATGCCCTACACTGCGATGATAAAAATCTTTGATAACTCCCCGCACCTCGAGTAATGTTGAATCTTGTAGGAAGTAATGATGACCTACAGCATCCGGAGGATTTTGAAAGCCGAGCGACCGGGCTGCCTTTTCATTGATCAATATGTAACGCTCGTTCTTTTCACTGGCTCCCAAATTTTCTCCGGCAGCCAGTTCAAGGTCCATGATATTGATCAGCGCTGAATCCGCAAAGTACTGGCCGAACTGGTGGTACGAGGCAAGGTCTTTACGCTCAAACAGCATTACGTTTTCCGGAGTTCGTTGACCCAAATGTGAAGAGGTGAAGCCAATACTTTTGACTCCGCTGATGCGGCTGATCTCTGCAGCGATCACCTGTGGATCTCCGGTGAATGGAATGATGATAATATTGCTAGTCGCAAAACCGGTGTTGGCGGTGCCCATGTAGTTGAATTGCTTATAGAACACTGTAAGAAAAATGATCACCACGATTGACAGCGCAAACTGAAAAACCATCAGACTTTTTCTCAAAGAGAGGCTGCCGAAAACTTTCTGCGTATTGATTCCGCGCAGCACCTGTATGGGTTTAAAGGAAGAGAGTATCCACGCAGGCATGATTCCCGCCAGTATTCCGGCAAGCACTGCAAAACTGACAAAGATCAGCCATACTTGTAAAGTGAGTGTTACATCAGGAACCATCTTATACCCATCATTGAACGGTTTGTACTCCAGTATGATTGAAAGGATAACCTGCGCCATGCATAAAGCAAACAACGATATGATCACAGCTTCAATAATGTACTGGGCGAAGATCTGCCAGCGGATAGCGCCAGAAAGTTTTCTGATGCCTACTTCCTTCGAGCGGGTGAGTGCCCGGGCTACGGAGAGGTTTGTATAGTTGAAGCTTGCGGCCAGCAAAATAATAAGTGCAATGCCGGCTTCGGCCAGAAGTTTGCTCCAGGAGCCACCGCGAGAGGTCTCATGGTAGAGCTCTGTCCAGCCGGGTGTGATCGAGTTAATGGGTTGAGCGTTGAATACAAACTGTACTTGTTCGCTTTGTTTATTCAATACTGCGGAAATTGCTTCGAGCTTATGGATGAGCGCATGTTCCGTTGTATTCTCCTGTATTGTCACATACGTATAGGCCTTTTCCACAGTGTCCCAGTTGTCCTGTAGCGCAGGAAGCTTTGTTTTCTCGAGTTGTTGCAGTGATGAATGGGAAGCGTACGCCTCAAAGTCGAGGTGAGACTTTGCGGGTGGTGTCTGGATCACACCGGTGACCTGGAAATCTCCCAGCTTTGAGAATGTGAGCACTTTTCCAACAGGATTGATATCTCCAAAAAATCTTCGTGCTGTTAGCTCAGAAAGAATAATGCTGCCGGGTTGTACCAGTGCTGTTCTGGCATCACCGAATTTTAACGTGAAGCCGAATACGTTAAAAAAATCCGGTTGTGTAAACGCTCCATATATTGGAAGTTCCTTAACCCCATCCGTGGCGTTGCCATTGAGCGCAGGGTAAAGGCTTATAACATGCTTTACAATGGCATCATGCTGCCCCAGATTCTCTTTCAGGGGAAGCGGAGTCGTAGCCAGGTTAAATCTGTTACCATTACGCATGGTCAAAGCTGACAGTATCCGGTACGTATTTTTGGCATCCGGATGGAATGTGTCGTAACTGAAGTTGTCAATGACCCTGACAAGTACCATCATACACACCGACATGCTCAGTGCAAGTCCGAAAATGTTAATAACTGAGAACAAGCGATTTTTTAAGAGACTGCGCCAGGCAATAAGAATATAGTTTCTGATCATGGGTTATAAGAATGTACAAGGTTATTCAACTATCACTCCAAATACATTATCGGGTTTTTTAAGATAATATCAGTTGATAACGTACCTTATCCGTCTCGTTATCGGGCAAGAACGTCCGGTGGTGGAATTTGGGTATTTACGAGTCGCTGACATTTTCGATCCTGATTTTCAAGTCCAACGAGAGGTCCATTCAGCGGTAATGCTCTTGAAACTACTTCAGCCGAATGACTAGTTCGGACTTCACAATAATAGTTTCGATTATTGTCAATTATGGACGATCTTAATCAAATCTGAGATAAAAGAGGTTCGATATCGCTACCCCTTCGGTCTACTATCAGTCTCTGAAAAGAGGGTGCTTTTTTTCATTTATGGGCTTTTCTGTTTATGTCT
>CBHROW010000428.1:0-4135 GCA_966080355.1 uncultured Chryseosolibacter sp.
TCGAGCAGCATCTCGGTTGTTGCTGTGGTGACTCAACAGCTTTCAAATCAAAGATTACAAAGCTAAATACGACTACGTTAACCTGCATGAGATTAAATATTTCTGGTATGCTGTAATGGCGCTCATCCTTGCTGTCGCACTCTATATTAATTCTATCGCAGCTGGATTCTCCATGGACATCTTTGGAAATAAAGAGACCTGGTTCTATGTAAGAACTTTCATGACTTTAAGCTTTTTGGTGGTCACTTACTTCCTCTTCTACAGCCTTGTTCGGATCTATTATCCACGTTCTGTTGAAAAAAGACTAGCGCGTTTGAGAACTAAGCCCAGAATTTCTCCGGCTGGTAACGTCATGAGACGACTGGCCGAGCACGAAGAGGAACCACACCTGGAAGCCAGCCAGTTCGCGGAGCAGCGGGAAATCCATACCGTTGACTATGATGTGTGGCTTGATGAAAAGACCGGCTACAAAAAAGTTGAAAAGTATCATTCCTATCAGCATGCCGTGGAATGCAGCGAATGCGGATATGTAACATTGAAAATCTCAAGCGAGGAGATCGAAAAAGCGCCCAGCAATGTAGAGACAGGATTGATCCTGAAACACTATAAGTGCTCTTACTGCGGTCATCGCGAAGCACGTGAAGTTGTGGTAGCTGCACTTTCTGAAAACGTTCAATAAAGAATTTTGCAAGTCGATAGAAGCCCTGGTTCGCACCGGGGCTTTTTATTTTCTAACTACCTCACTCTGGTGTTGCTATTTTTAGAAATTTGCGCAAAGCATTTAACATGTCTCGACAACAACAGCCGATTGGGATATTCGATAGTGGAATAGGTGGACTCACCGTTGCACATGCCATCAAGAAATTGCTGCCGCATGAAAGTATGATTTATTTTGGCGACACGGCTCATCTGCCATATGGAGATAAATCGGAAGCAGCCATTCAAGCGTATTCTATCAAGATCGCTAATGTGCTGCAGGAAAAGGGCTGCAAAGTAATTGTGATCGCCTGCAATTCAGCAAGCTCTGCTGCCTATGAGCTGCTCAAGGAATATGTGCGCAAAGACACCCATATCATCAACGTGATCGACCCGATGGTGTCGCTGGTGACCAAAAATTTTCAGGGCAAAAAAGTGGGATTGATTGGAACAAAGCGCACGGTGCAATCCGGTGTCTACAATCGCAAGATCGAAGAAGCAAAAAAAGACATCATTGTGAACTCGCTGGCTACGCCCTTACTCGCACCAATGATCGAAGAAGGTTTTTTTAACAATCAGATCAGTCACGAGATCATCGCGCAATATCTTTCCGATCCCGCACTTTCCGATATCGATGGGCTGATCCTGGCATGCACACATTATCCATTGATAAAAAAAGAGATCGGGCAATTTTATAATGACAAGATGACCATTCTCGACTCTTCCGAAGTGGTAGCGCAGGCGTTGAGAGAACATCTCATCAAGCAAGATCTCATGAATCCCGGCACAAGTTCGTCCGATCATTTCCTGGTGTCGGATTACACCGAGTCGTTCGAATCCGCTGCGCGAATGTTTTTTCATCATCAGGTGCAATTGGAGAAACACCATCTCTGGGAATAATATTGAACACTGAATAACGAATATTGAATATCGAAATGACGTCAACATTCGATATTCGGTGTGTTCAATATATTCAATATTCGATATTTTATGCTTTCGCCTATCTTTGCCCCGTGAGCACGCTCGTCTTCGTCCTCCCTTTCCTTTTGCTCTACACCATCTTCGCCATCTATGCCGAGCGAAAGATTTCCGCATTTATTCAGGATCGCCTGGGCCCGATGGAAGTCGGCTATTATGGACTTGCTCAGACTATTGCCGATTTGCTGAAACTTCTTCAAAAAGAAGATATAATTCCCGCGAAAGCGGAACGCATCTTATTCAAGAGTGCGCCATTGGTCATTTTTGTTTCGGTGTTTGCAGGTTTTGTGATGCTCCCGCTATCGTCAACCTGGTCGGGCGCGAAACTTTCTTCCGGAGTATTTTTTTTGCTGGCGATTATCTCTCTTGACGTGATAGGCATACTGATGGCGGGCTGGGGGTCGAACAATAAGTACAGTGTTCTGGGCACTATGCGTTCGGCAGCACAAATTGTCTCTTATGAGGTCCCGATGGGGCTTTCGGTATTGGGGGTTTGTATGTTTTGTCAGAGCCTCGACCTCCAACAAATTTCACTGGCGCAAGGCATCCATTCAACTTCGCCAAAATACCTCTTCGATATCCCCGCACTCGGCATTGATGTTCATAACGTTGGAGGTTTTATTGCGTGGAATATTTTTCGAATGCCTTTGCTTCTTATTGTATGGGTTATCTTTTTTATTGCCTCCTTAGCCGAATGTAACCGGGCCCCATTTGACCTTCCGGAGGCTGAATCAGAACTCGTGGCAGGGTTCCATACCGAGTACTCGGGATTCCGTTGGGCGGTAATTATGTTGGCCGAGTATGCAATGATGCTTTTAGTCAGTATATTAGGGGCTGTGTTATTTTTTGGAAGCTGGAATACGCCCCTGCCCAATATGGGCGCGCTTCGATTGGCAACCTGGACCTCCGGAGAGCCCGGCTCACTAGCTTCGACCTGTTGGGGTATTTTTTGGTTGATGAGTAAATCGTTGCTATTTGTATCCATCCAAATGTGGGTTCGCTGGACGTATCCGAGACTGAGAGTGGATCAGCTTATGAACCTCAGCTGGAAATACCTTACACCATTCGCGCTGGCAATGGTTCTGATAATTGGCTTTTGGAAAACTATTTTCATATAAACGTGCGCTTCACAGCTTTAATCATTATTTTTTTTGTCTCGGTAGCGGCATTCGGTCAAGCCAAGATTGACAGCCTGGAGAATGAACTGAAAAAGGATCAGCCCGATACCTCGCGGGTCAATACGCTTGTAGACCTGTCACTCGAGTATCAATACATCGACTATCCGAAAAGCAAAATTTATGCGCAGGAAGCCGTCCGTGTTGCCGAAGATAAAAACCTGGCCGACTCGAAGACTCTTGCTTATCAAAACATCGGATCTCTTTTTGCCATCAGTGGCGACTATAGCACCGCGTTGCGTTACGACAATCTGGCCCTTCAGCAAAGTCTGTTCACTGGCGACAGCCTGAACATGTCCATTTCATATAATAACGTTGCCAACGACTACTATGACCTTGGTGAATACGATGAAGCCTACAACTACTTCACGCAATCGTATCGGATCGCGTCAGCCATTAACGATTCTCTTCGCATGGCAGTGGCACTTCACAATGTCGGCCGTGTGTTCAAAGAGCTTGGACAGTACGACCGCGCGCTTGATCATTTGAGGATATCCGAAAAAATGAGCCGAGATATCAACGATACCGAAGGAATTCCTTACACCTACGATGAGATCGGTGACGTAATGCTCCGCCAGGGAAAGTATGACTCTGCCGAAATCACACTGACGAATTCTTTGCGACTTACGCGCAAAGCCAACCTTCATGTGCTCGAGCCCCGCACGCTTTCGAAAATGGCAACCATATTTTTTCACAGCAAGAATTACGAGAAGGCGCTCGCGTACTACGATTCCACTTATCAGCTTCATGCAAAAACGAATAACCGCTTTGGCATGGCCGAAGTAAATCTCGGCCGCGGTATCGTGTACATGAATCAAAACAAGTACGATGAAGCCATGCGCCTGATCAATGGAAGTCTGGCTATCGCGAAAGAATCCAACGCACGCATTCTCGAAATCCGATGCTTCAATACGCTTGCCCAACTTCACGAACTGAAAGGCGACTATAAAAAATCACTCGCGTATTTCAAGCAATACAAGCAGCTCGAAGATTCCCTGTTCAGCCAGGATATGCAGGAAAAACTTTTCCGCGATCAGATGCGATTTGCCACGGAGGCAAAAGATTCACAGATCGCTGCTTTGAGCCGCGCAAAAGACATCCGCGATGACCAGATCAAAAAACAAGAATTCATTCGCAATATTCTGGTGGTGGTAATGGCCCTGTCCGTCATCCTGCTGGCGACCGTTTATCGCAGCGGTCAGCGCTGGCGGCAGATCAATACTTCGCTGCTTCAGCACCTGGAAGACATGGAGAAGCGAAGTGAAGAACTCGAGCGACTCAACCAG
>CBHROW010000429.1:0-4131 GCA_966080355.1 uncultured Chryseosolibacter sp.
AAAGGCTGTCGGGTTTGAAGGAGGGATTGCTTGGGATACATCCAAACCTGATGGCACTCCGCGCAAACTCATGGACATTTCTAAGCTTCGTGGGCTAGGGTGGAAACATCGGATAACTCTAAAGGAAGGTATCAAACACCTTTATGAAACCGAGTTTTTGCCAGCGATGAAGTAAGAAGGAAGTCGCGATAATATTTCATCGTTAGCCAGTGTTACGCTTTTATTTTTTGCTCCTGATATTTAGAAGGACACTTCAACAGGATTTTGGAAGCGCGAAATACATTAGTCTCGTAGCTTCCAATTACAACAACTTTTTCCGACTTGATAAAATCCGCTGGCATTGGCTCGTTGAAGCTCACCTCCTGCTCCTTGCCGTTGTCGTCAACCATAATGAAAGAGAACGAAACTTTATCCGCCCCTTCGCGGATGCCAATGATATTGCCTTGCGGATCTTTTTTCAAAACGCCTACCACATGAATGTCTTTCTTTGCTCCATTCGAAGCGAGTTGATAGGCTTCGGAAAATGTCACGTAGTTACTGGCGTCTCCTGCGGTTGAGATAATGATTCCTACTGCGGCCGCGATGACTACGAGAACGAGAATATGTGACTTTTTCATACCTGCAGGTTTTGTTAACTGAAAACGAATTTAAGGTGTATTTCGTTTTCCGGATTCGAGTTGCTTTTCCAGTTTGTCGAGTTTTTTGTCCATCATGAACAAATACACCACCAGTCCAAGAAGTACGATCAGGATGATTCCCACTACAACATAGATCTTGCCATTGGCGCGCATGCCGTCAGCCATTTCAACTTCTGCCTGGGCGCGAGATACCATCGCGATCAGCGTGGCCATCAGCGTAAAAAAATATTTAGCGAATTTTTTCATGTTCTAAGTCGATAATTCGTTCTTCAATTCGTTTCGTTCGAATGCGTTGTGAAGCGAGCCACACACCAACCAGGAACCAACCGAGGCCGGCACCATAAAAGATCGGCCTCATGCGATTGTCGAGGTCGTACATGTTGAAGCCAGGATTTCCTCCGCTGCCCGGATGCATGGAGCTCGTCATGCGTGGAATAATGAAAATGAGCGGTATCATTGCGGCAAATGCAAAGATATTATAGACCGCGCTAAGTCTGGCCCTTTGTTCCTGATTTTCAAGCGAACCGCGGAGTACAAAATAAGCGAGGTATACCAGCAAGGCGATTGCTGCGCCATTTTGTTTCGGGTCACCGTGCCATGGACTTCCCCAGGCGTAATTGGCCCACAGCATTCCGGTTAATATTCCCAAAATTCCGAACACAAGTCCGATCGTAGCATAAGCTGCTGCCTTCCGGTCGGTATCGATTTCAGGCTTCCGCAGATATTTGATAGACCAGTAAACTGACGCTATGAACAGGCCTGTCATGCCAAACCACATCGGCACGTGAAAATAGAGGGCGCGAATGGTTTCATTAAGAATGTTAAGCCGGGGAACGTCAGCCAGCAATCCTGCCACGTGAACATACAACAGCAAAAGAACTGCGGTGATTTTGAGCCAGTTTTTCATTGAAATTTAGCGAAGCGACCACAGCGGCCGCTTGAAATGTTAACTCCGCCAAATATACGGGAACAACAAATATGCAAGTCCGCCCAAGATGCAATTAATTGCCAGGAGGTTGAATAGCTCATCGTAACTCGCGGAAGGGTCGAGATGATCTAAAACATTCTTGGTTACGCGAATCGCCATCAAAAGGATACTGATCATGAGCGGAAAACTGAGCACCGCCATCAGAATGTTACTGTTGTTGGCTTTTGCAGCAATGCCCGAAATCAAAGTTAACGAAGAGGCAAATGCAAAGGACGATAGGAAAATCGCAGCGAAAAAAATTGTATAGTCTTTTATGTCACTGCCCATGAACAATTCAAATAAACCGAGGGATGCCGTGGCCAGTACAAAGCACAGAATAGCGTTATAAAGGATTTTTGAGATCACAATTGGCTGTGGCGGACTGATGCTGTAGTAGTACAGGGTAACTCCACGCGATTCTCCGATAAAACTTTTACCAACTGAATTGACAACGGCAAACATGATCACGAGCCAAAACAATGCGCTCCACGTTGCTTCATTCATGGTGTTTTGACGAAGCGCAAACGTTATATAGCAAATAAAAACCAGGCAAATCAGGTAAAGTGCGAGCCCTGAAACGACTGATTTTCTGCGCAGCTCCAACTTTAATTCCTTTAACAGCAATATTTTGATTGCGTGAATCACCTAGCGCTTGTCTCAATCTTGCTTAACAACTTGTCGAATTTCCATGCTCCAATGATCAAGTATCCCATGAGAATGGAGATGGAAAACGATATCAACAGGATGTTGGAAAGGCTGGCGCTATCGGGCTGTTTAAACGTAGTGAATCCATCGACAACTTCGAAATCAGGTGTAATGAAGAGCAAACGGTCGATCGTCAAAATTTCTGTGTTTAGCTCGAGATCCTGTTCGTAAATCCGAAGTGGATCTGAGAGCTGTTCGTCACTCAAAATTACGTTGTTGGAACCGCGACTTTGTGTGCCGAGTGCTTGGAGATTTTGATAGATCACCTTTTTAAGACTATCGAGCTTACGCGATTCGGCAACTAATTTTTCCTTCCTGCGCTGTTGGTTCAGCTTGTTTATCTCGATCCGTTTTTTGATATAGTCATTACTGTGGAAATAATTGACGATAGCCTTCTCAAGTGGCTTAACAATATTTGGGTCGTAAACTTCCACGCTGATTTCGTATGCATTCTTATTATCAATTTCCAGATTCTTAATGACTTTTTCCACAAGGTCTTTCTTGTCTGCCGTTGTTACGTTCTGCAGCTGTGTACGCAAAACCTCCATCTCAACCACATCGTCTTCGGAAACAAAAGGCTCATATTCGAATTTTTGAATATTCTTGGCGATTGCCGGACCGATATGTAAAACTTCGGAAAGTCCCTCGCGCTCTTCTTCAAAGCAGAGTAGGTTCAATTTTTCGATTGTGTTTTCCAGAATTTGCGAGTTCAGATAATCACAACTCAACACCATAGTTGATTTATAGAATTTTTTCTTCAACAATTCGGAGTATAACGCGCCAAGCGAGACACCAACGATGATGATGCCTGCAAAAAAAAGCTTGTTTTGGAGGAAAAGATTACGAAGGGATGCGAGAAAATACAGGATGCCGTTGCCTACCCTGTTAAAAAATCTTCCGATGGATGTGAAGACCTGCGACAAATCTAACTCGTTAGACTGGGGGGGAGTTGGTGGTTGGCTTTCCATGTGTGATTATATTCGGTCGCAAATTAACATAGATATCCATAAACTTCATATTTTTGCAGCCTTCAATAATTTTAGCCCAAAGACCTACGCTTAGTTTAGAGTCATTGGAACATAAACTACAAATTTGTTCATGGATAAGATTGCAGTTATCGGATTGGGTTATGTGGGCCTCCCACTTGCAGTGGAGTTTGGTCGAGTGGCCGATGTTTTGGGATTCGACATCAACGAGGAGCGCATTGCAGAATTAAACAAGGGGGTAGACCGCACATTGGAAGTTACCGAAGCGGAGTTGAAAAGCGCAACGCGACTGAAATTCAGCGCTGATTTAAACGATCTCAGAAACGCAAATTTTTATATCGTTACCGTTCCTACACCGGTTGATCAGTATAAAAAACCTGACCTGACTCCACTGCAAAAAGCCAGTAAGACAGTTGGGTCTGTGTTGAAGAATGGCGATATCGTAATCTACGAATCGACTGTTTATCCCGGGTGCACCGAAGAAATATGTGTTCCTGTTCTTGAAGAAACGAGTGGTCTAACATACAACATTGATTTTTTCTGTGGGTATTCACCCGAAAGGATAAATCCGGGAGACAAGCTGCACCGCGTTGCAACAATTAAGAAAGTTACCAGCGGAAGTACGGCTGAAGTTGCTGAGCGCGTCAACCAGCTGTATCTCAAAATTGTTAAAGCTGGCACACACAAAGCTTCCTCGATTAAAGTGGCCGAAGCAGCGAAGGTGATTGAAAATTCGCAACGCGATGTCAACATTGCCTTTGTGAATGAACTCGCGTTAATCTTTGAAAGAATGGGAATAGACACGCACGAAGTTTTGGAAGCAGCCGGCACAAAA
>CBHROW010000430.1:0-4119 GCA_966080355.1 uncultured Chryseosolibacter sp.
TTTAATTTTCCCCGTTATGTCAAAAGCACAATCAACGTTCCCATTATATGAAAACATTATTCCGAATTCTATCGATTCGAAAGATGAAGAGAAAACAGAGGATCATGGTATTGTGAGCGCGATCACGCGCCCGACCATCACCGTGTTTGTTCCACAGCAAAAGTCATCGAATGCTGCGGTGATCATTTTCCCCGGTGGAGGATATTGGGTGAACGCTATTCAACATGAGGGATTCGATGTCGCGAAAAAATTTAATGATGCAGGTATTGTCGCGTTTGTCGTGAAGTATAGGATACCGAACGCCAAGACGATGAAGAATCCTACAACCGGGCCGTTGCAGGATGCGCAGCAAGCCATTGCGTGGGTTAGACGAAAGGCGGAAGATTGGGGAATAGATGCCAAGGCAATTGGCATTATGGGGTTTTCTGCCGGAGGGCACCTGGCCTCGACAGCGGGCACGCACTTCAGAACTGCTGTTGATCCGCTTCTTCAAAAACAAAATCTCCGCCCCGATTTTATGCTGTTGATCTATCCGGTAATCAGCTTCCAAAACAATATCGGGCATCTTGGATCGCGTGAGCAACTTATCGGTAAGTCACCTGCGAAAGCTGACATCGATCTTTATTCTAATGAAATGCAGGTAACACAAGACACGCCACCAACATTCCTTGTTCACGCAAGTGACGATGATGAGGTTGTTCCGCAGAACAGCATTGCTTTTTACGAAGCATTGAAAAAAAATAATGTCCCCAGCGAGCTGCACATTTACGAACGTGGCGGCCACGGGTTCGGTATGATCAATCCCACTACGAGCGAGCTATGGATGGATCGCTGTATCGCCTGGATGCGATTGCGTGGCTGGGCGAAATAAGAATGTCAGGTTGCCGGGTGCTGGTTTGCCAGTGCCGGGGAAATGCAATGGAGCACAAGTCCGCCAGTTGCCTGGAAATGCGGGCGACCTCAATTCAAGTCAATATCTTCCAAGGTTCTATGTTCTAAATCAGATCACGAAGCTGACGGAACGAGCTTATGCGATTTCTTCAGGTACCTGATGAAAAGGTAAACGGCAGTAAGCGTAAGGATCACGATAGCGGAAACCTGAATTTTACTTTCATTACTCAGTTCGACTAGACGAGGATGTTTCATCAGCAGTACAATATATATCGACACCAGGAGCAGATATACGGTGTTGTACTCCTTGACAACATAACGCTTCCAATTGAACTCCATCGAAGAGAAGGTTTTTCCAAGTCCGCTGAACGAAGGTATCCACCGGTTTACGCGGTTACAGTATGCTTCAAATTGAGCACCGAATTTGCTGCGAAGGAAGTTTTCTTCCGCGAGAACAATCGCCTGATAAATAAAGCAAAACAAAGGGACCGCGATCACAATAAAATAAAGTGAGTTCGACATTACAGCGACTCCCGCGAGCATCGAGATATTTCCGACATAAAGCGGATTTCGGCAGTGGTTGAAGATCCCGTCAACGACAAGAACATCGGCATAGACTTTCTTTCCCTTGCCGCCACGAACAATATATTTAAGCGCAATCGTCACGGCTCGTGTCACCTGTCCGAACAACGCAATCAGCAATCCGACCACCATGGGAATTGTGTAGTAGTGAGCGCCAAACACTTCGGCCGAAAAAACCGGTGGTGAGGGAATGAAGATCGCAAGTGCGAACAAAGGGAAAATCAGGTTCCTGTACTTGAAAAAGAAATTTCCAATACTGATCATAGGTTTAGCAAAAATGAAACGTGGAGGACTATTTAAATGCGATCATGCCGGCAAAGTTATACCACTTGAAGAATACTTCGCAATGTGAAAATCCCGAAGTGAGCAACATGTCGATGTCTTCACTGAGTTTGTAAGGGATAAGCACATTTTCGAGGGCTTCGCGCTTTTGGGCAATTTCCATCTCGCTATAATGATTGCGTTTTTTGAAGTCGTAGTAATAACGAATGAAGTTTCTGTTCAGGCTCGACTCCTCCGCGAGGATCTTTTCCACCAGGATGAGCACCGCGCCTTCATTCATACCAGCGCGTATTTGCTCGAGTAGCTTTACACGGTACAATGGCCGGATGAACTGAAGCGTCAGGCACAACACAACAACAGAAGCATTCTTGATATCAACGCCTTTATTCAGGTCACAATTGATGAGCTCGAAAGGTCTCGTCACGCCTACATTGGTGAGGTTCTCCTCGCATTGTTTCAACATCTGGCCTGAATCATCAATTCCGATAAACTTAATGTGCTGATCCACCATCGCGTCCATATTTTTCATGGTGGTGCCGGTGGAGCAGCCAAGGTCGTACACGTTTGTTCCGGGTTTTGCATATTCGGATGCCAGCTCCCCGATCATGCGTTGCATTTCAAGGTAATAGGGCACCGACCGGGTAACCATATCATCAAATACGGTGACCACCCGCTGGTCGAATTTGAAATCGGAGGATTGTGTTATTGGCTCCTTGAAAACTTCGTCTTTTGACATAGTACTGTATTGATGGTTGAGGTTCAAAGTTAATACAAATTCACCACGCTTGTGGTATGAATTGAAGCATGAGGAGGCCTTGAATATTAATTTTTCGTTAAGCGAACACTTTTGAATTTTAACAGATCATAAAAAATATTTATCGCGAGAGTAGGGGGCACCCGGGGGGTTATTGTCTCATCAGCAAAAATCAAACAAAGCTCATGAAACACTTGACCCTTTCAATTCTGATTCTCGTTACCGTTTTGGTCGGCCGGGCACAGCAGATTCAACAAACCGTGCGCGGGAAGATTGTCGATCAGGACAGCCAGATGCCGCTGATCGGTGCTACGATCTTCGTAGTGGGATCGAGTCCGATCATTGGAACAGTGACGGATGTCGATGGAAATTTCCGATTGACCAACGTACCCATCGGCCGCGTAACGTTGAAGGTAACCTTCATGGGCTACGAAGAGAAAACGATACCGAACCTGTTGGTAAACGCTGCGAAAGAAGAAGTGCTGAACGTGACCCTGGCTGAGTCGCTTCAAAACCTTGAGGAAATCACCATCACTGCCGATGCGCAAAAAGGTGAAGTATTGAATGAGATGGCGATGATCTCTGCGCATACCTTCTCCGTTGAGGAGACCTCTCGTTACGCTGGTTCTTTCGATGACCCGGCCCGCATGGTGGTTGCTTTTGCCGGAGTGAACGGTGATGCACAGGGTAACAACGACATCATTGTTCGTGGAAACTCTCCGAAGGGAATCTTGTGGCGCCTCGAAGGAATTGCTATCCCCAATCCAAATCACTTCGCGAACGAAGGTTCAACGGGTGGGCCGATCAACGCGCTGAGCTCAAAGATGCTGAGCAATTCCGACTTCTTTACCGGTGCGTTTGCCGCGGAATACGGTGATGCGACTTCAGGGGTTTTCGATATGAAACTCAAAAGCGGAAACAACGAACAGCGCGAATACACAGCAGCGATCAGCACGCTGGGTATCGACATGACTGCTGAAGGACCGTTCAAACAAGGTTCTCGCGCATCGTACATCGCTAACTATCGCTATTCGGCACTGGACCTCCTGGATCGCGCAGGCGTGGTCGACTTTGGTGGTGTGCCGCGTTACCAGGACATGTCATTCAAACTTCAGTTCCCTGTCAGCAACAAACATAATCTTGCATTGTTTGGCCTTGGCGGAATGAGCGGTATCGACACGGAGGAGCGCGATGAGAAAGATGAAGACCTGATCACCGGCAAATTCAACGGTCGCAACAAGCTCGGTGTTATCGGTCTTTCCGACATCTGGCAGCTGAATGACGACATGTATCTGCGCACCGCGATTGCGTCAACCGGTTCAGAAGGCTCTTTTAACTTCGCAATCCCGAATGATGCCGCACAGTTCTACACGATCGAACATGGGACGATCGGAAAGTCTTCGCAGATAATTTCTTCGACCTTCAATTACAAACTCAACGCGAAGAACAAGGTAGAATCCGGTATCATCCTTACGCGACTGAATTTTAATATGGATGTGAATGAATGGCACTTCGATGAATCAAAGCTCGTCAACGAATTGCTCGACAAAGGACATTCATCAACTTTTCAGGCTTTTGCCAGCTGGAAGCATCGTGTTTCCGAAAAACTG
>CBHROW010000431.1:0-4110 GCA_966080355.1 uncultured Chryseosolibacter sp.
ATGCACTGATAATTTCAATTTGATAGTTGGCTGTGCCATTGTTGCCTTCCGTAACAAGCGTCTCTTGCTCAAAATGAATTGCATCAAGATCAGCGGAATACTTTGAAAACTCATAAAAGTAAGTCCGTTCAAGCGTATGCACATGCTTGAGCGCCTGCTTTGCTTCAAGGCTGCGCGTC
Source organism: uncultured Chryseosolibacter sp. (assembly GCA_966080355.1). Classification (GTDB taxonomy): domain Bacteria; phylum Bacteroidota; class Bacteroidia; order Cytophagales; family Cyclobacteriaceae; genus Chryseosolibacter. Next base: position 180 of record CBHROW010000431.1, read on the forward strand.
TTCGATATCAAGGGCATCAACTTCGGCAAGGCAATGAGCACAAGAATGCCGATGATGACGAGCACAACAAGCAACTCAGATAATGTAAATGCTTTGACTTTTTTTCGTGACATAACAGTTTGATTTATTGACCGATTGTCGATGATAATTCGAACATGGGGAGATAAAGCGTGATCAGGATTATGCCGATCACCAAACCGAGAACGAGGATAAGAATCGGCTCCATCATGGCGTTCATTTGAGCAATCCGAAATTCAGATTCTCTGGTATACTCAATGGCAATGGTTTCAAAAAAATTTTCCAACTGGTTAACCTCTTCACCTATCCTGATCAGGGCGATCGTAGAAGCATTGAAATGAACGAGCTTAGACATGCTTTCGTGGAGTGGCATTCCATTGTAAAGATCATTCAGCATCGTATCGAGCGCGAGCCGTATCGGACTGAACACGGTAATCCCTTTCATCATTTCAAGTGCTGTTGTCAGTGGAAGACGCGAGGCAAGGAGCATAGACATCGACCGGAAAAAACGTGCAAGAGAAACGATCAGGTAAAGCCTCCCGAGGAGCGGTATTCGCACAGCCATGCGATCGCGAAAAAGTTTGAATGACTCTCGTTTGTTCGCCCATGAAAATAGAAAAGTTGCCACAATGGAAAACACGACAAAGAGCGGTGCGTTTGCAACCAATGCATGAGACCAATCAACGATCATCTGTGTGGCCCAGGGAAGACGACCGCCAAAGCGCTTGAAAATGTCTTCAAACATCGGCACCATATAGACAAGGAGGAAGGATGTTGAGGCAAATGCGATCGTGATCAACAGGGCTGGATATGTAATCGCGGAAATGAGTTGTCTGCGTTGCTTAATGCGATCCGTGAAAAGTTTCGAAAGATCGTCAGCAACATCCGGTAACCTTCCTGTTTCCTCACCAACTGCAATCGTGCAAAATTCAAACCGTGAAAACAAACCCGATCTTTCCATTGCCAGCGACAGCGCTGTTCCTTTTACCAAGTCATCAACAATAGAGCCGATCCGTACTTTGCTAGTTTCGTTTGTTTCCTGGTCCCTGATCAGCTCAAGCACTCTTCTCACAGGCAGCCCCGCGCGCTGCATACCTGCCAGGGAAGAAAAGAATATCTCTTTGTTCCGATCAGAATATTTAGTTGCAGGTTTCCATAACCTGACCTCACGGTTCAACAGCGCACGAATATCAACAGACCTTGGTGTCGAAGAGTTTTTTCGAATTTGCCTGAGACCCACGCCACTCATTGTCCATTGACTCGGTTGAAATATTCCAGTGCTGTCTCCCGTCTCGAAAATTGCCAGACAGTTTTTCCGTTGGCTTCAAACATACATAGCGAAACCGCGATGTTGACTGAATCTCGAACAACTTTTAACGCCAGCGAATCGAAACTCATTGTATCGATCGCCATATTCCTGTATCTGCGCATTATCGATTTCCCATTTAGCGTAGCATAAGTTATTGCATCGACTCCCGACTGAAACATAAGTGAATCCCGGTCCGCATAAGTTAGACTTCGAAAGTAAAAATCATGGAAGAGGATCGTATAGAAGCGTTGTAAACTCTCCAATTTTTCCTGCGCCAGCTCATGGCGCGAATATGCCACCGTCATTCGGTAAAGCGCATTATAACAAAACATCGAAATTATGCTGCCAAGGATCATGGCAACAATCAATTCAAGTATAGTAAACCCATGCAATCGCATCTCGTTAATTATTTTTGGAGTAATAAATTTTTTCTTTTTTCAATCGTCACCCCGTTATGATCGAAAACAGTTTGTGTCACGCTATACAACTTCTCCCGACTGTTTAACAATTTTATCTCCGTAGCCAGGGTATTGCCTTGAGGCAAATCGCTCTTTATAGTTCCCGGCTCAATCCTGCGTTGTTTTAACTCTGCAAAGGCAGCTTCCATGGCCAGTGCCGTCATGCCAACAGCCTGGTTGTGCAGTCTGCGCTGCATGTTCGTGACAGTGATCAAAAAAAAGGACATGGAAATACCGAGTATTGCAGCAGCAACAAGTGTCTCCATTAACGATGATGCCTGCAGCTTCTTCAAATCCATTTGATAAGTTCGAAACCCGATGATTGCGGATATAGAAAGCCGAACGCAAAGTTTTTGTGGAGGGCATATCGATCGATTGAGGCATCGATCAGGGTGTTGTCTCGCACTTCACCACCGAACGCAAACCGAATTCGAGAACAGACCATATTGCCTTCAACCTTACCATAAAATTCCATAAAGTTGTTACAGAAGATCTCACCCCTCACCACCGATTGTGCGTGCAGCTGGATCGAAGACGTTTTTGGATTTCCCTGCGAAATTACACTGCCTGAGATCGTTGATGCTCCGACTGTGATTGAAGAAGTTTCGGCTGAGAAAACGCACAGGGCAGAAGGGTATTCCAATTGGACACCAGCGCGAACTTCTATAGATCGTGTCGCGAATGCCTGGAGACTTCCTTTCACAGAATCCTCAATTACGATCTCTGGCGCTATCAATAGTGCAGTTAACAGCTCCGACTCGCGAGTAACGGTGATTTTGCTTTCAGATCGTATAACGCTTAATGTTGCAGGTCCTGATAAGATAATTTCACTTTCACTGAATTGCGTGGTGAATTTCATTGGGCTGGATTGACCGGCTTGCGTAGAAATGCTGTCGTTTTCAAAATAGCTTTCGAGAGCTTCGGCAAGCAGATTATCTCGTATCCGGGGCATCGATGCGGGACTCTCACTTATGACTCCATGAATGAGTATCGGATCATCGAACGACTTTCCATTGAATGACCCTCTCGTCACGAACGCATCAGGTACCTGAACATCGCCAATGATTTTTGTATCACCGATCAATTGCAGATGGTAACGTGAATTGCCAAGAACTAACGCATAGTCGTGAACCTGCGATGGTCGTGATCCAAAAAGTGCATAAGTCGTGTACTTGCGATTGTTTCGGGATGCGGTAATGCTCACGATCTGGTAAACGCCCCATGACGTGGTATGAAGCGTGACTGAATCTTCGCCATCGTCAAAGAGATCGATGGCGAGCGTTTGTTCATCAAGCAATTTTTGTGCGTTACTCTCCTCTCCTAACCATGCGACAGCTGACATGATATTTCGTTGAAGCGTGAGTGTCATTCGTGTGTCGGTATCAAGCCGTTCATTGAAATATTCCAACATCAACATGGACGACAAAACGATCGCAACAACCAGCGAAATGAACAGCGCAAGGTTGAGCACACCGGCACGAATGGAGAATTTGTGAATGAAGGTCATTTGCTGCGCGCTTGAGAAGTACGCACATCAAACTCTATTTTTTGACGTGCATTCTGCGCGTAAGTTCGGGCAAGCTGCCGTCAAAAAATATTGGAGGAGGTTTAATGGATGATGCGTGGCGGCCATCTCTCTATTGCGAAGAGGGCCTCCACGGTTTTACAGATAACAGACAAGCTAATTGCGACTTTTCTCACCGGCTTCTGCGTCATGAGCGCCATGTTTCCGATGCCTGATCAACCATCCGCTCCTTTTCCTCGAATCAAATTCTTCTTTTGAAAGCAAATCCTTGTACTTCTTATGCTTCCTAAATTTTTTATGTGCGATGACCGATCCATCTCTATTGTAGCTGATGAATTCTCCGTAGTGGATACCATCGCGATAGTGCTCAACCGTTTTCAATTTCCCGTCAGGATACCATCGCAGGAATCGGCCATGTTTGAGGCCTCGTTTGAATGTTCCCTTTTCGTAAAGGAGGTTGGTGCGGTAACTGCGATTTTCAAACGAGCCGTGTAAGCGGTTGAATGAGGAAGTGCCTTGCTGAACTAACAGTTTCTGATTTTGGAATGAGAAGTATACTTTGTTTTATGCTGTTTTATTCTTCCGGTCAATCAAAATTTCAAAAGTGTAGGTGCTATCGCC
>CBHROW010000432.1:0-4108 GCA_966080355.1 uncultured Chryseosolibacter sp.
CGGGTTTAAGAGCCACTTTTGGAATTGCACGCCATAATTCATCGCGTGTATCCTTTGTATATGCCATAGCTTTTTTTCCGAGCGCGGTGATCTCGAAATATTTTTTTGGTCTTCCCATCCGATCCTCGCTGCTCTCGCCTACACTCGATTTGATGTAGCCTTTCTTTTCAAGGCGCACCAGTGCAGTGTGCATTGCTCCCATACTGACATTCCTTGAAAGGCGATCCTGGATCTCCTGTTTGATGGCTACACCATAAGCGTTCCGGTGAAGAATACCGATTGTGAGCATCACGATCTCTTCGAATTCACCCAGCTGATATTTTTTCATTAAACTATTTTCCTAAATGTAGGAATAACTGAAGCAATTATCAAGCGGTGAACCGGAGTTGACCGATAGCGGTTACAATTGTCCGCTATCGAAATTGCAAAAGCCAAAACATTGGAATTTGAGCGACCTTTAAACTTTGGTTCAACTTTTGGTTAGCTTGGTTTTATATTATGCCCAATCTTCATTTCAGGCTTTTCGCGAGGATCATTCAACGCACTCGCGAGGTGTATATTTTGAAGATCGTGGTGCTTGCCATTGCCTTTGCTTCGTCCATTCTCATTACGATTTTTTCGATCAATGAATTCGGCTATGATCGTTTTTCATCGCAACCGGAGAACGCATTCCGCGTTTTGCAACGCAACATTGATGATTATCACGATGGTAATCGCGTGTCAGCTGAGGTTTCCACGCAGATAATAGAAAAACTAGAACGAGCACCTTATTCAGACTCGCTGCTGACCGCCCGCGTGAAACGGATGAACGGGATCACGATCGAAGTGGACAATAGGTCATTCGAAAATCAAACTATTCACGCAGTCGATGCGAATCTGCTTCGGATCTTTGAATTAGAGGTTATAAATGATCTGCCAGACCCTGCCCCGAGAGAGAATCTCACTGCATGGATCTCAGCGAGCGCTGCGGAACAATATTTCCATACGCAAAATGCTGCAGGACGAAAATTCAGCATGTTCACTTATGGCGATACTATTCAATTTCAAATCGCTGGCGTTTTCAAAGATTTACCTAACAATGTCCATGAAGATTTCGAAGTTCTCATCATATTCAAAGATCAGGTCATCAACTCGCTGCATTTCAATCCCGATGTCACGGGGCTTTATGGTCGGACTCTTCACTATTCACCCGACCATTATTTCATTAAAGACAACACGGACAACCATCACGTCTTTCAACTTCAATCGCTACCGGATATTTATTTCGGGATTCGAACCTCTGGAGAAGAAGCGAAGCATGGTGATCGGTACAGTGTAATTATTCTCGTTTGCATCACAGCCCTGATTCTTTTCCTGGCGTTGAGCAGCTTCGTCAATCTCACTACCATCACGCTTCCCCATCGCTCGAAAGAGCTGGCCGTTAAAAAACTCGCAGGGACGAGCCAAAGCAAGCTTGTTCTCGACTTCGTTGCAGAGTCTGCAGCACTTGTATTTCTGGCGCTCCTGGCCGGGGTCGCCATCCTGGTCGCTGCCGATAGTTATGCGGAACAACTCCTTGGATTCCGAACCGTTCCACTGATCATAAACTTTGATGTTCGTTTTGTCATCACGCTGTCGGTCCTGCTTATCGCCCTTACCGTATCACCGGTATGCTTGACGATGAGATTCGTTCGCGCTACACCCAATCGCCTGCTCAGCACTGACACCATCACATTTCCAAAACTGAAACGCGTCATCACCTTCATTCAGCTCGGCATCAGCGTTTTTCTGATCGTCACTTCGATCGTGGTCCGAAGACAGATCAACTACTCGCTTGTCAAAGAGCCCGGACAAAATCACGATCAGATTGTGTATCTGAATTGCCCCGCGGGACTGACCAACGAAGGGATTCGATTACTAAGGGCGGGCTGGAAAGCAAATAACCCGAACATTCTGGATGTTATGGGCGTGTCGCAACTTCCCGACCGGATCAACAGCAAAGAGATCGGGTCAGAATTTTTCATTTTGAAGACAGACCCGGGCTTCATCAACTTTTTCAATCTCCACCTGCTCGAAGGGAATTGGTTTGGCCCGAACTCGAGCGACTCGTCTGTCGTGACGAACAGGCTTGGAAGCGAGAAACTCAAAGCAAACATGCGAAGTGTGCTTGGCGTAGTTGAAGACATCAATGAGATGTTTCATCTGCCGCAAAAACCGTTGAAGATCCAGCTGGCTCAGGATTACAACTACAACTGGCTTTGCGTGAGGGTGATCGAAGTTGACATACGCAGAACGGTAAACCGGTTATCGGCCGAATTCTCAACCCATGATGAGCCTGCCAATGTTCGCTATCTCGACAAACATTTCGAAGCGTGGATCGACTACCAGGATCGGCTCAATACACTTTCGGGAATACTGACGATCGTTTCCGCCCTGCTCTCCTGCTGTGCAATCTACGGGCTGAGTGTAAGCCTGGTGCGCGACAAACTTAAACAGATCGCAGTGCACAAATTATTTGGGGCGGAGATCATTCACATCACCTGGCTTCTTGTGCAGGAATTCGCCAAACAGCTCATCATCGCACTTCTTATATTCGGGCCAGTCACTTATATTCTTTTAAACGAGCTGCTCCGGCAGTTTGTGTACGCAACAAAGTTTTCCTGGACCGATCCATTTTACCCGATATGCTACTGCGGGCTGGTGATCTTCGCGATCTGCAGCTTACAAGCACGCAGCCTGAACCGTTCAGACTTTGCGAGTGCTTTAAAGTAAGCTGGAATCATCGTTCACTGAACAGCCCAATCCGTAAACTGTGTGGTAGCTTTTAGCCGATAGTCATCGAGTTTTTCCATCACGGGGGATCATGTTATCCGCGGCTTTTTTCCGAGGGTTGTGTATAGCCCATCGATTCCCTTATCGTCAAAATATTTATTGCGGATCTCCTGCGATTCGAAAAAATACATCAAGCCAACTTTCGCACGGTTCTCACCATGCACGCTAAGAAATTCCGGGCGAGCGCGCCAATGGCCCTTCTTGAGTCAGGATTAAAACGCAGGCGTCATTCCATCAGGTCTGTGCTTTTCAATCTGGCCACCGTTCGCACACTCAGCATCACCGCGGTCAACGCCACCGAAGCGAATACGATTCCAACAAGAGCAAAAACATAGATGTCCAATCCGGTATGACTGACGAACCCCGACAACCATTGCTCCATGATATACCAGGCAACAGGCGAGACTACGATCAGCGCAACCAGAACCAGCGCCACATATTCTTCGAAAAAGATCCTCACGATATCGAAGAAACCTGCTCCTACCACCTTACGAATACCGATCTCCCGCTTTCGCTGATAAGCGCTCAAAACGGATAACCCGATAATCCCAACCAGCGAGATGAAGATCGTGAGCATTGCAAACCAGGTCGATATTTTCGCGACTGTCTGTTCCAGGTGATATTGCTGATGCAATGTTTGGTCAAGGTATCGATAACCAAACGGTTCATCTGGAAAATGCTTCCGCCAAAGTTGCGCGACTTGCGCGATGTCATCAGACGTTGATGATCTCATCGCAATTAGCACGTTGACCAGATGATGCGTTTGGGGAACGAAGATCTGCGGTTGTACGGGATTGTAAAGCGATTTGTAATAGATGTTGCCAACGACACCGATTACTTTTCTTTCTCTACCGCCCCAGTTGATGGTTTGTGAAAGCGGGTCAGCCCACCCTAGCGCGCTGACCAAAGCTTCATTTACCATGATCGCATTTTGCTGGTCGCTCACATTTCCTTTTTCATACGCGCGTCCCTGCTTTATCGCAATACCAAGCACATCGAAATAATCTTCATCAACGTGGGTCATGTTGATCATCCGCACTTCCTTTATGCCTTGTCCGTTTGTGAGTGTCATGCTACCTCTTTTTTCATCTTCCGGATCCCCAGGCATTCCTCCATCCCCAACCGTTGATGCATTCCTGATGTTCGGCAGACTCAATAATTCCGCTTTGAAAGCCTGGATTGCAACATCATGTGCGGAGTCTTCCGGAACGCGCACGGCAACGATATCCTCTGGCCGGAAACCAAGATCGAACTTCTGAATGAAATTCATTTGCCTATAGACAATCACTGTAGATAT
>CBHROW010000433.1:0-4107 GCA_966080355.1 uncultured Chryseosolibacter sp.
ATCGTGCTGGGCAATGAACCCAATTGGGAGATGGCGGTGAGATTCAAGGAAGATAGCGTTCAGGCCGGAATCGCAACAGTGCGGAGATTGTGGAAAAAATATGCGCCTAATGCACCCCTCGAATTCACTTTCCTCGAAAACAACTTTCAACAGAAAGTGGTGACCGAGCAGAATGTAGGCTCATTGTTCCTTGTCTTCACCATTCTCGCCATCCTCATTGCCTGTCTTGGGTTATATGGCTTGTCGACATTTACAGCGGAACAACAGCGCAAAGCGATCGGCATCCGCAAGGTGCTCGGGGCAACCACACCCGACATTGTGGAAATGCTTAACAAGGATTTCCTCAAACTTGTGCTCATCGCGAACCTGTTGGCGTGGCCTTCGGCATGGTGGATCATGACGCAATGGCTGGATCAATTCGCTTTTCACACCGGTCTGCCATGGTGGATCTTTTTGCTGGCGTTTGCCATAACCTTCATAATTGCTTTGTTTTCAGTCAGTTTCCAGGCGTTGAGGGCTGCCTCGGGAAATCCCGTAAATTCTCTCAGAAATGAATAGGGGGACAAGCAACCCTTGTTGTCGTTAACGAGTCATACATACCAAGACACCGTTATGAAACACCTTATCCTTACTGCCGCTATCGCACTCGGCTTGTCAGCGGCTCAAGCACAAAACGAACCCAACGAGATCCAGAAAGATCTGCGTTCATTTTCACACATCGTTGCTTCTGCGCGCGTCAATCTCGTTTTGAAGAAGGGTGAGAAAGAAAGCATACGCCTGGTCTACGACAATGTGAGCAAAAGCAAGATCAATATCGAGGTGACCAATCACACGCTGCACATCTACCTTGATAATGCGCGAAAAATCGAAAAAATGGATCCTTATTATGACGGCCATGGTCCACGTCACAGCATGTATCAAGGTGTTACCATTACGGCATATGTAACCTACAATTATCTTGAAGGACTCGAGATCCGTGGCAATCAGGAACTCACCGTGCTCGATCCGATCGATGCTGATGAATTCCGACTAAAAGCTTATGGCGAAAACGAAATTCGCCTGACGTCACTCACTACCGATTTCTTCAAGGCAACACTTTACGGCCAGAACATTTTAAAGATCACCAACGGAAAAGTCGTGGAACAGAAATACAAACTCTTTGGTGAAAACAAGATCGATACGCGCGAAATGAAAAGCGCATACGCTTCGGCCAGTATTTTCGGTGAAGGAAACATGGCCGTGAATACTACCGAAGAGATCCGCGTTGATGCTTTTGGCGAACCGAGCATCTCTGTTGTAGGCGGAGGAAATGTGAACAAGCGGTTGGTATTCGGTCATGCCGCGATACACAAGTACTAGGTGCTGGGAAGCTGGGTGCTGGGAAGCAGAAGGCCGGATGCTGGGTGCTAGTTGAGGGGTCGGGACGCCACAAACTGCGGGAATTAAGGGTGGTGCCGGGTTGAGCGGCAAACAATTGATACGATTTATACATGTATTATCTCTAGCTCCGCACCCTCAGGTCGGGGCTAGATATTTTTCAGCACCATCGTGCCTTCAAATCTTGATCAGGCGATGAGACCACGAGGCACGAAAAGCACTGCGTTTATTTAAATGTTTCGCTCGAGAACACACCGCTGCGCCACACCCATCACTTCATTCCTAAAACGAAATTTTAAATTTACTCATCACCACTCGCCTGGTCTCCAAGATTCCGCCCCCCGGCACCCACTCTTTCACTCAGCCAGCAATCTCCTTTACTAAGTCTCTCTTTCCCTTCCCTATGCAGCCCCGTACATTCATTCAACGGGTTATGGAATAGCCTCGCTGTATTCATCTTAACTGTGTAACAAAAATCAATCGATTATGAAGACCTGGAAAATTTCGCTGATGATTGTGATCGTCAGCAGCATGTTGTTGTTTGCTTTTACATCGCGAAGGGCAAAACCATCTATCAGGAAGAAAGCATTTGTTCCTCCGAAAGGTTGCGTGTTCCGGACGCTGATGGGAGAAGAACCGTCAGACTCGAGCTTTCGCTACAAGACTCCGGAAAAAGTTATTACATCATTACAACGTGGGCTCAAGTGGATCACGCAAGCGCAAAATACAAATGGCGGCTGGGGTGCAGGAAGTCATTACCGTCAGGATGTGATGGATCCGCACGCAGTTCAGGCCGACCCTGCCACAACATCGATGGTGGCGATGGCTTTACTTCGAAACGGAAGTACGCTCACCCATGGAGAGCATGCCCAACAGATCCGTAGAGCGCTGAATTTCCTCCTTGAGTCAATCGAGAAATCATCGCCTTCAAGTTTGAACATCACTGACCTCACGGGAACCCAGATTCAAACCAAGCTAGGTCAAAACATCGATGTGGTCCTTACCGCACAATTTCTCTCCGATATGGTCGACCATTGCAAGCACGATGAGGCGCTTCTCGGTCGGGTGCAGAAGGCATTGAATACCTGTGTTTCAAAAATCCAAAAAGCCCAGGATGGAAACGGTAGTATTTCAGGTGCAGGATGGGCAGGTGTGCTGCAATCATCGTTCGCAACCAACGCGCTCGAGGCCGCACAATCCAAAGGCGCTGAAGTCGATGAAGTTGCGCTTGAAAAGTCGAGAGAGTTTCAGAAGAAAAATTATGATCCAAGCACAGGAAATGTAAATACCGACATGGGTGCTGGTGTGGTACTCTATTCAGTTACAGGTTCTGCGAGAGCGAGTGCAAAACAAGCCCGGAAGGTGAAGGAAGAAATAGAACGTGCAAAGCAAGAAGGGCACCTTGCACAAAGCGCGCCTGTAACTGCAGAAAGTCTGGAGAAAATAGGTTACGATAAGGATGACGCGTTAAAAATGTCAACGGCTTACCAGGTTTACAATTCTGCGAAAGTACAAGCGCAAAACGAAGACGTAATGAGTGGCTTCGGTAATAACGGTGGCGAGGAATTTTTGAGTTATCTGCAAACCGGTGAAAGCATGATCGTGAGTAAAGATGACACTTGGAAAAAGTGGTACGACAACATCAGCGGACGAATGCTGAACATCCAGAATAACGATGGCAGCTGGAACGGTCATCATTGCATCACAAGCCCGGTGTTCTGTACAGCGACATGTTTACTGATCCTTTCCGTGAACAACGATGTGGAGAAGCTGGTACGGCAGGGCGAAACGAAGTAGAATGGCTTCACGCTGCAGGCTTCACGCCACACGCACAGAACCTTATTTGCTTGAAACGCATGGCTTGAGGCAGGTAGTTCAATATATTAACGACTGCGTTTCCTGTTTTCGCCACCGTCCTCTTGAATCAACGACACGCGGTATTTCGTCACCTTCGCTATCAATGCAAGTGGAAGAGGATCGCTCAGTGGAAACTGAAGCGTTCCCTTTCCGCTGAAATACGGTTCAATAGCTTTCCTGAATTCCGGCACGCGAGGCGCGGGATAAAATCCAATGTGAGTTTTGTATGCCGCGAAATGAACAAGATTTTTCCCAAGCACAAAAGTCGGTATTCCATACTTGATCGCTTCCTGAGCTTTCGGTGCCGCCTTTCTGACCGTGTTGCGAATTTGTTCAAGACGTTCACGAACATCTGAAGGAAATGCCGCGATATACTCATCGATATTTTTAGCTTCGATCTTTTGCATAGCCTTGTGTTTACAACAAACTTAATGAAGAGAAAGGATGACCGCGATCTGGGGTGCGACAAATTTGCAGGTGAATTGCGACTTATTAGTTTTGACCCTGCCTCACGGACGCGGTCATGCAGTCTCTATCGCAGATGCTGGGCATATTTTCAATCAGTCGGAGATCAGAAATTAGAAACCGTAAAATTAGATACCTTTACTCCCTAATGAAACAAGCCTCACTTATTATCATGTTCCTGGTGCTGATTTCTTGTTCCCAGGGAAGTCAGCAAGAAAATCCGGAAGGAAAGGATAGCACTGAAAATCAGAATGCAATCGATTCGACCGAAGAAGTCGAACCGGATTCTGACACGCTTCTTGCTGCTATTCAAAACCGTGCAGAACAACTCGAGTCGGCTGCAAAAGCAGAAACTGCAAATCTGATTACCATAGGCACGAGCTATAATGGATACGAAAACAACAGTAA
>CBHROW010000434.1:0-4072 GCA_966080355.1 uncultured Chryseosolibacter sp.
GTAAATCAAATTCGAAGATTTTTTTCGATCCAAAAATTTCCCCGGACACTAGTAGTCGCAAGCTTCGACCTCTGAGCTATTCCAGCTGGCCGTCATTGGCGTTTTAGTGAGAAAGTAGTAACAGGCGAGCTGCAACAATATCCTGCTTTTCGAAAGAGTTCCAATTCGCAGTTTACAAAAGGGCTTTCGTGGTCAACGGCTCGCGGCTCGCAGCTTTCTGCTCGAAGCTATTTTTTCACAGGCTCACTCGTCTTATGCAGATGGGTAAATTTTTTAAAAGGCTTCAGCGTGCCTGGAACATAATTCTCAGTTTTGTTCACATCGTGCCTTGCTTGTGGATAGAAGTAATGTTTAACACGTGAAAGTTCAATTGCAGCACGCGCCATCACCGAATAGATCAAACTTCCTTCTTTATCAAGTGTACGTGGAAGAGTCCAGACACGAACAGAGCGATCCTTCACTTGCCTGATCTTTCCGAAAGGCATCAATTGAAAACACATTCGGCCGTCTTCACCACGGATCTTGCGATCGACAAAACCGACTTTCAATCCAAGTTCTTTCACATAGCCCATGCTCATACCAAGCGCATTGATACAAGGGCGGTTGATGTGGCGAAGGTCACCGACAACATCGCGCATACATTCATACAGGAAAAGCTGCCAGCGTGGCTTGGTTTCCGTGCCCAGAAATGAATAACGACCGTAGATACACGGTGTGTTGTCTTGCTGTAATGCTTCGGTCATTTTTTGAATCCAGTCGGCAGGATAAAAGCAATCGCCATCGGCCATGAGGATGTATTTCCCTTTTGCATTTTCCTGACCCATTTGACGAGCGGGCCCGCAGCCTGCTTTTGTTTGAAGTAAAGTCCGGACATTCATTCTTCGCAAGACTTCAGCGGTCCGGTCAGTCGAATTATTGTTCACCACAATGATCTCTATGCCAAAAGTTGTCTTGCTTTTCGAAAGAAAATAAACCGTACGGACGATATTCACTTCTTCATTACGAACGGGGATCACCACAGATACCAGCGGTTCTTCAGAAAGCAGGAGGCCGAGATTTTTATTGATCTCGTAAAATATTGATTCGGGAAGATCTTCGACTTGCGTGACATTCAACAGACGCTTGTCTATCCAAGTCGGGTTTTTATAAAAGTACATCTCACAACACAGTTCAATCGCGGGAATAGTCGAATAAAATCCCGTTCCAAATGGCCGTTTTTAACCCGCCACCAGCAGAAAAAATTGCTGAAGTGAGATGATCACGGCATCATTGGAAAATCTTTGCCGGATCGAAGCGGCCGTGTTGATACCGGAAGGGTAAATATTTACCGAGGCCGTTAGGATTAGAGTGATTTATATATCAGGTCATATTTGTCGTACCAATACGTATGGCTCACGGTCGTAACTTGCCCATCTGCTGACTTCAATTGCAAGTAGACACGAATATCTTTAAAACCGTTATGGGAAGATGGAAGTATTTCAAGTTTCCGCTCTTCCGATTGAACCAGATTTCCGGCAGCATCCCACCTGGCATATTGCGATACGAGGTAAAAGATCTCCTTCACATCCATATGATCGATCACGTAAAATGAATAGATAGTTTGATCCTGGAGTTCGGCCGCACCCCACGAGCGTTGATGCCGTACACATAGTAGTCCACAACTCTCGGAAACACGGTAGGTGGAATCAACGTCTACCTGCGACCTGCTGTGGTAGTCGGTAATTTCAATCGGAGCAGGACCACTGACTTTCCAAAAGCCATTTTCATAATTCACCCAGAAGTACTGAATGTGCTCTTCGTTTTTAGAGTTGACCCACTCGAGGTTCACAAGTATTGCTTCTGAGCAAGCGCCTTCGTAACTGAGAAAGGATTGGTTAGAGATATCAAGCGAAATGATCTTCGCAACTTTTGCACCATAAATGCCAAGAGTTTGAACAAGGCTATCGTGCGCCATGCGTTCGAGCGCATTTTTTATTTCAAGAGGGGAACGCAAATCCGGACCAGGTTCAAGTGTGCTTGGGTCGGCAAAGAAGGCTGTATCAACAGAGATGGTGTCGGGCTTAGAACCTTTGTCTGAATGGGCACACGCTGAAAAGCAGAGGACGAGAAGTGAGAGCACCGGTGAGTTATTTTTCATAGGGTCTTTAATTTTTCAAAATGCTTTCAAGCGTGCCAATTCACTCGGCATGTCCGGTCAAAAAACTTTACAAAGGTCAATACCGAAAGGTCTCTAAGCTACTCGTCCCTGTTCAAAAATTAGGTGTAAAGGCGGGTCATAGTCCCTGCCGGGCATTAACGGTCACATGAAAACTTTGCTTCATAAAATAGTCACAAATCTGCACAGTCCAGTCTTTCTTAAATACGAAGTCTCCAAATTTGACAAAGCCTCCTGGAATAGCTTCATCGAGATATAGAAATCGACCGCAATGCGATGAAATTTGGCGGAAATTTTTCATTTTAGATTATAAAAAACCCTCATGAAAAAGATAATTACACTCCTCGTAATTCTCGCACCTGCGCTTTGGATAGGCGGGTGCTCTCACGACCCCGGCCTCGCGGAAACAAAGGTGAGCATTGATCAGATTCTTGGTGACAAGCAAGTTGCCGTGCATCGAGGTATGCTTGCTTTCAGAGACAAGGCGGCTTTAGCTAAACTTGAAGCTGATTTGTTGGACAAAGACAAAGATTTCATTTCAACCTGGGAAAAAAGCGTTGGCTTTAAATCCCTTTATTCGGTCTATGAAGATGTGATTGAAGCAGAAGAAGCCTTTTTGAGTGAGATGACTGAAAAATATGGCGCATCAAGTGAAATTGCCAGAACTGAGATTGGTTACTCTGCGTTAGCTAAACAATACATCGACAAAGGCGCCATTATAATTAATGACGATGAAATTCTGGACATGAATGTGACATTTCGGTCACTCGCTCCGCTTGTAAACAGTGATGGTTTTATCAGAGTTGGGAATGAAATATTTCAATACAAAACAGAATTCGTAAAAGTGATCCTGGATGCCGACTACGATAAGATTGATGGCTTGGGGGAAATTGACGAAAGTACACCTTATGTTCATGTTGGTGAAGTCACAAGAACAAGAAGCAAGATTTCAGATGTGGCCAGAACCCAGGCATTGTCGAAATGCGAAGACGTTGAGGGTAGCCATCGGCTGATTGGTTATGAGGAGATGGTTACTGCAACCGAAGGTGGGTTTCCTTGCCCGACTTATCGAAACGATTATTATATCCAAGCGAGATCACTAAAAAAGATCCTTGGAACGTGGCAGAATTTCAAAACCAGTCAATTTAGATTTAGTGGCGAGGTAACCGTTGACCATTTGAATTGCGATCTGAGTTATAATCGAAATGTAACAAGTGGCTCATATGCTTCAGGTAGCTATTCAGGAGAGTATCATACGTATAACTTTTATTTGATCCTGCGATATGATACGGGACCCTGCGTTAGTTCAACGTCCACGTGCTCAGGCACTGGATACCTAATCTTTAGGTCTGGAGCCACCCGGACACATACAGTTTCAGGTGTAAATGGTACTACATGCACTATGCCATAGTCATAACGTTAATATTTTCTTTCGGGGCAGTGCAGGCGCAGCGCTCGGAATGGGGCGCGACCGTTGCCGGCATGGCTTCGAAAGGAAAATTACTGAATGGTGTCGGGGTGGGTTATGCTGGGCCTCCTTTTTTTTCCGGCAACCTTGTTGTCAAAGAAAGGGTTGAACCTGGTTTTGCTCTGGGAGTTTTTCGCGAGACCGTCACGAAAGGTGGGCATGTTTCATTAAATACGTCAGCGGGATACTTAACATGCGGCAGCCGTCTTCATTTTGACTACGATTACGCGAATTCGATAAATAACATTGTTTCGATCACGAATAGATTCCGGTTTATTACACTGAGTTCAGTCCTTAAATACGCAATCGGGCAAAAAAAAATCAGAATGTTTGCAGGGGCAGGGCCTCATCTAGGGTACTTGATACATGCAAGGGAGACTAGCTGCAATCTTGTAGCTGACTCAAAAACAGAATCGAGTTTCAATTTCTTATCACAGGAAAGACGGCTG
>CBHROW010000435.1:0-4009 GCA_966080355.1 uncultured Chryseosolibacter sp.
CTCCGTCTTTGAAGGTTGAAAATAGTTTGTAGTCGGTCCAGCCGAATTGTGCCGCTGAAGTCAGCCATGACAAGCAGCACATGACACTAAAAAAGTATCGCATGTTGTAAGGTTCTTTTTGTCGTAATTTAAGTTTGACAATTTTAAAACCAATGTTCTCCGCGAGTGAATGTCAGGTCAGCTGCGTTTATTTTTCTGAATAGTACCTTTTGCTTACTACTTTTTAAGTATCAATTGCGGTAAAAATTTTACAAAACGCGTCAACGGTAATACATTGCTGTATGCGAAACCTGTATCTCGCGCTCCGTGGGATTATGCTGACGGCAATTTTCATGCTGTCGATCACGATTGTCTCAAACGGACAGGCTCACTTCATTTCAAAATCCATTACGGTCAACGATGGTCTTCCGCAAGGCTACGTGTCAGGGATCGTTCAGGATGATGATGGCTTTATCTGGCTGGGTACGCGCGATGGCCTGGCCAGGTACGATGGATACGAGTTCAAGATATTTCGTTCGGGTGATGGGCGGCCTACTTCGTTATCGAGCAACGTCATTACCAATCTATATCATGACAACAACAACCGCATCTGGATACATCATGAATCCTTGGCTATCGACATTTTATACCCGCGTGAAGAAAGATTTGACTGCTTCACCTGTGACTCTATATATAAGCCGATCACAAAAGACATCAGTGCTAATTTTGCTTATGTCGATTCGCGCAACAATGTGTGGTTCATCGCTCCCGAACGCGGACTATGGAAAGCAAATCTCGATGGCCATACACTTTCGCCCGTTTCCGTAGGCATTGGAACACTTGCCGCGGCTGATGTGAGAGGAATAATAGAAACACAAGACAAAAAATACATTGTCGTTGTTAACAAAGGTTTTCAATTGCTGGATCAGGAGTTCAAGGTTGTAAAAACAATTCCATTCGATTTTTTAGCCAGCAAAACCGAAGCAGAGTTTGAAGATCGTTTTGCTCCTGTTCGTTTAAGTGTGATCGATGATAACCTGCTTGTGGTCCGACAACGGAATACTGCTTTTCTGTTTGATCGTACCTCCGATTTCGTGACCAAGGTAGTGTCCGCGGGAAATGAGCTATCGTCACCGATCGGCAACGCAGCTCACTCCGCCCTTACAACGAATGCGATTATTGAAGTTGGTGGAGCGCTGTATCAAATTCGGAACGACAAGAGCGCAAAAATAATATGGCTTGGAAAAAGCGATGTGGTCGCCTCTTTTTTAATAGACAGGTCGGGCGTGGTGTGGATGGGATACAATGCATCGGGAATTGAAACGATAAATCTCAGGTCCGCTCCATTCCACTCATTTCCTTACAGTAAGAACTTTTTTGCGGATGTACTCACCGTTGGCGGATTTAAGAATATAAAAGGAGGATTGGATTATTCCGGAGATGTTCAATTCACTTACGACTCGAAAACCCGGTCGGCATTAGATACTAAAAAGAGATTGTGGCTGGCTGGACCCGGACATATAACGCTTCTTGACGAACAACTTAGCAGCGTAACGGAATTGCCTTTGCTGAGCAATCTTCAGACTAACGCGGGCTATTGTCCAATCACTGTCAGCGGTGATACTTGTTGGAGCATCGTTGCGGGTGCGCCAGCCTTTTATAATGAAAAAAATGCTTCATGGGATTTTTCCCTGTTGTCAGACAAGCGGAATGACAACCCGCAGCTGCTTGACATCATCAAGATCGGCAGCACGATCTGGGCTACACGCCAACGGGCTGGTCTCGCTGCAATCAACGTAACATCAGGCAAGACTACTTTATATCTCCAGGAAAATTCCGGCCTGTCAACCAATGATCTTACTGACATCGAACTGGATCCGAAGTACGACAGCATCGTGTGGATAGGTTCGCGAGGCGGTCTCCTGCGTTTTAATGTTCGAACGGCAACCTATAGAACTTTCACGGTAAGCGATGGTCTTCCCAATAACACGATCTATTGTATATCTGCGGATGCGGCAGGCTTGCTCTGGCTTTCCACGAACAAAGGCCTGAGCCGGTTTGATCCATCGTCTTTCGAAATACAGAATTTCTCTCATCACGATGGCCTGCAGGGAAATGAGTTCAATTTCTTTCACAAACTCAAATTGCCGGATGGCCGGCTGGCTTTCGGTGGAACCGAGGGATTCACCGTCTTTGATCCAAAGCACATTGTTAGCGACACCTTTCAACCACGCGTGCAACTGACGAGATTGAAGATCAATAAAGATGAACTCGAATTCGGACGCGGTGACGCCAAATTGAAGGAACCATTGAATACTCTTTCATTGCTGGAATTGAATCACGATCAGAATTTTATCTCGTGCAATTTTGCAGCATTGCAATTCAACGATGTTGCAAAGACCCAGTACCGATACAAGTTGAAGGGCCTTGACAACGAATGGAACTACAGCGGAACTCTGGGAATGGTCAACTACCCGGGAATTCCACCTGGCGATTATGTGCTGGAGCTGAATGCGACAAATACTTCGGGCGTATGGAGTAATTACATAAAACGCATTTCTATATCTATCGCTCCTCCACTTTGGAAAACGAACTCGGCATTCGTTGTCTATGTAGCGTTGATCATCGGTGCGATATACGCTTACGTTCGATATGCCGTGAGAAGGATCCGGCTCGAGAACCTGGTCGAATTGAAGAACAAGGAAACGCTTCAACTCAAACAAATGAGCGAGATCAAGAATCGTTTCTTTACAAACATTACGCACGAGTTTCGCACGCCAATCACGTTGATCACCTCTCCGCTGGAAGTGTTGCTCGAGAAACCTGACCTGGGCGAGCAGCATAAAAAACAACTCAAGCTCGTTCAGCAAAATTCGCGGCAGCTGCTGCAACTTGTCAACCAGATCATGGATCTTTCAAAACTCGAGGCGGGACTGATGCCATTGTCGCTCGAGGCAACGGACCTGGGGCACTTTCTCAAGTCACTCGTCATTCCGTTCGAGAGCATGGCAGACAGCAGACAAATTGCGCTTGCCTTCCAGCGTGATATCGGAGGTTACGAATACCTGATCGACAGGGAAAAGATTGAACGCATTGTTGGTAATCTGCTGTCGAATGCGATCAAGTTCACGCCTCAAGGTGGCCGTATAACCATGCAGGTAAAAGAAACCGTATCCAGTGGATCAAGTGCGATTGAAATCTGCGTTGCCGACTCTGGTATCGGAATTCCGACTGATGCATTGCCAAGGATCTTTGACCGGTTCTATCAGCATGATGATAGTCCTGCACGTGAGTATGAAGGAACGGGGATAGGATTATCTCTCGTCAAAGAGCTTGTAAATGTGCTGCAAGGAACTATCAACGTTGAAAGTGCCGTCAACCAGGGATCAACATTCCGGATCACGCTGCCAATAGCCAAATGTGTTGATCGAATACCGATTGGAAAAGATAAAGAAGGCTCTGCGGAACAAGTTGTCCTGAAAGAGAACGTGAGCGGCCAATTCGACTCGCCAAAAGCCGTCATATTGATCGCAGAGGATAATGGATCACTCCGCAATTTCATGGCGGAGCAGCTCCGTTCATTCTATTCAGTTATCACGGCAGCCAATGGTAACGAAGCGTGGGAAATAGCAACGCAAGAGCTGCCCGACCTTATCATCACCGATATCATGATGCCGGTAATGGATGGATTGACGCTGAGTAGAAAGATCAGGGAAACCGAAGCCACCAGCCATATCGGGTTGATCATGGTCACAGCCCGCGTATCGACCGAAAGTAAAGTGGAAGGCTTGCAGACTGGTGCTAACGATTATATTTCGAAGCCATTCAGTTTTGAAGAGCTGAAGCTTCGGGTGGCGAACTTGCTGGCGCACCAGAAAAAGCAACGCGACTATTTTTACAGTCAGCTGGTCAATCACAAAAGCGACTCACCACCTCAACAGGAAAACGAGTTCCTGGCCAAAGCATACAATTTTCTCAACCACGCAATTGCCGATAGCCGGCCCGTTGGCGTTGACGATCTCGCTGATCA
>CBHROW010000436.1:0-3991 GCA_966080355.1 uncultured Chryseosolibacter sp.
CGCTTCTTTTTCCTGCTCGGGGGTTATAGGTATTTGCTTTACCAACGAATTGTATTCGGCCAGAACCGGGTCTTCAGCATTGGCGCTTGCTGTTGGATTCGAGCCGATAGCAGACGCTGTGCTGTCTTGCGCGGCTGCGGGAAGTTGAACATTGATGCGCGATTCCCGTTGCGATCTTCGCCAATTGTCTTCCAGTTTGATGTTGCCCCAAACCCGCACGAACTCTGTCTGACCTAACGCCATTGCGGATGGGTTTCCAAAGTACCAATCTACATTATCACCGGAATTTCCAGTGTCATCGGTGGCGAAGATGTTCGAGTTATCGTTCGATGAAATCTCGACACGGCTATTCTTTTTCTTCTTTGATCGCCTCTCCGCTTCTTTCTGACGCTCCTTCACCACTGCGGCCACTGCGGCACGAATGGTAGCCGTATCCATATCGGCCAGATGAAGTAAGCTGTCCTGCCACTCGATGGTGTTGAGATGTTGAACGAATTCATTCAAAATTTCCTGGCGGCTCTTAATGGCTGCATAGTTTTCATAATCCGGAGGCAGCGAGCGGATGGCGCTGTCATAATAGGCTTGCGATAGCTTGTAATTTTTTATTGTATCGTAGTAGATCTCTCCCAGTCGAAGGAATGCTTCGCCATCGATCTTTTGATTGTTCCCCCTTCGCACCGATTCCTTGAAATTCTCGATCGCCTCGGGAAGGTTCTTCCGCTTGAGCTCGAAGATTCCCATCTCATAATATATCTTGTCGTGAAACTCTTTGTTCTTCGAATCTTTCAAAAGTTTGCGAAAAGATTTACGTGCGGCATTGATATCGCGACTTCTTGAGATCTCGGTTACCTGTGCAAGATAAAGGCGTGCGTAAAAATCAACTTCATATTCAGGATTTGTGCTGAGACATTTCTTGTAGTAGTTATAAGCTTCTGCTTCGAATCCGAGTTCCTGATAAACCTGGCCGATGATGAAATAGATTCGACCCCTGCGATCGGATTTTTTCAACATCGGATCACTTTTCGCGAGGTTGCGAACCATGTTATCGTAATCTTTCAGCTGCTGATAGTAGTATGCTTTTTCGAGGTAGAATTTTTTTTGATTCGATCTGTTCAATTTTGCTTTTGCGAGAAAGTCAATGGCCGATTGAGCGTTTCCAAATTCACTATGCTCGACATATGTTCGTATCAAATTGATAATGGCGAGGTGACGTGAGTCTTTGTCTTTACTCTTTGAATTGACATGCTTGAACGTCTGGATCGCGTTTCCCCAATCCATGCTATAGTGTCGGGCCTTTCCAACAAGTATGTATGCGTCATCAACCCATTTGCTGTTCGGATGCCGTTGTATTGCAAGTGAAGCCATCTTGATCGCCTCCTGGATCTCCTTGTCGTAACCTTTTGCCATGGATGAGTCGAATGTTGGAAACAACCTGAGAATTCGGTTGTAATCATCTACCTGCGCATCGCTGATCGTCTTCTCAACTTTGGCGATCTCCTGATCGGCATAGAAATACCCGTTGAAATGAGCGGTGGTATTGTGATAGGCTTTACTTGTCCAGGTGTTGCGTTCGGAAGAACACGACATGGCCAAAATCGAACACGCAATCAGAATGTAGGCGGAATATTTCAAAGGGCTGAAGGTCGATACTAAACAAAACGCAAAAAATGCCGATCCAATACGTTAATCAGGCAGAATATCTAATTTTGCAAAAAAACGGAATATTTCGAAATCACACTCTTTTCCACGGGCAATTCGTTACGCGATTTGTGCTTAACTTACGCGATTCGTGAACGAAATCCCGATTAAATCAAGCTGTCATCATGAGACCTAAGAAGACATTATCGAGCTGGCTGACGACCCGGTATCAGATGATCATCAAGAATGAAGAGAATTTCGCTGAGAAAACAAGCTTTGCGTTCACTTATTCCAAGATCATTCTTTTCTCCGTTATCATCTTTATCGTGTTTCTCATCATCAGCCTGCTGCTGGTTGAGACAGTATTGGAAAAATGGTTCGATCCGAAGTATGAACAGATGGTATTGAACCAGCAGCTGTACGGACTCGCATTGAAAGTAGATTCTCTCGCACAGGAAGTCGATCGCAAAGATCGGTTCATCGCAAATTTTCAGCGTGTGCTCAGTGGTGACACCAGCGACTTCAAGGATCCGGCAGAAATTCTCAAGGGAGAAACGCTTCCGCTTACAAGGCCAGCCAAGCTGCATTTGGAACAAAGTGATTCACTGTTCAGAAAAGAGTTTGAAAAGTCTGACATGTCAATGGCGACAATGACAAGAGTGGCAAATCGCGAACTTCAGGAAGCATTCTTCTTTTCGCCAATCACCGGTTTTGTCTCCGATCACTACAATGCCAAGAAGGGCCATTTTGGAGTGGACGTTGTTGCCAAGACAAATGAACCCGTGAAGTGCATTGCCGATGGCACGGTGATCTTCTCCGCCTGGACGCAGGATTTCGGTTATGTACTCATGATCCAGCATAGTGCCAACCTCATTTCGGTCTATAAGCACAATGCCGAACTTTACAAAAAACTTGGTACCTTTGTAAATGCGGGTGAGATTATCTCCATTGTTGGCAACAGTGGAGAAATGACCAGCGGGCCACACTTGCATTTTGAATTGTGGTATAACGGAAGTTCCCTGAATCCGGAAGAGTTTGTCACTTTTTAAACTAAACAACTTATGTTCACGACAAAAGAAGAAAAACGCGTAGCCGAAGAGATCAGCAATTCGAGCAATACGATCGGCAAGGGAACATTTCTCGAGGGAAATGTTGAGACTTACGGCAACATCAGAATTGAAGGTAAAGTCACCGGCAATATCAAATCGAAATCTAAAGTGGCGCTTGGACCTTCATCGCTGGTTCATGGCAATATCACTTCACAAAATGCCGATATTGAAGGCGAAGTAAAAGGCAAGATTGAGGTGTCGGAGTTGTTGGTGCTTAAAGCAACAGCGGTCATCAACGGTGACATTTCTACCGGCAAATTGGTTATCGAATCAGGCGCAGTATTCAATGGCACTTGTAAGATGGGTGCAGCAGTTAAAGAGATAAAAATTGCGGAAAATGGCGGAATTTCCAGATCACTCTCAGCAACCCCGCAAGAAGCAAAATCAATCTAATAGTTATCTCCGCTACAGCGGACTGGCAGTTCAACTGTTGGGAACCATTTTCCTCACGGGCTGGATTGGGCATAAGATCGATCAGTGGACCGGGATGAAGTATCCAGTGTTTATGATCACCTTGGGCTTTATCGGTTTTATCGGGACCATGTATCAGCTTTATCGTTCAATCAACAAAGAATCTTGATCCGATTTTTCATTGCCTTGTTAGCCTGTGCGCTCCTCTTGTATGGTTCCGTTATACTTGGCGCATCGCAAGGCTATTTTCAAAAACCGACCTTTTTTCTTCAAACGCTCATCTTCGTTTCCTTTACCACCGCAGTAATTTTTTCATACCTGTATCAGGCGAACAAGCCGGGATTCTTTGTGCAGCTTTATCTCTTCACGATGCTTTTGAAAGTATTGGCTTACCTGGTTTTTAACTTCGTGATCATTTCGTACGACAAGTCATCCGCGGTAGGAAATGTGGTGTTTTTTATGATCACATATTTCTGTTTTACCGCGCTCGAGATCGTCCTTTTATACTTCAAAATTTCACGATCTGACAAGGCTTAAAATGGCCTTAAAAAGTTTTTAAAACATTTTTTTGTGGATTGAGAATTAATACCTTTGCGGTCGGATTTTAAAAAACCTGCAAATCAGCCTAAATGACCGCATTTCTCAATAAAACAAGTCGTTTTTCCCTCCTGCTGACCCTGCTATTTTCGGTCGTTTTTTCGCTGTCTGGGAAGGCTCAACACGATGCCGTTAGCGAGCACGAAAAGCGCGCGGAAGAAGAGAAATTTGTAGCGAGTGAGGTCAATCTTCATCACGTGATGGACGACCACGGTTGGCATCTGTGGGATGGCCAT
>CBHROW010000437.1:0-3957 GCA_966080355.1 uncultured Chryseosolibacter sp.
TTTTTCATTTTCAATTGTCTTTTAATCCGATCAAGCGCATGGGCGCTAAAAT
This sequence comes from uncultured Chryseosolibacter sp., assembly GCA_966080355.1. Lineage (GTDB taxonomy): Bacteria > Bacteroidota > Bacteroidia > Cytophagales > Cyclobacteriaceae > Chryseosolibacter. Next base: position 53 of record CBHROW010000437.1, read on the forward strand.
AATCACCGATCTGCAACCTCCAATCTACGAACTTCAAAAACCGCGCAGTAGACATAACAAGAGCAGTTTATAAAAAAAAATACAAATATTTTAACTGCGCAAAAAGACTGCGCAGTTCGATATAACCTTTGTATCGTTAAATGATTCAAAGGCGATGAAATTCAATGTATTCCGCAAGGCAAAACAGGCAATCACAAACTATGAAGGCGCTGAAGCTTTTGGGCTGAATGAACGCACTGAGCTGTATAGCGCAGTTGTGACAACTTCATTGAGCGACAAGTTTTACGAGTCTACGGATAAGCGCATGGATCGGATTCGTGGTCTTATCCTGAAGAATGACCCTGCTTTCGTAGCAAAGCTTGCTGTTTACGCCCGTACAAAGATGAACCTGCGTAGCGTGCCACTAGTGCTGGCTGTAGAACTGGCCAAGACACAGTCCGGGAACAGCGTTGTAAGCAAAGCCGTAAAAGGTGTGGTGAAACGCGCTGACGAGATCACGGAACTGCTGGCCTATTACCAGCTTGCCAATGAAAGAACCGGTACCAAGAAGCTGAACAAGCTCTCGAAACAGATCCAGCATGGACTGGCAGACGCTTTCAATTCATTCGACGCGTATCAGTTTGCAAAGTACAACCGTGCGGGAGAGATCAAGCTGAAAGATGCTTTGTTCATCGTTCACCCGAAAGCGGTTAACGATGCGCAACAGGCCATCTTCGATAAGATCGCTCAAAATACATTGGACGTTCCGTACACCTGGGAGACAGAACTGTCGGCCCTGGGACAGAAGCCGTTCGAGAACGAGAAAGCAAAAGCTGCAGCATTCCGCGCTAAGTGGGAAGAGCTGATCACCAGCGGAAAGCTTGGATACATGGCTTTGCTGCGAAACTTGCGTAACATCATCGAGGCAGGTGTGTCCACGGAAGTTATGGATGTGTTATGCACTTACCTGGCAAACCGTGAGGCGGTTACCCGGTCGAAGCAGTTGCCTTTCCGTTTCCTGGCAGCTTACCGTGAGGTGAAAGTTTTGACTTCCGGGGCTGTGCCAATGGTTCTGGATTCTTTAGAGGCCGCTGTCGAGCAGAGCGCTGCTAACATCCGCGGCTTTGGAAAAGGTACTTCCGTGCTGATAGCATGTGATGTTTCCGGATCGATGCAGAAACCGGTGTCGACAAAAAGCAAGATCCTGAACTATGACATCGGTTTGATGCTGGCGATGCTGCTGCAGTCGCGTTGTGACAATGTGCAGACAGGTATGTTCGGTGATACATGGAAGATCATCAACGTTTCGCGTAAAAATATCCTGGCCAACGTGCAGGAGTTTTACAAACGCGAAGGCGAGGTGGGTTATGCTACCAACGGATACCTCGTGCTGAAAGACCTGATCAACCGTGGCAAAGTGGTAGACAAGGTGATGATGTTCACCGACTGCCAGCTGTGGAATAACAACATTGTTGACCGGGTAACAGACAACAGTATTACCTCGCTGTGGAAGCAATACAAGCGGATTGCACCTGCGGCTAAGCTGTATATGTTCGACCTGGCGGGTTACGGTAATACACCTATCGATATACGAAATGATGGCGTGTATTTAATAGCAGGATGGTCTGACAAGATCTTCGATGTGCTGGCAGCGATCGAGGAAGGACAGCAGGCACTTGCTGAGATTGAGAAAATTGAATTGTGATACCCCTCCCCTTCTGTAGTTGAAGGGGAGGTTTCGAAGACCTTGTAGCTTAAAAGGAAAAGCCTGCGGAAAAAGCTTAGGACGATCCGTAGAGTGTATGGATGATTCCGCTACTGCTGTGCGCTATAGCGGATAGATTTTGCAGTTGCACCGAAAGACCTCTCGGAGAAGTTAAGTAGGGAAGCGCATTTAGAGCCATACTGCCCTGACAAGGGAATTCCGGTTCGAATCCGGATAAGGTCACTAAAAAGTTATTTGACAATAATAAGGATGTCGTTAGAAGTGGGATACTTCGCTACCATTTAAGGGGAGGAATCACATGCCCTGCCCCTCTCGCAGGGGAAGTGTTCCGGGTTCGACTCCCGGCAAGCGTGCCCCGATTCTTGCTTCGCCTTTTACTCATTATATTGATGAAATTGTAAAGAATGCCGTAGTATGGAATTACTTCGTCTGGAAAATGGGCCGGAAGGCCTGCGGTTCGAATCCGCAAAGTTGTCCATGCGTGTATCGCTTCTTTACAACAGAAGGTGCCGTACGTCAGGGTTACTTCGACCTTTCACGTTAGAACAGTCCCTGATGGTCTTTTGCCCTTCTTATTATGATATAAGTTGATGAATGCCGTAGATAAGAGGTACTTCGATTAAACTGAAGACGTGGGTTCGACTCCCACTCCGTCCCTGATTGTTATCGGGGCGGGTCGTCTAGTGGTAGGACTCAGAGTAAGCTCTCTTATCGTTCTTTTGCTTCATCAACTTTAAGATATCAGGTGCCGTAGATTAGCGTTACTTCGACTACGGATCGGGTGGTCGCGGGTTCGAAATCAGCGCAGGCACATGCGTGGGCGATTCATGAAGGGCGGTGCGGCATGCATGTGGGTGTGAGCAAATCAGGGTTGGCTGCGCGTGGAGATTCACGAGGGCATGTGTGCCTGCGGGTGCGTACGAGTAATCCCGCTCCTGTGACTTACCACGGGATAGCTCAGCGGTAGAGCACCAACGTTCGCTAATCGTCTTTTGCCCTGTTTTTAGTTAAAAATTATAGATAGCAAATGTGCAATTGAAAAGGACATGCGAGCAATGGATAAAAGGATCGAACGCGCTCTTGATGCGCTGCGAAATAGTGGCTGGACCATACACACATCCAATACAAAGTTGGATTGGTGGATTGATGAAGCTTACGAGCTCTACTCAACCTGGAGTCCTATTGGTGTTAAAATCTACCTTACACTAGATGTTGATCCCTACACTACGTCAAACAGAAGGAAAGGTGAAGGCATAATTTCAATTTCATTATCGAAAAACATTCCCGAAAGCAGGTTATCGACTAATAAGGTCACATTCTATTTAAGCACATTGAACGACAAAGGAATTAACCAACTGATTGAGAGCAGCAATGATTTGAGGAATGAAATAAGAAGGTCAGGTTCGTAGATTGACAGTAGTGACAAACAGCAGAATTAGGTAGTTATGACCTTAAACGACAGAGAAATAATTTTTATAACATACTCAACAGAAAGAAGTTGGGCAGCGGACTTGCCAAAAGCCAATTGGTTATGCATCCTAGTCGACAATGACCGACCGCGGCATTACATAGACGAAGTGATCGCGAAAATTATTGGCAATGATGTCTGCTGGGTATTAACAGTCGGGCGAAGTTGTGAGCTGATACACGATTTGATAGATGAAGAAATCGTTTTTCGGACGCTAGATATCGAAGACTTGTATCTGCCCAAGCACGATATTATGACCACCTGGCATAAAAACTTTGAGGAGGGTGTTTGGTTTGGGATTTATGCTGCTAATGATGAAGATGTTCACATCGACAAGGTCGTAATTCTCCACATGACTGATGGTAAGGAACGGACCAAGATTGAGAAATTGATAAGAGGAATTCAAGTAAGCGAAGTATTAGGTAAACTTGTCAGTCTGTAGAGTACAACTTTGACAGTTGTTAACAATAATCAACAGTAATGAACAGGCGGGTGATCACATTAAAAAAGTTCATTTTTTTATATATCAATTATTGTGTTTTGTCATCACCTCTCTAACTGTGTCAATGACCTTGGCTAATTCATTTTTGTAGATCCGGACTTCAAAAGTCCTAGATGAATCATCATTAAAAATAATTTCTACAGAATTCGGCGAGCCGATTGCCAACAGATCCATAATCTCATAGTTGGGTGAATATAACCCGCTAAAACGGATGCTCTTGAAGGAGGGAA
>CBHROW010000438.1:0-3951 GCA_966080355.1 uncultured Chryseosolibacter sp.
TGAAGAGTCGATTTAAGAATGTTGTAAACGTAATCTTCGCAGGAAACCAGGCTGATCCATCACAGTACATCAATTTGTTTGATGTGGGCGTGTCAGCCTCGTATTTTTGGGAAAGCCTGCCAACCGCCATCATCGAGTACCTTGCCAGCGGAAAACCCGTGATTTGTACTGACAATGCCGAAAGTCGTTACATGATCGAGTCGGCAGAAGGTACGGCCGGGCTGGTAATACCAATCCAGAAAGATGAATGGGGCGTAGTTGGTGATAATAACCCGCTCAACAAAAATGACCTGAAGGAGGCCCTTTACAAAATTTACAAGGACCATGGACAGCGGTCATTCTTCAAACGCAATACCCGCAGCGCGTTTGCCAGATTTCAGAAGGACGCCATTGTAAAGCAATACGAAGAATTGTTTGAACCGAATTAAAAGATCTTGAAACGCCTTCTGAATACCCTGTCATTTTTCTCCGCGCCTGAGCTGTGGATGTTGCTCCGCGGAAAATTTTTTAAACGATTTCAGAATGATCGATTTCAGTCACTCCTGGAAAAGAAAAATAAGATCGATTTTCTTTTCGTTGAAGGCGTCAGAGACCTGGCCTGTACGGATGATCTGCTTCTTACAGATCACGTTGCATTTGATCGACAATTGAAAATCGCGCTGAGGATTCGGGGAAGTGACGTTTATGTGTTTAAGCAAATACTTATTGAGAACGAGTTTAGGAAAGTGCTGGAAATATTTGAATCTACATTCGGTTATCGCCCGAACTTCATTGTCGATGCTGGTTCCAATATCGGTTGCACAACGCTTTATTTTTTGGCGTTCAACGCACGCGCGAAGGTCGTTGCCATCGAACCGTCAATCGATAATGTTCAACTTTCAAAGCATAACGTAACGCAAAATGGCTTTGATGAAAACGTAATTTTTCTACAGAAAGGTTTGTGGTATCGTGACGAACAGCTCGCTATCTCGAGCGATTTCCGAGATGGACTTGATTGGTCTAAGACGACTAGTCCTGTTAAGGGCGGGGAGATCCGTTCCATTACGCCAGAACAAGTCTATGCTGATCTTCGATCGCCCACGATCGATCTTTTCAAAATCGACATTGAGGGTGCCGAAGCCGGACTGTTTAGTGCTGATGCCGACACAGCCTGGTTAGACTCCGTCAAAATGATAACCATTGAAATTCATCACGAGTTCGGTGTCGATCAACCTATTGTCGCCCGATTGAAGCAACATAACTTCAGGATTTTGCAACATGCTGAATTGACCATTGGTATAAATACAAAACACGAAACCTGAGCCATGCAACTGACGAACGCGATACTTGCAAGATTGAACAAGAACACCTTCGGCCGGAAACTGCTGGCGAAACTAATTTACTTGCGGTATAAACAGCGGGGAAAAGATGTTCGAGAGGTAAAATATCTTTCGCGGTTTGGTGCCTGGCAAGTGAACCTGGAAGGTAGAACGTTTTTAAGCTCCGGCCCTGGCTGGGCTTATGACTATGATTTTCTTCTTAACCAGTTAAAGGAATTATCCGGTCATGATTATCTACCCGGGCCTCGCGATGTTGTGTTCGATATCGGAGCAGGTGTAGGTGAAGAGACGATCATCTTTTCTCAGCTGGTAGGCGAAGAGGGAAAAGTTTACGCCATTGAAGCACATCCTAAAACATTTGGCGCTTTGATCTACATGACGCAGAAAAACAGTCTCAGAAACGTTGTTTGTGTGAACGTGGCATTGTCTGACAAACCTGGAGTCGTAGAGATCGATGATACGGAAAATTCTTTAGCGAATACGATTTTACCTACCGGCAACGTCAAAGCTTTCAAGGTTGAAGCTCATACATTCGATGACTTCGTACAACGCAATGGCATCAATAAAATTGACCTGGTCAAAATGAACGTGGAGGGTGCAGAGCAATTGATTGTTAAAGGAATGGTGAACTCACTTCCAATGATCAGAAATGTTGCAATTTCATGTCATGACTTCCTCTACAACAATGGGCAATCAGAATTCTTTAAGACGAAAGACAAGGTGATCGCTTTTTTGACAAGCAATGGATTTGTCGTTAAAACCCAACAGGCAAACCAGGCTATGGTCGAAGACTATGTTTATGCAGTGAACCCACGTTTTCGAATAAACACGCATGGCGAGGGATAAGATCATTTTTCTCAGTGCTAAAAACCCTTTCTCCACAAAAGACTGGTCAGGAATTCCTTTCTTCCTGTATCAGGCTCTGTCTGCAGTCTACGACATCGAGTACGTACCACTTCCTAAGTTCGCGAGCACCAGGCTGGCGGGATACTATTTGAGCAAGTTGTTCCGTTTGATCTTCAGAACGAAGTATGTTTTTGACTATGGTCTTATTATAGCGCTTCTCAATGGAATCGTAGGTACCGCCCGTCTTAAGAACAAGCGCGCAAAGTTCATTTTTTCACCGGCAGGCTTGCCTGAGATCGCCTTTATAAAGACCTCGATTCCAGTCGTATCATACGGTGATTGCTCCACGCTTCAGATGATTGACTACTATCCTGCTTTAACTGGCGTATGCCGGCTTTCGAAAGCCGAGATCAGGTTCGTGGAAAAACAGGCGTTAAAAAAAATTCGGTTCGCTTTTTTTTCTTCTCAGTGGGCAAGCGATTTTGTGTCCGCTAATTTCGGTGTCCCGACCATTACAATTCCCTTCGGTGCAAACCTTTCCCTGGACAATACGATGAACGAAAAACAGGCTAAAAAAGCAAAATGCTCATTACTGTTTGTTGGCGTTGACTGGACGAGAAAGGGCGCGGACGCGGTGTTAAAAATTCATCGCGAACTTCTGGCAAAAGAAATTCCTTCGCGGTTAACCATGGTCGGATCTGTGTTTCCCGACCATGTTGAGAAACCACCACATACGGTTATTTTAGAAAACCTCGACAAAGATTCACAAGCTGGACGCGAAATATTTAAGCAATTGTTCTATGACGCAGACTTCCTTCTCCTGCCTACGTTGGCAGACTGCACACCCATCGTTGTGGCAGAAGCATACGCATTTGGAGTGCCTGTTCTTGCATCGGATACCGGGGGATTACCTTCAATGGTACTCGATGATGTGACTGGGCATTTGTTCGAAAAAAATGATCCGGTTGCTTATGTAAGATATATTATTCAACTATTTCAGTCTGCCGATAGGTACGATCAGATGTCGCGGAATTGTTTATCTTATTCAAGATCAACCTTCAATTGGAATTCATGGGCGTTAACGCTGAGTAGGCATTGTGATTCTGGTATGGTCTAAATTGCCCACTATGAATGTTCTTTTTTACACCCCGGTAAATTTCAGATGCAGGGACATTGAGAGCCTCGCCAGAAAATATCATGAGTCCGGAAACCGTGTTTATTTTTTAAGTCAGTGTGAGAGGGGACCGATGCATCAGTCGCTTGAGCGAATGGGGATACAAACCTTTGCTGCGGAAGTGAAAGGCAAAAATAGCCTTGCAAAGAAACTGTGGCAACTGATCGGATTTTGTAGACAGAACAAGATCGATGTCGTGTTTTCGCATTTGGAGCCGACTAATTTTGTATCCGTACTTGCTCAGTATTTCGTCTCGGCACGGGTGATAATTTTCAGACATCACGTCAACGAGGCAAGGTTGTATGGCTTTGACAGATCGATCGCCTATCGGCTGACTTACCGGCTTGCCAAGGCGATTGTCACCGTGTCAAAGGCTGGCAAAGAATATATGATCCGGAGTGAGCACGTTAGTGAGAAAAAGATATATCACATCAATCTCGGTTATGATTTCCGGTTATACGATGCACCTGATCCATCTCTTGTTGACGAGATCAGGCTGCGTTACAAGAGCGGTTTGTTATTGGTTTCGGTTGGAAGGCTGACAGATAAGAAACGGTTGAATCTCTCGATTGAGTTGGTTAGAAAGGCGACCGAGAACGGACTTGCTGTCTC
>CBHROW010000439.1:0-3922 GCA_966080355.1 uncultured Chryseosolibacter sp.
ATCCGGTCGAGCAATGGTCCGCTCACTTTGCTGAGGTAACGACTCACCACGCCCGGGCCACAAACACATTCTTTCTCCGGATGATTGTAAAATCCACACGGACATGGATTCATACTCGCAACAAGCATGAAGTTGGACGGATAGTCGATAGAAACTTTTGCGCGTGAGATCGTCACCCTTCGCTCTTCCATCGGCTGCCGCATCACCTCAAGCACGGAACGTTTGAATTCAGGAAGTTCGTCCAGGAATAAAACCCCATTGTGTGCCAGCGAAATTTCTCCGGGTTGTGGATTACCTCCACCACCTACAAGCGCAACATCCGAAACGGTGTGGTGCGGACTTCGATAGGGTCGCGTAGTGAGCAGCGCGGTTTCTCCGGTAAGTTTTCCAGCCACAGAATGGATCTTCGTGGTTTCGAGTGCTTCATTCAGGGTGAGTGGGGGAAGGATGGTTGGCAGACGTTTCGCGAGCATGGTTTTTCCTGCACCGGGTGGCCCGATCATGATCACGTTGTGCCCGCCCGCAGCCGCAATTTCGAGTGCTCGCTTGATGTTCTCCTGGCCCTGAACATCTTTGAAGTCCGTGTCGTAGTGATTCAGTTGGCTTGCGAATACTTCTTTGGCATCAACCACAACGGGGTCGATAGGGGTCTTCCCGGAGAGATATCCAACTGCATCTTTCAAAGTTGCTACGGGAATCACCCTGAGATCTTTGACGATCGCGGCTTCCCTGGCGTTTTCTGCAGGGAGAATAAAGCCCCGGTAGCCCTCACGTTGTGCCTGAATGGCAATGGGTAATACGCCTTTGATCGGTCGAACTTTAGCGTCCAGGGAAAGCTCACCCATGATCAGGTATTCATGAAGCGATTCAGTCATCATCTGACCGGAGGCTTGCAATACACATAAAGCAATGGGCAAATCGTACGCAGAACCTTCTTTGCGGATGTCGGCCGGTGCAAGATTCACTACGGTCTTCTCGCGCGGCATAAAATAATTACAGCTCTTAAGGGCGGCTTCTACACGATGCTGGCTTTCTTTAACGGCATTATCGGGAAGTCCGCTCAAGAAAAATTTAAGACCCTGACCAACGTTCACTTCAATGTTGATCGTTCTTGCGTTCACACCATGCACTGCACTGCCGAAAGTTTTCGCCAGCATAAAAAAAATTAAGTTGATGTATAGCAGCAATGGTGGGCGAATAAAAGTAAGGGAGCGTGTGCTCGTGAGAAAGAGTATAGGAGAATTTATTTTGTGCTCACCCGAAGGAAGGGGTGAAATAATTTAGGGTTTGTGATTTTTGATTGCCCGCACAGTTGAAGACCAACGGCTCGCCAATATTAGATCGCCAACGGCAACGCACTTTCTGAAAAGATTGATGGATATCCCGACTGTCTATAACAGCCTCCAAATCTCAAATCTTAAATCTAAAATTTTTCCGGGGTCTTCGCTCCTCCAACCTTTCCTGATTCCTGCAAGTCGAAAAGTTTTGCTTTCAATGTGTTGAGCTCGTGCGTGAGTGCAGCGTTTTCTTTTTCGAAGGATTTAATAGCCATACGATCCCAAACGATATCCACAGTGAGCAGGATCAGACCAAAAATTGCACCCCATTTCATCCAGCCGATGATTTTAAGAAGAGAGGTGAGAAATGAAAAATCTGTCTTGTTAGAATCTACATAAAGTGAGAAAAAGACGAGGAAGAGATGAAATGCGGCAAAAATCGCGTAGAAGATCAGCCTGTTGCGTTTCATGAGCGTGTGGCCGGGGGTTTACCGGATGCTAAAGGTAAGGAAAATCAAAAACATACTAAAGATCGATCAGGCTTTTTGGATTTCGCTCAACTTGCGATAAAGACCGCTTTGCCGGATAAGGTCCTCGTGATTTCCGCGTTCAACGATCTGTCCGCTTTGGATCACAATGATCTCATCGGCATGTTGAATGGTGCTTAAACGGTGCGCGATCACAATCGAGGTACGACTTTTCATCAGGTTGTTCAACGCATCCTGTACAAGCCGCTCGGATTCAGAATCGAGGGCCGATGTTGCCTCGTCAAGAATGAGGATCGGTGGATTTTTTAGCACGGCCCTTGCAATACTCAACCGCTGACGCTGGCCACCCGAAAGCTTCGAGCCGCGTTCCCCGATCAGTGTCTGATATCCGTTTTCCGTTTGTGTAATGAATTCGTGAGCATTCGCAATCTTCGCTGCGTTGATGACATCCTCTTCTTTCATGTTAGTCATGCCGAAAGCGATGTTGTTGAAGATTGTGTCATTGAACAGGATCGACTCCTGAGTGACCACGCCCATTTGCTTTCGCAACGATTCGATTTCATATTCACGAATAGAAACACCGTCTATGAGCACCTCGCCATGTGTCGGATCGTAGAAGCGCGGTACAAGGTCTGCAAGGGTTGACTTTCCACCTCCGGAAGGCCCCACTAATGCCACCGTTTTACCTTTCTGAATTCGTACGTTGATATTGGACAACACATGCTCCCGGTCATACGCAAAGCTGACATTACGGAATTCAATTTCTTTTTCGAATTTCTGCAGCGACTTCGCATCTGGCTTCGACTGAATTGCGGGCTCTGTATCGATGATGGCGAATATCCGTTGCGCGGAGACCGTTCCCTTTTGCACTGAGGTTATTCCGTTCGAGAAATTTTTTGCCGGTTGAATAATCTGCGCAAAGAATCCGAGAAAGCCCAGAAACGTGCCAGGCGATATCGAAGCGTTTTCCCCCAGTACCAGAGAACTTCCAAACAAAATGATACCGGAAATGATGATCACGCCAAGGGTTTCCGAAACAGGCCCAGCAAGTTCATTCTTTCGCGCGATCGAGAGATTGACCTTGCGGTGATAACTCGTTTCCTTGTCGATCTTGTCAAGTATGAAATTTCTTGCATTGAACGCTTTGATCACACGCATTCCGGAGAAAGCCTCATCCAGGATATTGACAATACGCCCGAGGGTTTCCTGACTTTGCACGGCCTTTCGTTTCAGTCGTTTGATGATCTCACCTAAAATTCCACCCGTGATCGGCAGCATAATCAGCGTGAACAACGTGAGCTTTACCGACATGAAAAACAGCACACCAAAATAGATAATGATGGTGATCGGCTCTTTCATCACAAATTTCAAACTGGCAACAACCGAATTCTCTACTTCAGCGACATCATTGGTAAAACGCGAGATCAGATCCCCCTTTCTATTCGAATTAAAAAAACCGATGTGGAGCTTTGAAACGTTTTGGAAGATATGCATCCTCATATTTTTCACAACATCAACCTTTATGCGCGAGGCAGCCATACGTTCCAGGTACCGGAATAAATTGGTGATGATGGTAGTGACGAAAATCCCTGCGCAGATAAAGATCATCGCATTATAGGGACCATAATTTTGAACCACTTTCAGAAAATAATGATCGAACGTTTCGACCACATAGTCGAGGGTTAGCGAAAATTCAGGCAATGCCGGCACTTCCGTGATCTTTTTCTGCGTGTAGCCGAACAACATGTTCATCATAGGGATCACCATTGCCACGGGAGCCACGCTGAAAACAATTCCGACAATTGAATAAAAAAGAAATTGAAATAACCGCGGAAAAAGGTTAGGTGCGTATCGTAAAATGCGGAGGTAAACTTTCATGGATCGTCAAAACTCGTAGAGGCGCTGCGGTATGTTCCAGCGCAAAGCTAGCGAACTAATGGTGGAATTATTGTTATAAAAAGGTACTTCTGAATCACTCTTTCTCAACGTGAGCACAGCATCGAGAAAAAGGTTGTGCTTGATCTGGTATGAAAAACTCAGCGTTCCAAAAACGATCGTGTTTGAGTAGCCCTGGCCCTGCGTATTGCCAAGTTCCTTCGAAGGTTCACGATTCGAATTCTGTTTCAAGATGTCGCTTCCATAGTTTGTATACACCTT
>CBHROW010000440.1:0-3918 GCA_966080355.1 uncultured Chryseosolibacter sp.
TCCCGATATCACGTCATTCACCGCTAAGTCAACCTGTAATTTAAATGTGTTTGATGCGTCTATTTGGCTCCCGTAGAATTTTGGAATTTCTAAACAATCAGTATACAACTCAATGTCGAATGCTTGGCCCCGATTATTTACGAAGCTTCCACCAAGACCACTTATTTGAGCCGAGTAGGCGTTACCTGTGTCTGTAAATTCTATCGTCCATCTTCCACATAGAAACCTTTTTGCCTGGTCAACTTCATAACTAAGATCGTCATCACTTATCTGGTAAAGGCATCCATGAACTGAATCTCCGCAATTGTCATACGCCCCACCTCCGCTCCCAACATACGTTCCACCACCTCCACCGCCACCAGAGAAAAGAGAGCCAAACGCATAGTTGCATTCTTCGCTCCAGTCAATGTACTCGAGTTCTGAATCAACATACGATCCATTAACATACCAATCGAGGTAATGATAAACAGTGAACACTACGCAATCCGTTCCAGGTTCTGATACACGCGCGGTAGACGTTGAGCCTTCGATAGTGGCTTTATCAGTCATTCCGACTTTCTTCGTAAAAAGCACTTGCCCATTCTTGCTTAATACCTGGACTATTCCGACAAAATGAGCAAGGTTGGAAAATGACCCGTCACTTAATGCTTCACTGTAGAACTTGACCAAATAATAATTTGGTTTTTCATCATCTTTACTTACCGCCAGCAATGAGTACTGAATTGTCTTCCCGCTTGGTGATTGCTTGTATTTATAGGTGATTGGAATCTCATCATACAGTGAGGCGAGTTCTTGCGAATATCCTCGTTGTTTCTTCTGCCAGTTTATGACTGCGTCTGACGGAAGTAGTTTTGAAAACTCTTCTGTTTCGAAATTCTTATCAACGAAGTCGGATTCAGCGTTGCCAAAATCGGAACAGGAGATAACTATCGCACTTACGAGAATTATTGTCGTGGAAAGAATCTTGCTTCCATATCCCCGTAGTGATTGAATGTGGTTTCTCATGGGTCTTTTTTTAATTCTACCAAGTTAAAGCTAAAAAAAAGTCTCACTTGGAAATAACTCGCATGAAATAAATCATGATCGATCGTAAAAAAACTACTAAAAACCGTATTGCATGTTTTCATTGAATAAATACACAACAAGAACTTAGTTGCAGAATGCACTTAAGCCAAATCACACCACTTTTCCCTTCCACTTCTCCGATCGCATATAGAAGAACGCCATCGAGAACATCGACAGCCAGTATACCCACTCTGAAGCCCAGCCCCAGGTGATCGGCATGTTCCAGTATTCCAGTACGAGGTAAACGTAAGCACAATAAATGATGATGGTCACGAACTCGATGAGAAGATTGACGCGTGTATTTCCCGTTCCGGTCACCGCATTCAGCCAGATCGTTCCAAACGACATCATGAGCAGCGCAAATGAAACTACGCGGATCACCGGTATTCCATCACGAATAAATTCTTCACTCTGTCCATAGAATGAAAGGAACCATTCCGGCCAGATCGAAAGAAAAACAAAAAGAACGAACGAGATCCCCAGGCTCACTTTAACTACTCTTCGAATCACAGGCAACACCTCGTCTTCGCGGCCCTGACCGATGATGTTACTCACCAGCGTGTTGGTGGCGGATGCAAATGCCCATGAGAAAATTCCAAACAATCCGAAGATATTCCTCATTGTATTCGAGATGGCAAGCGCGCGTTCACCATGATGCTCGATGAGGATGTAAAAATATTCCCAGCTGATGATGCTGATCCCGTACTGCGCGATCAGCGGTGATGAAGTGACAAGAATGTGCTTCAGTATTGAACCATCCCATCGCACATCTTCAAAAAATGCAAATCGCTTGTGAATGCCCTTGAGGTGAATCACCAGGTAAATGACCAGGAGGCCCGTGCCTTCAGCGATGATTGAAGCGTAAGCCGCACCGTTGAATCCAATTTCGGGCAAGCCGAACTTTCCATAAATGAACCCATAGTCGAGGAAGATGTTGGTAAGCGCTTCCGACAACGTTCCCCACACCAGGAACTTCGTCTGATTGGTTCCCACCAGCAATGCGTTGCGCATGACATAGAGATAAAGAAATGGCAATCCCCAGATGCGAATCAATAAAAAGTTGATCACTTGATTTGCAATAGCTTCATCGTGTATCGTTGCGCGGAGTATGGTTGGAGCGATGGTGTAAGTTGCCAGTATTCCCAGACCGGCAAAGCCCAACGCGAGCCACACACCATGGAAGAATAATTTGCCAATCTCTTTTGGAAGGTTTTGTCCCGCCCTGCGCGCGATCAAAGACTGAAGCCCGTTATTCAATCCGTTGCCAATCACCGCAAAGATCAAATAATAAACACCGGTGATGCCCGCGCTCGCCAGCTCCCGCTCACCCAAACCGCTCAAAAAAATGTTATTGGTAATGAAATTGATCTGCGGCACGAGCATCGCCAGCGATATCGGCAAAGCAAGGGATAAGATCTGTCTGTAACCAGTTTGTAGACGAAGCTCCATCTTACGAATTCAAGATGCAAAAATGTAATTATTAAACTCTTTTGACTACAGATTGAGCATCAAAAATATGGTAAGGACCCTTCTATCGCACAGCTGGAAAAAATTTCTCCGATCTGTTTCCTTCTCGAAAGATGCCACCACGATGATCTTCACCGGCCTCCTTGGACTCATGATGTTGTTTTACGCAGTAGCCCTGGGCTTCACACTCGACATCATTATCATCAAGGCACTCAAGCAAAATGATGCCATAGGATTTCTCAATGGGCTTCTGCTGTACTTCTTTGCATTCGAGTTCATCATGCGTTACCTCATGCAGAATTTACCGGTGCTCGACATTCAACCTTATCTGCACCTGCCGATCCGCAAAGGAAAAATGATCCATTTTATGCTCGTGCGATCTGCAGCTCACCTGATAAATGTATTGCCGTGGATCATTTTCGGGCCGTTTGCGGTCAAGGTCATTGCGGTTGAAAAAGGTACTCTCGTAGCGTTATCATGGATATTCATGGTGGCCGGCACAAGCATATTTCTGCATTACCTGATCATCCTCTTCAAGAAAAAGCTCGATGACAACGTGTGGGGTGTTCTGATCCTGCTTTCCATTATCGCGCTGTTCGGGGCAGCAGATTATTTTCAATGGTTTAAGTTGTCGACTGTTTCATCGATGCTCTTTGGAAGGGTCATCAACCAACCGCTCCTTGTCTTGATCCCGTTGTTGTTGATTGCTGTAACCTATTACGCGAATTATAAATTCTTTTTACGGGGAACTTACCCGGAAGAGATCCGTGCAAAGAAAAAGTCATCCTACGGAGAGTCGCGCGGCCTGTCGTTCCTGGAAAGCTTCGGCATGGTAGGGGAAATGATCAATGTGGAGGTGAAGCTTATTCTGCGAAACAAACGACCGAAGAACATTCTCTATCTAAGTGTATTCTTCCTTTTTTATGGGCTGATCTTCTATACGAACAAACTCTATCTCACGCAGATGTCTTCAATCCTTCTTTTTGTCGGGATATTTATCACCGGAATCTTCATGATCAACTATGGGCAATTGTTGTACAGCTGGCAGGGCGGTCATTATGATTTTACTTTAACGAGGCCTGTCTCCATGCGGCAATATGTGGAGTCTAAGTACTGGTTGCTTTGCGGAGTTACTATCGCCTGCTTTGTGCTCAGCATACCGTATGTGTACTTTGGATGGCAAATACTTGTGGTGCATTTCGCGATGATGCTCTTCAATATTGGTATCAACGTATTCGTTATTCTCAACATTGCGATGTGGAGTCCGAAGAAAGTTGACATGAAGAAAGGTGTGACTTTCAACTACGAAGGTGTTGGCATTGCCCAGTGGGTGATGGCCATCCCGATCCTCGCATCCGACACGCCACTCGATCTGGTCATCACCGA
>CBHROW010000441.1:0-3888 GCA_966080355.1 uncultured Chryseosolibacter sp.
GTCGCCAGGCCTTGCAGCAACGGCTTGTGCAAGATGGCCAGGTCATAACTGCCGGATCCGTTACATCCGGTATCGACCTTGGCCTTGGCCTTCTACTGGTCAGCATGATGGCGGGCGAAAATGCAGATCATGTTGTGAGAGACAAAATCGCATACGGTGCGGCCAATCTGGGCAACAGATAATACACGAAAAAAGAATTCATATGGCAGCAACACAATTGCTTGAGAAAACATTATTCGAAACGAAACATAATCCAGGAACACGCATACGGGTCGATTCGATAGATCTCTTGCGCGGTGTGGTAATGGTGATCATGGCACTTGATCATGTTCGTGATTTTTTTCATTACGATTCATACCTGGTGAGTCCGGAAGATATTGCTCAGACCACACCAGGCTTATTTGCAACACGCTGGATTACGCACATCTGTGCCCCTACATTTATTTTTCTCTCCGGTTTGTCCATGTCACAAACCCTGCGAAAGACCTCGCCTCGGGAAATGTCAATTGGCCTGATAAAGCGAGGATTGTTTCTTGTGCTTCTGCAGATGACCGTTGTCAGGTTTGTGTGGAATTTCGATCCGTTGCTTCACTTCAATTCATTTGCGATTATTTCAGTTATCGGGGCGTGCATGATCGCGATGTCAGCACTTATCCACATGCGGGTTCGGCTCTTACTCATATTAAGTCTCGTTATGATTGTCGCGCACAATCTCTTGGACGGTGTTACGTTTTCGCAGCCGATATGGGATGTCATCTGGTCCTTCATTCACCAAAAGAAATCATACTCGTTGGGCAACCATTATGTTTTCCTTGTTTTGTATCCAATTGTTCCCTGGGTAGCGGTGATGGCCTTTGGATTTTGTATAGGCAAGCTTTTCTATGCATCATCGATGCCAGAGGTTAATCGCAGGAACAATCTGCTGCTGATTGGGATTACCGCGATCTTGTTGTTCTTTCTTGTCCGACTCATCAATTTTTACGGTGATCCGCATCCCTGGAGACGATTTGACATTCTGAGCCAAACCATAATTTCATTTTTTAATGTGGAGAAATACCCGCCTTCACTCGATTTTCTGCTTGCCACATTAGGTATTTGCTTCGTCCTGTTAGGGGTTTTTGAGGGCGTCAAAAGCAGCGACCGAAATCCATTGTCGGTGTTCGGCAGAACAGCAATGTTCTATTATGTTTTACACATACTTGTGGCGCATCTTTGTGCGGTGGCTGCGGTGTGGTTATCGGGTTATCCGATTTCAAACATGGTATATATTGGTACAGTTTCGAGCGGTGCCCCAATGTTGCGCGGAAAATTCGGATTTGAATTGCCAGAAGTTTATTTGCTATGGTTAGGCATTGTGCTGTTCTTGTATCCGTTGTGTCTTCAATGGAACGCAGTGAAGATGAAAAACAAAGGCAAGTGGTGGATACCGTATGTTTAAGCATGTGATTCTCCCGGGAAGAACGGGTATGAATACCTCCGATGGACGTTGCATCATTATGTTGACCAGCTCATATAAATGAATTGCGATACCTATCCGTGAGTGAGATACGCCCGCGAGATGTTTTGCATTTGCCCTTGGCGATTGGATCAGGTTGGAAGTGATGGTAGCCGCACTTCGAAGACCGATCCTTCATTGGGCTTCGATACAACCTGGATCTCTCCGTTCAGTCGTTCGACCTCTTGATTGACAATGTACAGGCCAAGGCCTTTTCCGTTGTTGCGACTTGTTGCTTTGTAGAACAAGCTAAAAATATTCGGAAGGTGTTCGGGGTCGATGCCGATCCCGTTGTCTGCCACTTTAATGATCGCTTCGTTCACCGTTGCATTCAGAGATATCCTGACAAATGGTTTTGCTGCTGCCTGATTGTAGAATTTCACTGCGTTTGACACGAGATTTCGCACGATCACTGCAATTCTGTTGGGGTCTGATCGGAGGGAGAAGTTAGATAGAATATCAAAATGGATGACTACCAGCGACTGGCTTGTGGCTGGCTCACTTAAGACTGAATGGATTACAGATGCCACATCAACCTGCATGATGTCAAGTTGTGTCTTACTGTTATAGGTGATCGATGCCAGGTTTCTGAGCAAATCGTCCATATGAAAAACTCGCTCCTCCATGATATCGAGATATTTTATCACAGCCGATTTGTCCCGATCAGCCCGCATCAGGTTGATGAGGCCAAGAAGCGTAGTGAGGGGTGAGCGAAGGTCATGGGACGCATGATATACAAATGTGTCGAGCTCATTATTAAGATTAGACAGACTGCGAAGCTGCTTCTTACTCTCACTGATATCGACAATTATCCCTTCAACAAATCCCTGGCTTTCAAAATATCTGCATTGCACCATCACCCACGCGTCCCGGCTTCGCACCGTGCGAAACTCAAAGTCAGTGACGTAGGAATCCCGATTGAGCATTCCCCAAAAAAGTAATCTATCATCATCATTGCGAAAGATCTCATCAAAGTAAAAACCTGGTTTGCCATGACCTCCCATGAGCAAAACAGCGAGACTGTTTGCGAGAAGCATGCGCGAATCCTTTTGCCTAAACTTGAAGATCCCTATGTATTGATTGTCAAAAAGATTCAGGTACTCGTCTCTGAATCGTTTTAGCCTGCTGGAAAAAATTTTTTTGTGTGTGCTATCCTTCAGATACATTTTAAAACCAGTGGTAACCTGATTGTCGTCTTTGATCGCGTTGAATTTTACCGATGACCAGAAAACGATATTCCTTTTTTTTACCCGCCATGCGTTTATACTATACGTCACGTGCTCATTTGCTTTTATCAGGTCAGTGTGGTGTTCGTCCGCCATCTTCGATTCGTCAGTGTAGAATACCGCAATTGATTTCCCGATCAATTCATCAGCATCATATCCCGTTACGTTCGCAGCTTCCAGGTTGGTGCTGAGGATTTTTCCGGTCAGATCGATGGTAAACTCTTCCGATCCGTTTACGATGGTCTCGACTACGTGCTTTGGTTTCGCCTTTGCATGTATCGGCAATGCACGTGGGAGCGCTTGGGAGGTGAATTGTTTCATATGTGGGGTTTTTAACAACACTGTCGCATGAAGACCAGCGTCAGTAATTTGACTGACAAGGTAACCATGGGTTGCAATCGATAACTGAAAAAAACAGTCTCAAAACTGCAAATCTTCGATCAGGCGGTATTCGCGTTTTAGGCCGGCCGTGATTGTTGTCGCAGCGCGTATTCAGGCTACAACCAAGTTACCGAATAATGCACCCGAAATGCTTTTCAATGAAATTTGCATGGAGGAATTTTAGGGGCTTGTGAGAATATGAAAACTTCTCGAAGAATCAATCCGATGAAACTCCATGCTATTGCCATCCTCTCATTGCTCCCTGTTATTATCATTCGCGCTCAGTCGATCGAATTGAAAGCCGCAGAATTTTTGAACAACAAGATCGTGGTCCATTATGATCTGGCCGACTCCATCGCGGGAAGGTCTTATTCTGTCAGGCTTTACAGTTCAGCTGACGGATTCATCAATCCGCTTACAAAAATTGCCGGTGATGCCGGACTGGAGATCAAGCCGGGTATAAATAAAAAAGTGCAATGGAGTCCGTCAGAGGAGCTTGGCCAGACTTTCGAAGGAAATGTATCGCTGGAGCTGCGTGCCAAATTGTTCATACCGTTCATTCAAACTGACGCGATAAATGGTTTTCGAGTTTTTAAACGAAAGCAAAAGACGAATCTTACCTGGAGCGGAGGTAGTCCGCAGAACATTCTCAATTTTGACCTGTATCGCGGAGATCAAAAGGTGATGACCTTTCCGAACGTTGCCAATGTTGGACATCACACGATCGAATTTCCCGGGTATGTTAAAGCCTCTTCAAAATATCGCTTCAAGATCAGCGACACCAAA
>CBHROW010000442.1:0-3875 GCA_966080355.1 uncultured Chryseosolibacter sp.
AAACCAGCTGCGCACGCGTTCCGGATTCTGGTTTCAGGATTTGGAATTGCGCTGAATGTTCTGATATGCCTTCAACAATTCAGCGGCAGCTGCATAGGGCGAGATGCTTTCTTCCGTAACTTCACGCTCGAGATCGAGAATTTTTGACTTCAGCTCAGGATAATTTCTAAAATCATTCAGCAGCAAGAACTGAAAATGTTCAAGAAACCACTTCACATTTTGCTTACTTCGGTTCGCTGAGAAGAAACTGGATTCAGTGGTTTTCATTTCATATTTCGAGATCAGGTTCCAGATCTCAGTTAGTCCCTTGTTTTCGATCGCGGAGCACGTGACAACCGGGGGAGTCCATCCCGAGTTTTTTCCTGGCATTAAATGTAACGCGTGCTGATATTCCGCTTGGGCTTCTGAAGCATGCTTAACATTATCGCCATCTGCTTTCGTTACGGCAATTGCATCTGCCATCTCCATAATTCCTTTCTTGATTCCCTGCAACTCATCACCGGCACCGGCCAGCATGAGCAGAAGAAAAAAATCGACCATGCTCCGTACAGCAATCTCACTTTGTCCAACGCCTACTGTTTCTACGATGATCGTATCGAACCCCGCAGCCTCACACAACAACATCGCTTCACGTGTTCGCGCGGCTGTTCCACCAAGCATGTTTCCGGAAGCAGTCGGGCGGATGTACGCCTTCGGATTTTTCGAAAGAGATTGCATCCGGGTTTTGTCACCAAGAATACTTCCGCGCGTCAGTTGGCTGGTGGGGTCTATTGTGAGCACAGCGAGACTTCTTCCAGATTCCACAATCACATTCCCAAACGCTTCGATGAATGTACTTTTTCCCACGCCAGGCACACCGGTAATTCCAATCCGAATGGATTTACCTGTGCGATTCATGACTGCGCTAATCAGCTCATCAGCTAAGATCTGGTCTTGCGGCCGGCTGCTTTCTGCCAGCGTGATGGCTTTGGAGAGGATCACCCGGTCACCCGAAACGATTCCCTCTACATACCGATTTATAGTGAGTCTTGTGTTATTCAGAAATTGATGATTATGAATCGCTGCTAAATTTCTAAATTTACTGATTACCTCAACTTGCCATGAAAAAAATTCTTTTGAAGGGCCTGTTTGTGACTGTTTTCGTGTTCTTCACCATGTGGGGCGTTTCGAAAATCACAAAGTTCAATCTTTTTACTGCGTTTGACCCAATCTCGGTTGCTCTTGGAGAATTTGAGTTGACGGATTACGTTTTCTCACAACTTCGGGAAGATCCGAGTCCGGATAGCCGCATTGTGTTGGTAAATCTTTCACAGGCAACGCGAAGAGAGCTCGGGCAGGCGATTCGGATTATAAGTCAGTATAAACCGAAGGTGATTGGCATAGACAGCTTTTTTGATTGTGAGGGTGGATATTACGATACCGTGAACTGCCCACAGCTTTTGGATACGCTTGGAAATCTAATGTTGGCTAGCGCTATCCAGGACGCAGGTAACGTTGTACTTGTCGAAAGACTCCTCCAGTCTGATTCCATCTACCGCCTGGGTGAAAAAGGTATTGATGTCATAGACGTTTATGATTCAATGGAGTACTCGGATATGATGTATCGGGAATACGCTAACAATGGATTTGCCAACCTCGTTACCGGAGCGAGTTATCAGGAGGATGTAAAAATCTGTAAATCATTTGTTCCCAGGGTTAAGGTTAGGGGCAAGGACGAATATGCCTTTTCCGTAATGATGGCGATGAAATACGATTCTGCAAAGACGATGAAATTCCTTGCACGCAATAAGGAAGAGGAGATCATCAATTTTAGAGGCAACATTGATATCAACAATAACAAAGTAAAAAACCTTAAAGCAGAAGGAACTAGTAATTTCAATGCATTGTGCTTCGCCATCGATTGGATTCCTTTTACACAAAATCAGTACGAGCCAGCGATGTTTGAAAACAGTGTTGTTATTATGGGTTATTTGGGAGATTACATCGGTGATCCAGCCTGGGAAGATAAATTCTTTACTCCCTTGAATGCGAAGGTGGCTGGCCGCGCAAACCCTGATATGTTTGGTCCAGTGATCCACGCCAACATCGTTGCTATGATTCTTAATGAAGATTACATCGATGAACTTCCTGAGTGGTCTCAGGTTGTAATCGCCTTTATCATGTGTTTTTTGAACGTAATTCTTTTTTATTCGATCGATCAAAAGTTCCCGCTTTTGTATGACGGTCTGTCCGTGATCATTCAGCTCTTCGAAATTCTCGTGGTTTCATCCTTGATAGTCTTTGTATTTGACAGTTATAACATCAAGCTCGAGCTTTCACTGACAATAGCCGCCCTTGCGCTTATTGGCCCGTGTTTTGATATCTACAAGGGCATTGAAAATATTTTTGTTAAAAAGCTTACTCCGGAACCCGAGAGCGTATTAACAACCCAAAGCGAGGAAATTTCGTAAATTAGACGGCCATTAATTACCCTATACCACAATGAAAACTAGAAAGTTGACCCTAATTCTTGCCCTTTCCACCCTAGCTGCTTCAGTTTTTGGTCAGGACTATACTTTCAAAGTCCTGGCAAACAAAGGAACCAATGAGGTGAAAACCGGTGAATCCTGGCAACCTTTGAAAACTGGCGCGAGTTTGCGCGCAACCGATGAGATCAAGTTATCAGAAAACGCATACATAGGACTTGTCCACGCTTCAGGAAGACCACTCGAAGTGAAGACTCCAGGAAGTTATACTGTAAAAACGCTCGAATCGAAAATGGGCGCTGGCAGCAGCGTGCTGAACAAATACACAGACTTTATTTTGAGCAGCAATTCGGCCGAAGCCAAGAAAAACCGACTCAGCGCAACCGGAGCTGTGCACCGCGCAACAGAAACTGCAGCCATCACCGTTATATTTCCTGATAAGAATAAAGCCGAAATTTTCAATAACACCGCAGTATTGAATTGGGATGACGCAAAATCTACGGGTCCTTATGTCGTGTCCGTACTCAACTTGTTTGAAGAACAGATCATGACCATCGAAACTCCTGAAAGAACGGTGACCTTGAATCTTGCAGATCCGAAGCTCGTTAACGAGACGAATCTTCTGATCGAGGTTTATTCGAAGGCCGATAAGAAAGTGGCTTCAAAGCAACACATGATCAAACGCATGAGCGCTGCTGACATGGAAACGATCAAAAAATCCATGGCAACGGAAGTGGGCGAGATCACTGAAGTAACTCCCTTGAGCAAATTGCTCGAGGCAAGCTTTTATGAGCAGAAAAATCTTGTGATCGATGCCATCACGGCTTATGAACAGGCCATCAAACTTGCTCCGGACGTTCCGACTTACAAGGAGTATTATGATGAGTTCCTGCTCCGCCAGAATTTGAAGAAATAAATTTCAGCCATGTTTCAGCGTAGAGCCGCGTTTGCGGCTTTATGCGTTTTAGGAATGGACTGAATCCGAACCCATAGACAAACAAACCCAATATGACCGCCAGAGTTTTTTTATTTTCAACCGTCTTAGTTGCTTTTTCGTGCACAGCGTTCGCCCAGGACTACGCTTTCAAAGTGTTAGTGTCTAAAGGAAAGAACGAAGTGAAATCAGGTGCTACCTGGGCGCCATTGAAAGTCGGCACCAGCCTGAAGGCCCTCGATGAAGTAAAGCTCGCTGAAAATTCCTACCTCGGCCTCGTTCACAACACCGGTAAACCACTTGAAGTGAAGGAAGCCAAGAAATACAAAGTTTCAGAACTCGAATCAAAAATCGGAAACGGAGCTTCCGTTCTCAACAAATACACGGAGTTCATTCTAAGCTCGAACACCCAGAAGAAAAGCAACCTCACTGCCACGGGAGCCGTGCACCGCGGAGTGAATAATATTCGGATCTTT
>CBHROW010000443.1:0-3843 GCA_966080355.1 uncultured Chryseosolibacter sp.
TATCCAATTACCGACCGCAGTAACTTTTTGCTTTCGCGCGAAGGCTATGAATATTTTCCCAGAGACAAAAATGCAATCTACTTGATCGCGCACTGGTTTCCGAGAATGTGTGTGTTCGATGATTATGAAGGATGGCAGAATAAGCAGTTTCAGCGTCTCGGTGAATTTGCGCTGGAGTTTGGCGATTACAAAGTGAACATCACCGTTCCCGCGGATCATGTGATCTCTTCAACTGGAGTGCTTCAAAATCCAAAGGAAGTTTTATCGGCAACAGAGCTATCGCGATTTGAAAAAGCTAAAACTTCCTTCGACAAGCCAACGCTGATCGTAACGCAGGAGGAAGCAACTCAAAAAGAAAAAACAAAAGCAACGGGAAAGAAGACCTGGAGATTTCAGGCCGACAACGTTCGCGATTTTGCATTTGCAAGCTCGCGTAAATTTATCTGGGATATTCAGGCTGTGAAACTTCCGACAAACACGGTGTTGTGTATGTCATTCTATCCAAAGGAAGGAAATCCTGTGTGGGGCGAAGAATCGACCAAAGCGATTAAGAATGCAGTTGAAGTTTATTCGAAGTACACATTCGATTATCCTTATCCTGTTGCAAACTCTGTAAACACGGCCAACCTCGGCATGGAATTTCCGATGATCAGTTTTAACGGTGGAAGACCGGATAGCCGCGGCCAAATGAGTCCACAGTCGAAAGGTTCGATGATCACCGTGATCGTGCATGAAGTGGGTCACAACTGGTTCCCGATGATCGTGAGCTCTGATGAACGCCAGTGGATGTGGATGGATGAAGGATTGAATACGTTCCTTCAAACGCGCACCGAGATGGAGCGCTATCAGGGGTTGATCCATGCCACTCGCCCGGCAGATATCATTCCATACATGAAGGGCGACAAAAGTGTGATGCGACCGGTGATGGTAAGCTCTGACGATGAGCGACTCACCGCTTTTGGCTCCAACTATTATGAGAAGCCGACAGTTGCGCTTACTATTTTGCGCGAGACTGTGATGGACCAGGCGATCTTCGACAAAGCGTTCAAAGAATACGCGAACACCTGGAAGTTCAAGCATCCGAAACCCGCAGACCTTTTCCGGTTGCTGGAAGATGCATCAGGCTATGACCTCGATTGGTTCTGGAGAGGTTGGTTTTTCACCACCGATAACGTTGATATGTCGGTAGAAGAAGTAAAGTGGTTCAAGTTGAAGTCACAGCAATCCGATCCGGAAAACAAAAACAAGACTGTGAAGTCGGGAGATCTTTCTGCGAGCGCAAAGAATGCAACAGACTTCTCTTCCGGGCCGCAAGAGTTTTCGCTGATCAACACTCCTGAACAATTCTATGGTGAATTCCAGAGCCGCATCGATGACAATGCTATACGCCAGAAACTCCAGGGCAAGAATATTTACCAGGTAAAATTCAAGAACAACGGTGGGTTGGTAATGCCTGTAGTGATCGAATGGACATACAAAGATGGATCAAAGGAGATCGAGCGAATTCCAGCCGAGGTGTGGAGAACGAATGAAGAAGAGTTCACGAAAGTGTTCATCAAAGACAAGGAAGTGATCAACATGGTACTCGATCCGAACAAAGATCTTGCAGACGTTGACGATTCGAATAACGCGTTCCCGAAGAGGAACAGTGATTCGAAGTTTGACGCGTTTAAAAAACAGGACTAAATACACTCAACGCAGAGACGCTAAGACGCAGCGGGCCGCAGAGAATTTCTTTGCGGCTTTTTTTTGTCGAGTATATAACTAAGCAGGGCCAGCCGCAGGAAACGGGAACACACGGCAACACGAAATGAATTTGAATTGGTATGTTAGGCACCCTTATCGTACGAGCTTTATAAAAAAACAAGCTCATGAGAATTCTTTGCGTTGCTGCGGTAAGTCTTTTAGCGTCAAACCTGCTGGCGCAGAATATTAAGAGTGACAAGGTCGATGTTAAATACTTAGTTCCACCTCTCAAGCCCCTCGATAAATCGATTAAAACATACCGGGTATCAGTTGAATTACTTTCTTTAGCGGATGGCGATTCGCGAGAGTACATGACGAATGCATTTGCCAGAAATGCGGTGCCTACAGGATATTCTTTAAACGAGGTGCGTGAAGGCGCAGATCTCGAAATATATGTTCGCCTTGAGGGATTTCAAGTTCAAAGTGAAAAGGTCAGCCGAGAGGAGCTTCAATTCAAAAAGGACGATAAGACCATTGTCAAGAAAAACGTCTTTGTAGCAACATTTGAATATGCGTTTCCATTATTTTTTAGACTTCGGGATTTGAAAGCTGATCGTTTAATTTTCGAGGGGTACATTTTGGACTCGAACACATGGCATCCTGAAAAGACAGGGCAAGAAAATTCGCAGGATGACGCAGAGGGCGCGATGGATAAACTTATGTATTCCTCCAAGCGAAAGCTTTTCGATCAAAATGTGTCATACCTGAAAAACCTGGTGGAGTCGGAGTTTTCATTTTTTTCGAGGGAAGAACGTTGGCCGATCTATTTTGTTGAAAGTTCTAAGAAAGAGAACTATGATGACGTTATGGCCGCTCGCTATGAGACGATCAAGTGCGCAAGCCTGATGACACACGCAACGGTCGAACTAGGAGAAGAACTGAGATCTCAACTTGCAGTAGCGATAGAAAAATGGAAGGCGATTTTGATAGAATCTAACATTGAAGACAAGAAGGCACGAATCGATAAAAAAGTGACGCAGGCAGTGATGCAGAATCTTGCGAATTGTTATTTCTATCAGCGAAATTTTTCGGAAGCCGAAAGGTATTCACAGGCGCCAGGGAGATAGATAAGCATCAATGGCAACTTTATATGGAAGAGGCAGTCGACGATCTAAAAAACGGTTTGATGCTAATCAAATTCCCTATCAATAAATCTCGGGAGCCAAATAAGATAAGATGATTCTCTTAATTCTTCTTTGTGTCTTAGTGGCTATCGGGATTTAAACAACTCTCCCACTCTCTCCAAATCAACGTTTCCTCCCGAGAAAATTATTCCAACTTTCTTTCCTTTAAACTTCTCTTTCGCTTTCAACACCGCGGCAAATGGAACTGCACCTGAAGGTTCAACAATAACTTTCAATCTCTCCCAGATCAACCGCATCGCGTCAATGATCTCGGGATCGGTGACGGTGATTATTTCTTTCACGTTTTCGCGGATCACGGGAAAAGTTTTGTCTCCGAGCGATGTCAGCAATCCATCGGCAATGGTGTTGGCCTGCGAGGTTTCAATTTTCCCACTCCCCATCGAACGCGCGGCATCATCAGCCCCGGCAGGTTCGCCAGCCATCACGTTCGTTTTTGGAGAAAAATATTTTATAGCCAGCGAAGTACCGCTCAAAAGTCCACCACCTCCAACAGGGGCAACGACTACATCGAGATCTTTTACTTCCTGAACAAGCTCGAGTGCTGCTGTGGCCTGTCCTTCCATCACACGAAAATTGTTGAAGGGATGAATTTCCGTTGCGCCAGTTTTTTTAATGACATCGGCAAGCATGCTTTCGCGCGATTGAACGTTGGGTTCACATTCGTAGATGATTCCGCCCAGCGCTTCAACTCCTTTCTTTTTGATAGCCGGAGCGGTTCGAGGCATAACGATGTGGGCTTTCGTCCCGAGGATTTTCGCTGCACGTGCCACCGCTTGTGCATGATTTCCACTCGAGTGCGTTGCAATGCCATTTTTCAACTCATCTTTTGAAAGCGACAACGCTGCATTCATCGCACCCCTCGCCTTAAAGGCCCCGATGTGCTGCAGGTTTTCACATTTGAAGAACAATTCGCACCCAGCAATTTCATTCAGACTGTGCGAAGTCATGACAG
>CBHROW010000444.1:0-3805 GCA_966080355.1 uncultured Chryseosolibacter sp.
TTCGGTTCTCGTCTCGATCGGCCATCGCCTGCAGCTTCTTCGAAAAGACAAGGGCTACGAGACGCTGCGTCATTTTGCTGAAGCACATAAGCTTCCCATGATCCAGTATTGGCGAATTGAAAAGGGAAAAGCGAATATGACGGTAAAAACGCTCATGAATCTCGCGGCCATTCACGGGCTTTCTATCCAGGAATTCTTCTGTCAGCTGAAAGCGTCCGAAAAACTTTCAATTCCCTAGCATCAAATGCAACGGTACGGCTACCGGCATCTAAAAGACTTCCTGCATTTTATTGTCGTCAACTTCATGGCCCTGTCTGGTGACATTCGGAAGATCGATGGCGAAGGTCGTGCCCTGTCCAACCACCGATTCGATTGCAATTTTTCCGTTGAGTTTCTCCACCGCCTCTTTGACGATGTATAACCCTAAGCCCGCCCCTTTGTTTTTCTCGGTGCCCCGAAAGAACATATCGAAGACTTTTTCAAGATAGCGGCTTTCTATCCCGATACCATTGTCACTGAACTTGAGACTGATCTTTTCGGGGGTCACCTGGCCTTCGATGATGATATACGATCGATCTTTTTGAGGGTCATGATACTTGATCGAGTTTGAAATAAGGTTATTCATGATGACCGAAAGGCGGTAGTTGTCTGAATAACAGGGAGCGAGCTGATTGATTTCGGTAATGTGTTCGATATGCTGCGAGCCGGGCATGAATCGCATTTTTTCGAAGTGGTCTTCAATCACCTTTCGAATATCAATCTTCTCGATCGTGAGATTTTGTCTTGAATTCCGCGAGTAATCGAGAATTTCCTTCACGGTATCATCAAGCTTGTGAATAGACGATTCCATCATGGCAAAGTACTGATCGAGCTCCGAGCTATGCGTGTTACTTTCATGTTTCGCCAGATCGAGTAAGCCCAGCACTGACATGAGCGGTGCACGCAAATTGTGCGAGACGCTATAGACAAAGCTGTCGAGCTCTTTGTTGATCTTTTTCAACTCGGCATTTTGCGATTGCAACGCCTGGGCTGCACGCAACTTCTCTTGCTCGGCCTGGCGTTGCCGGATTGCATTCAAAATAGCGTTCGGAAGCCGGGCAAGATTGGATTTCAACACGTAGTCGTCAGCACCATCTTTTAAGCACGCCACGGCAAACTCCTCTGAAACCGCACCCGTAACGAGAATAAAAGGAGCCGGAATCCCTTTCATCTTGCACAATCGCAGCGCTTCTACTGAATCGAATTGCGGCAGCGCATGATCGGACAAGATCACGTCTGCCTGAAATTCATTCAGCGCTTTAAGAAACCCTTCACGACTGTCCTCCTGTCGCGCTTCGAAGACCAGCCCAGCCTTCTTCAATGTTCTCTTGACGAGCTCCACATCCTCTTCAATGTCTTCGAGGATCAATATTTTAAGCGTACTTTCCATTCGGTTATTTTAAGAATTTAATCCGTGACACATCTAATCTGTAAACTTCATTCCATAGACGAAAATGGAATTTCATCGAAGCGATTTTTAGCAAGTGTATCCTTTGGGGTGATTACTCCCCAACCAGCGATAACGCGAACCGGCAGACCACATGTAAGTTTTCTATGGAGGTTAAATAATGCGAAGTGGTTACCTCAACATGAAGACGAAGAAATCAAAACTACCGGATCGGATAGAATTGTAAGCCATGGAGAAGCAAGCTTCCGTCACGCAGTTTCCACGCGCTCATAACGCTGTTATTTTATTCACATCGAACATCGCAGCCAAGTGTTGAAAAATATCGCTTGCGCTGACAACCTCGTGGTTCCTTGCGCGGAATTCCCGAAACTGCCTATCGTGTAATATGCGGTAATCGATTTGGAGAGGGCTCATGCGACAACCGATCGATCACGATCATTGTTGGCGGAGTAAGTACAACAAAAAGCAATTGGAGGTAAGAGCGGGTCACCGATCTGGTTGTGCCTTCGCAGCGTGATCTGCAAAGGTCTTTTATTTTTTCAGGAATCCGATTTTACCGGCACCGCCCGCGAGCATAACCAGAGAACCTTTTCGCGCTTTCCGGACAACTGCAAATTGTTTTTCGGCCGACAGTACGCTCCAGTTTTTTCCACCATCCAGAGAAATATCAACGCCCGGATATCCGGCTGCGACAAGGGTGCGGTCGCCAACGTACTCTACGCCTTCGCGAATGCCTCCGGTGGGACGTTGAGGTGCGCTCCATGTTTTTCCGCCATCGCGTGTCAGCAAGACATGATCTTTCTTCAATGAATCGATCTCATAATTTCCACCGACAACAATTCCGTCATTGTCATTTGCGAACGCCAGGGAAAAAATTCCGGTCATGACGGAACCTTGAATGATCGGTGGTTCCTCGATCTTCCATGTCACACCTTTGTCGTGCGAAACAAATAACCGCGACACTTTTCCACCGGTCGCAATCAATAGAGTTGATTTTCCCAGGCAGCGGATATTTGTTCCACTCGCAGCAAAAGATCCCTCACCTTCTTTTAATTGTGGTCGTCCCGCAGGCGGAACTTCAGTCCAGGTGGAACCGCCATCCATAGTCATCACCAAAAGCATCGCTCCTTTAATTGCATCGCCATAAACAACGCCATGGCTATTGTCCCAGAAATCCATTCCATCAACGAATGCTTCCGGATCACTGTTCTGATAAACGGTCTTCCAATTCCGGCCGCCATCGATCGTTTTCATAATATAGGCTGGAGATCCAGCGTTTGCGATAAGCGCATGTAAAGAATCAAATGCATAGAGCGACCTGAATTCCAATTTTTCGTATCCCGGAACCTGAATAAATTTCCAACTGCGGCCGCCATCGCGCGACCTTCCGACAACACCTTTGCTTCCACTCACCCATGCAACGCGATCGTCAACAACAGATGCTGCACGAAAATATGACCCGGTGTTGCTGTTGATCACTTCGAGCTTGTATGATTGCGACAACGCTGTAGAGATGCTGAAAATCAGCACAAGCAACAGCAAACTATTTTTTCTTTTTTTCTTCGAGGAGTTCATAAAATTTTGTCTTGTATTCCTCCAGCATTTCAGGCTTTCGCGAACGGTCGCTTTGAAGTGCGCTTTTCAGAAGATTGAGCGCCTGAATTTTCTCATCGATCTTATTGACAAGATCCTTTTTTGAAAGTTTGTCGGCCATGATCGAAGATAGACAAAGTTTAAAAATGAAGGCGATACTCTTTTCAAATCTATTCAAAGAAGCTTGAATCAAGTCAAAGCGTTTACAGACGATTGAAACAATATGAATTTGTCTGGTGAAAAAGTTTGCGTAGTCTCGCGTGGAGGGGGATGGATTTATGAGGAAGATCAATTTGAATGCGGGATATAAGATCAGTGAAGCTCGTCAAAAACGTTACATCGAACACTATCATATACCGGCCAATGAATGCCTGGTTGTGCCGACAAGAAATTTTGGTGAAGAGGCGCAATGCGAAGTGAGGTGGGAGGATGAGAGCGGTGAAATGCATTTTGTGCACCGCCTGGTTTTTAAAGCAGACAATCTTACCCCGATCAACCCGTTGCTGGATACTCAGCTGTTTAAGATTTGGGGCGACTATTACGGTCAAAATTGAGCCAAAAGGGCGGTTTTTAGTAAATAAACCGCTGATAATGAACTAATTTCCATCAAAAACGATTATCTTTGTCGTTGTGCAGAAGGGGTTTTTCCTGTCTTTTTGTCTGATTGGCCTTTACTAAACCTATTAAGAACCCCCAAAGACAGCCAGTGTTTGCATTTTTTAACTAATTACAAATCATGGGTAGGCCTATTACAAGGGAAGTAAA
>CBHROW010000445.1:0-3799 GCA_966080355.1 uncultured Chryseosolibacter sp.
AATATTCCGCAAAAATATACGCGTCTTCATAGATAGTCCGGTCCTGGATGGTGGTTCTGCCCTTGTCCCGGATCTCATTCACTTGCTTAAAACGGCTATTGAGAAAAAATATTTGAACATGAAAAGCCCATCGTTTCATGTCTTCATAAAAATCACGCAAGTATGGATTTTCATCCACCGATTCGTACAGCGCCTGCCATCCATAATGCCTCGCTAATTTCTCTGTCAGTGTTGTTTTTCCGGAACCGATGTTGCCGCTGATGGCGATATGCTGGAGTTTTTGCACGTGTGGTAATTTTTCGCTGCTAAGGTAATTGTCCAGCGCGCAAGTTGACGCGTGTCAAAAACATTTTTTATGATTCCTGACATTATTGAACTGCTTTAGGGGAGTGCTCGTTTACCACCACTGCGATTGTTCTTCCATCTGGGCTCACGGCCATCCGCGTAATTTTTGTCAAAGGAATCTGAGAACGGATTTCGACCTCATTCCACGAATTCCCTACCCTGACAAATATTTTACGATCGTTGCTCATGATGATTCGTCCGTCCGGCAACCACGCCATGTCATGATCTTTACCGTCAACTGTTTCGCAAATTTCTTTTTGCATCATCGGACTTGATGACAGCTCAAAAATTTTCCATTGGTCGCCTACCTTTTGAAGATAGCTAACAGCATCTCGGCCTGGAATCTCGAGCAATGCGCGGCCAATATTTTCAGCCACTACCGTATCGCTATTTTTTGTTCAGGTCGCGAATGACCAGCTTGGATGGTTGAGGGAGCACGAACATGGAAAGGGTATTCTCGCTAAGCCATGCATGATAACCCACAACCAGATCGTTGACCAGCGTATCAGCCTTCCCACCTTCAATTGGATAACGAACAAGGTGTTGCTTGCCCGAGTCGGTCTGTAAAATGCATGACAAATACTTCCGGTCTGGCGTAACGGTAGGCGAATACTCGCGATCATACGTCTCGGTAATTGTCCGGGTTGTCTTCGATTTCAGATTGAACTCGATGATATCAGTTCTGCCTTCGTTGTTCGCAGCTGCAAAGTATAGCAATGGTTCGGTGGGGTGAAAAAAAGGTTGATTGTCGTAACCGGGATGAATGGTTATATTTTGTGGATTTTCCAGCAAAACCTGGCTGCGTTTTGACTTGATGTTGAACAGGTAAATATCGGTCGCTGGTTGTGCCTGACCGATATGGCCGAGCAAAACTAAAAGAACACAACAACTAAGCTTCATGATCCAAAACTTCCGATTATCGATATCCTTCTTTTGCGCCTTCGCAATTTTCATTTCAATCTCTTCGGCTATTTGTGCGCAGCAAATTCTGATTACTGCCGACCAGGTTTTCGATGGAGAGCAAATGCATTCGGGCTGGTCCGTGCTGGTTGAAGGTAATCAAATTCTAGAGGTCGGTCCAACTGCGAATATCAAATACAGATCCAATACAGAAATTCTCCGATTTGAAGGCTCCACGATCATGCCAGGAATGATCGAAGGTCATGCGCACCTCTTGCTTCACCCTTATAATGAAACCTCCTGGGCAGATCAGGTAATGAAAGAGAATGATGCGCTTCGCGTTGCGCGTGCGACAATTCACGCGAAACGAACATTGCTGGCAGGATTCACAACGGTGCGAGACCTTGGCTCAGAAGGCGCAGGCTACAGCGATGTCGGGATCAAGCAAGCGATTGAACAGGGAATAATCCAGGGTCCGCGAATGCTTGTTGCGGGCAGAGCTATAGTTGCGACAGGAAGTTACGGCCCCAACGGCTTTGATACCGATTTTTCGGTGATGCTCGGAGCTGAGCCTGCAGATGGAAATGATGTGATCCGCGTAACTCGCGATCAGATTGGCAAGGGCGCTGATATAGTAAAAGTTTATGCCGACTACCGCTGGGGTTATAGAGAAATGCCGGAACCCACATTTTCAGTTGAAGAACTGACGATGATCGTTCAAACTGCGAAGAGCAGCGGCCGACCAGTAGTGGCACACGCGTCTACCGCGGAAGGAATGCGGAGAGCGATACTTGCCGGTGTAGAAACGATCGAGCACGGTGATGGCGGAACTCCCGAAATTTTTCAGCTCATGAAAGAAAAAGGGGTTGCGTTGTGCCCGACACTGGCAGCTGGCGATGCGGTGAGTCAATATAAAGGATGGAAAAAAGGCAGTGAACCAGAGCCTGAACGCGTGAAAAAGAAACGCGAATCATTCAAGAATGCGTTGGCTTCTGGAGTGACGATCTTGGCTGGGGGCGATGTCGGAGTGTTCGCTCATGGCGACAATGCACGTGAGTTGGAAATGATGGTTGAATATGGAATGAAACCTTTGGCTGTCCTTCAATCTGTAACTTCGGTGAATGCAAAAGCATTTCATTTATAAAAAGAGATCGGTCGAATTCAAAAAGGCCTTCTTGCTGACCTCATTGTCGTGAAAGGCGATCCATCGAAAAATATTTCAGCACTGAAAAATATTGAACTCGTTATTAAGGATGGTGTGAAGCAGAATTGATCACAGCCATTTTTTCCGTTTGAAGAACCACAAAAAAGCAAGCGAGGAAAAGATCATCAACCCGATCGCAAACGGATAACCTGCTAACCACCTCAGTTCAGGCATGTGCATAAAGTTCATCCCATAGATGCTGGCAATGAGTGTTGGCGGCATGAACACAACGGTAACTACCGTGAAAATTTTAATCACCTGGTTTTGCTCGATGTTCACAAGACCCAGAAAAGTATTTTGCATATACTCCAGGCGCTCAGAACTGAACTGTGAATGTTGAAGGAGCGAAGCGATGTCTCGAATAATAATGGTCAGCCGCTCGTTCTCGATCTTGTTGAATTCGGGAATGCGGATCAGCGAGCTTACTACGCGCTGCTTTTCAGTGATGGTTTCATGCAGAAGCATTACGTTTTCCTGGAGCCGGGCAATTCCCAAGAGGAGATCCGGGTCAAGATTTTTCTGCGAAAGCAGATCTTTGCTCAGCGTGTTCAATTTTCGGTTGGTGCTTTCGATCAGGTCGGCATCGCCATCGATTCTTGCTTCAAGGATCGTCAGGAAAATATCAAGGCCATGCTCTTTCGTTTCGGTGTTCATCGACTTGAGCCTTCTCACTGCCTCCGCGAAAATTTTGCTGTCACCGGTCCGGTAGGTAAATAAGATATTTCCTTTGAGAATGAACGTCACGGTTTGAACAAAGAGGTCGGGGTCGCTGGCTACAAAGCCGAGGTTGATCTCGATCGTCTCTTCCGTTTCCAAAAAACGCGAGCTACTTTCGATCTCCTGCAGTTCTTGCGAGGTAAAGAACTCAATCCCGTAGTGCGTCTCGACAAACTTTCGTTCTTGCTGCGTAGGCGACTGGAGGTCGATCCAAATGATATTGTTGAATTCCAGCACATCTTCTAACGGAGGATTTTTATGCTGATCGATCTTTCCTTTCGATATGGTGTAAACGCGGATCATGAATTCATCAACGGGCGCAATTTATCAGCTATTCTGTAAAACGAAACTACCTCCTGTCGATTCTTCTTTCCATTGACACAATAATCGGGCTACAAATTTGTGCCATGGATCAAAGAATGGTAATTTCGATCTGCCCGATTGAAATCAAAGCGCACTCTTATGAAAGTCACACGTAAAGAAGCACTGAAGGCCATGGCGGCTGGTGCGATAGGATCAATGTCATTACCTGCATTTTCAAAATCACTTGAAAATATGTCCGTAGAGCCCGTGAAAGGAACCATCAATCATTCTGTCTGCCAATGGTGCTACAGCAACATTCCGTTGGACGAA